>JAGBIC010000005.1 GCA_017935185.1 Alistipes sp. | reverse complement strand
GCCAGGATCAAACTCTCCATTGTAAAAATAAATTGTTTATAAATCTTAGCTCTAATCTCAAAGGTATTGTTTGAAATTACTCTTAATTAAGAGTGAATAAAACTTTCTTAGCTGCTCAATATCCTCAAAGAACTTTATCCTAATTTTACTTAGAATTCTCCTGTTTGACCACCCCGCTTTTTCGGAGCGGAAAGTGGTGCAAAGGTAAGGCAAGTTTTTTTATTCTCCAAATATTTTTGGAAAAATTTTCAAAAAACTTTTTTCAAGAACCTTTGCCATTAGACTTGGATTGTTTCCTCATCTAAGCGGGTGCAAAGGTAATTGTTGTTTTTCAATTCTCCAAATATTTTTGAAAAAATTTAAAAAACTTTTCAAGAACCTTCGCTTATCGAAGATTTCTCTCCTTCAAAGCGGGTGCAAAGTAACGACAAAAAAACGAATTGTGCAAATATATCAACAACTTTTTTGAATATTATTTTCACTATTTTTGCTATATTACTGACATCTAAATCATTACAAAATCATTATTTTGTGCCCAAACATTGCCATTGCTACAATTCCCCATCTCAACTTTCATTTCTCTTGCAGAAAGCTCCCTACAAAAACCTCCTCGTGCAATATCCTTTATATATAATATATATAGGTATAGCGTAAAACCGTCCTCAAACTACTTTTTGCCGAAACAAGTTTTAATCTTTTTTCATATATTTGTGAAAAGATTTTCTGCCACCAGCAGTTTTCTTATATGAAAATAATACAAGTATTTTGTCGGAACAAAGAGATGCCAACTTCCGACAAAGTTAAAATAAAACGATTATTATGACCTCAAATAGCAACTATGCCCACCCTGAATGGAGTTATTCGGCCGTACTATACGAGATGAACATTCGCCAACTCACTCCCGAGGGTACATTCCAAGCTGCAATGGAGCGACTTCCGATGTTGCGAGACTTAGGAATCGACGCCATATGGCTTATGCCTGTATATCCAATCGGAGAGGAGGGCCGCAAAGGCTCACTCGGTTCCTACTACTCTATACGCGACTATTGCGCCATCAATCCCGAATTTGGAACAATGGAGGATTTCGACGCTTTTGTAGCAACTGCACACTCTCTCGGAATGAAAGTGCTATTGGATTGGGTTGCCAACCACACGGCCCGCGATGCAAAGTGGATTAATGGCAAATCCGCCGATTGGTATGAACGCGAATCCGATGGAACAGCAAAAGTTCCCTGGGATTGGACCGATACAGCCAAACTCAACTACGCCAACCGCGAAGTGTGGCGAGGGCAAATCGAGGCTATGCGTTTTTGGATTGAGAAACACGACATCGACGGATTCCGATGCGATATGGCAATGTTAGTTCCCATCGAATTCTGGCAGGAAGCATCAAAAGTCCTTCACGCCATAAAGCCCGATGTGTTTATGTTGGCAGAGGCCGAGGAGCTGAATCTCTTTGATAGAGCTTTCGATATGAGCTACGCTTGGGAGATACACCATATGATGTGCGACATAGCCAAAGGAGTTCGTCGAGTATGGGATTTGCGCAATACGATGTACGCAGATAGGGAGAAATACCCCGCAACTGCTATGCGTATGATGTTTACCTCCAACCACGATGAGAACTCGTGGAGTGGCAGCGAGTTCACCCGTTTTGGAGACTCCCTGCAAGTTATGACAGCTCTCACGTTCCTTTGGGAGGGGGCAATGCCGCTCATCTATACAGGACAGGAGATTGGCTACGACCACTCATTCGAGTTCTTCGACCGAGATCCAATCGAGGAGTACACCCCCAATTCATACACCGAGTTCTACCGTAAGCTAACCGCATTGAAACACTCTCAAAAGGCATTACAAGCAGGTGAACGAGGGGCAAGAATCATCGAAATCGAGAACAACGCAAAGGATTGTATGATGACATTCGTGCGCGAAAAAGAGGATAGCCGAGTTGTTGCCATACTGAATCTTTCGCCATACACCATTCAAGCCAATTTCAATACGGGAATATATGCTGGCACCTACCACGATGCCATTCACAACGAGCAGGTTGAACTGCCCACCCAAGTTGAACAGATTATGGCACCCTGGACATTTATGATTTTACACAAATAAATTAACAGATTATGAGACACTTACTCATAATTATCTTAGCCACAATATGCTGCACCGTAGCCTCGGCTCGCCAATACAAGGTCGAGGATATCCCCAACGTGCAAATCGAAAATCGCTATCGTTTCACCTCGAATCCCGATGGCGTACTGACCCAAACTGCCGTCGCCCAAATTGATTCAATATGTTACGACCTTCGCCATCGAGGCATAGCACAAGTTGCAGTTGTTGCGGTGAAAGAGATTAACACCGATGATGTATTCGAGTTTGCATACAAACTCTTCTCCCGATGGGGTGTAGGCAGCAAAAGCGACAGCGGCATAGGAATACTACTGGTAGAGGAAGCCCGCGAGATACGTTTCATCACAGGATATGGAGTGGAGGGAGCTTTACCCGATGCCATCTGTAAACGAATCCAAACTCAATATATGCTACCCCACTTCCGCCGAGGGGATTACAGCAGCGGAATGGTGGAGGGCGTTTCAGCTATACGGGCAAGACTCAACGGCAGCGAGTTGGATACAGGAGGCAACGACGACTACGAAGAGGACGACACCGCCGAAATTATAATGATTATCGTAACAATGATGATAATTGTTTTCGGCATTATATTCCTCATCATAATTATAGACCGTCACTCTCGCACCTGCCCTAATTGCAAGAAGGTAGCCTTAAAAAAATACTCATCAACATTTATCGGGAGAAGTTTAGGTGTCACCAAATACCGCGACATCTACATCTGCTCCAATTGCGGCTCACGCGTCGAGCGCAATCGCGACGTACACGACTCCAACCACAACAATCGCCGAGGCGGTGGCCCAATAATAATGGGTGGTCTGGGTCGAGGATTTGGCGGAGGCTCAGGCGGCTCGTTTGGTGGCGGCTGGGGCGGAGGCTCGTTCGGTGGCGGCGGCGCAGGCTCTCGATGGTAACAATAAAACAGACCAATAATAATAGAATCAAGAATAAAACAATAATAAAACAATACGATTATGAAAAAAATTATCCTGATGGCCATCGTTGCCATCTTCTCAATGACCTCTTGCTCAACCTACAACAATATGGTAACAAAAGAGGAGGCCGTAAAGACTGCTTGGTCGAATGTTGAGACACAATATCAGCGTCGTGCCGACCTTATTCCCAATCTTGTATCAACCGTAAAGGGATATGCTGCTCACGAGCAGTCAACCCTGCAAGCCGTTGTAGATGCTCGCGCAAAGGCTACATCTATAACTCTGTCACCCGAAGACCTCAGTTCAGAGAAAATTGCCGAGTATCAGAAGGCACAGTCGGCAGTTACATCTGCTTTGGGCCGTCTGATTGCCGTATCGGAGAACTACCCCGACTTGAAGGCTAATCAGAACTTTTTGGAGTTACAGGCTCAATTGGAGGGTACAGAGAATCGTATCACCGTTGCCCGCAAGGAGTTCAACGATGCTACTCAGGCTTATAACGTACAAGTTCGCAAATTTCCCGCGAATTTAGTTGCTATGATTTTTGGATTCGACCAGAAGCCATACTTCGAGGCTGACGCTGCGGCTGCCTCAGCCCCAAAGGTAGAGTTCTAAGATTCAAACAGTAGCCACCGCCCAACAACGATGAAGACAAAATACCTTATTCTATCCATTGCTCTTGCAGTTATGGGGCTAAGCTCATACGCTCAAAAACAAGAGCGCAACCCCATTCCGACAAGAGATTTATACTCTGACACTTGGGTTGCAACCGATGCAATCGGCCGTACTATGCCCACCAATGAGCAAACAGGAGATGTAAAGCAGGACAAACGTCGAGTTGTTGGCATTTTCTATATAACGTGGCACACGCAGAATTTTCACTCCATACCTTCGCCCTACACAGGCGACATTACTAAGATTCTGCAAGAATCGCCAGAGGCTCGCAAGCAAACAGACCACCCAGCTTGGAAGAGATACGACCCTCATATGTATCACTACGCCGAGCCCGAGATGGGATATTTTCTCAGTCAAGATGAGTGGGTAATCCGCAAAGATATTTCGATGCTGACCGATGCAGGTGTCGATGTGATGATTATGGACGTAACCAATGCCGTACGCTATTGGGACGAATGGGAGGTAATTTTCAAGACTATGCAGAAGGTAAAGGCCGAGGGAAACCCTGTACCCAAATTCTGCTTTTGGGCATTTAATGGGCCTGTTATCACCGTCGTACAAGAGCTATACAACAAAATATACAAGGAGAAAAAATTCTCCGATCTATGGTTTTATTGGGACGACAAACCCTTATTGCTATATAACTCCGACCCACGCAATAATGCAAGTGGCGGCTGGGTGGAGAATCCCAATCCCAACTACTATGAGGCCGCTGTAAATGACCCCAACGACCCCAACTACAACAACCCCGATTACACTCAGAAAACGCTCACCGAATACACCAACGAAGTCAAAAATTTCTTCACTCTGCGTACAATGTGGTGGGGGTATTATGAATGGGCCGGCAAACGATACATTGGCACAGAAGACAATTGGAGTTTTGGTTATAGTTTGGCTGATGAGCGTATCCTAAAAATGTCAGCCGAGGAGTTACTATCCACCCACAATGGTAAGCGCGAGCAAGCAGCCGTAACACCCGCTCAACACCCTGTAACTATGACCAAGAATCCTATGGGAGTGGGTAAATCTTGGACTCGACGCTATGGTGAGCCTGAACTCAACGAATATGATATGCCCGAAGTGGGTTATATTCCCTATCTCGACGAGACGAAGAATAATCCTGTACTGTATGGCGCATATTTTCAAGAGAGTTGGGACTACGCACTGAAAGGTGACCCCGAATTTCTCTATATCAACGACTGGAACGAATGGACTGCAATGAAGTTCGACTTAGGCCCCAACTCTCAATGGCTGGGACGCATCAACTCATTCCATTTCGTTGACCAATATAATATGGAGTTCAACCGAGGAATACAACCTATGAAGGGAGGCTACACAGATAACTACTATATGCAAATGGCGCAAAATATCCGCCGTTATAAAGGCTCACGCCCCATACCCGAGCATAAGGGTTACACAGAGTGTAAAATTGACGGGCGTTTCAGTGATTGGAAAAACAACACTATCGAATATCGCGACACACAGGGCGACACATTCCATCGTAACGCAAAGGGATATGGTGGCCACAACTACATCAACACATCAGGACGTAACGATATCATTACATCGAAAGTAGCTGTCGGTAAGCAGACAATATCGTTCTACGCAGAAACCTCAAATAACATCACACCCCACACCGACAAAAATTGGTTGCTTTTGTTGATTGATGCCGACAACAACTCTTCGACCGGCTGGTACGGTTACGATTTCATCGTAAACCAAAGCGTAAAGGACAAGCATACCTCGACTCTGCAACAGTACAACAATGAGAAAAAAGAGTGGAGTTATGTGGCCGATTTAGCTATGCGCTATACGGATAATCGTATCGAATTAGCTATTCCCCGCCAACTCATCAACGCTACGAGCGACAAGTTGACTATGGATTTCAAATGGGCAGACAATCCCGAGGAACTTTCCGACCCAATTTCGCTCTGCCTCAATGGCGACACCGCCCCCAACCGCCGATTCAACTACCGATTAATTTGGAACAAAGATTAATTATATGAAAAAAATTCGTTTCGGAGTCGTTGGCTCCAATTTCATAACCGACTGGGTGCTGGCAGGCGCAAAGGAAGATGAGCGATTTGAACTCGCGGCCATCTACTCTCGTACCCGCGAGCGTGGCGAGGAGTTTGCCGCCAAGCACAATATTCCTCACGTCTTTACATCATTGGAAGAGATGGTGTCGAGCGACTTGATTGATGCCGTCTATATCGCATCGCCCAACTATGTCCACGCCTCGCAAAGCATACTTGCGATGAATCACGGCAAGCACGTCTTATGCGAAAAGCCAATGGCATCAAACGCCAAAGAGACCCGCAAGATGGTCGAAGCTGCTCACCGCAACGGAGTTGCGCTTATGGAGGCAATGAAAAGCACACTCAGCCCTAACTTTACAGCCGTACGCGAGAATCTCCACCGCTTGGGAACAATCCGCCGCTACTTCGCATCGTTTTGCCAATACTCATCACGTTACGACAAATTCAAGGAGGGCATAGTTCTCAATGCATTCCGTCCCGAACTCTCCAACGGAGCGATGATGGATATTGGCATCTACACCATCTACCCGATGGTTGTTTTGTTTGGTCGCCCAAAATCTATTTCGGCTCAGGGCATCGTATTATCAAGCGGTGCCGACGGACAAGGTGCTGTGAATATGGAATACGAAGGCGTCAACGCCACTATCCTCTACTCAAAAATTGCCAACTCTCAACTTCCAGCCGAGATTGAGGGCGAGGAGGGTAATATCCATATCGACCGAATCCAAACTCCCGTTGATATTCGTTTCTATCCCCGCCAAGCACCAGCTTCTGGTCACGAGAAACGCGCCGAGGGTGAAAACATCTCATCAACCGACACCCACAACGAGTATTATCACGAAATCAAGGAGTTCATCGACCTTATCGAGCAGGGCCGCCTCGAATCCGACATCAATAGTCACGAGGCATCAATTACCACACTCGAAATCATTGATGAGGTTCGCCGTCAGCTTGGGGTTCACTACCCTGCTGACGATGAGCAATAGCCTCATCGACCATAGCCGTTGCAATAGCCGTACGCTCTTTATATAGTCGTGCGGCTATTATATTATCCAGCGAGAATCGGCCTGCACCCACAAAAATCAGCACTACGAATATCACCAAAAATATCACAGCCAGCTCCTTTGCTGCAAACGATTGCCCATTGTGCACTATAAACATAGCCACGCACATTGAAAAAATCAGCGGCAACAGGGCCAATCTGAAAAATGCCCCTACAATCACCGCAACCGAACAAAACACCTCTGCAAAAATTACCAAACAGAGCGACAATCTATGCCCCAACCCCAGCGGATTCGGGAAACCTACGACCAGTTCCTCAAAATTCTCAATCTTCGACACCCCGTGCCACAGCATCAGCCCGCCAAACAACAGACGCAACACCAACACCAGCACCGACATCGAAACCGAATAATTCTTGTAAGGAAAAATTAACGATAAAATCTTCATCTTCTCAATCAATTAATTATCAAACCTCTCACCCTTCGATGTGCAACTTGTGTGCCGACATAGACTCACTCCCAACCACAAAAAAAGCGACCACCCCTTTTCGGGATAGTCGCTCATCTGACAGCCACAAGGGCCGCAGGCTATTTTACTGCATTAACAATTGCCTCGAATGCCTTAGGCTCGTTCATTGCCAAGTCAGCCAAAACCTTGCGGTTCATAGCGATACCCTTAGCATTGTACTTGCCCATAAACTCTGAATAAGTCATACCGTAAGCGCGAACTGCTGCGTTGATACGAGTAATCCACAAAGAGCGGTATGTTCTCTTTTTAATCTGACGGTGTGCATATGCATATTGCAAACCCTTCTCGACAGTGTTTTTCGCAACTGTCCAAACGTTTCCCCTTGAACCAAAGTTACCTTTGGCAAGCTTCAAAACCTTTTTTCTTCTTGCGCGTGACGCAACAGCGTTGACTGAACGTGGCATAGTAAATAAGTTTTTGATGGAACTCATAGCGGCGTGATTCTCTCACGCTCTTTGGGGCTATTTTGTCCCGAATTTGTTAATAAAAATGTTCGACTTGCGCGGTTAATTATTTAACCAACAAGTTCTTGATCTTAGCCTCATCGGCTGCTGATACTGTTGAAGAGTAACAAAGGTTACGCTTCTGCTTCTTAGTCTTTTTTGTCAGGATGTGACTGTGATAAGCGTGCTTGCGCTTGATCTTACCTGTGCCGGTGAAAGTAAAACGTTTCTTTGCAGCGGCATTTGTTTTCATTTTTGGCATTTTCGTAAATTGTTATTTAGTTAAACATAGCGCGCAAAGATACGCTTTTTTTCTCAAATCACACACTTTCGCCCAATATTTTTACTCTCGACCCCACAAAAAACCGCCACCCGTTTGGGCGGCGGCCTTAAAATTCAAATTATGGTCTTTCATCTTCTGGCAAATCCTCGTAGGCTGTTAACATATCCCAATATTCATCATTCGGACTCCAACGAACAATATACTCTCGCGAGTAGGGATACTCCTTTATGGCAGGATTGTAAAATTCTATAACCATACTCTTATCGTCGTATGCCACAATATTCATTGTTTTAGCAAGGCTATCATGCTTGCGAACAAGTGAAAAACTATTGCCAGTACCAGAAAGGGCATAAGTATAATAGTAAGGCATTCCAGTTAAAGGGTGGGAGCGCAGTTCATATATATTACCATCGGCTACTCTGTAATTCGCGCCTCGACTTGCGCCCTCTAATTTCTGATTCTCGGGGTCGTAATACAATTTACTATCACCCTTACCACCAGCCTCGGTATATTGATATATGATTTTTACCTGCCAACACTCGGCTGATTTCATAATATCCATAGCAGAGAGTTGGCTTTGGTCCATCGATTGGATAATATTTTCCAACTGATTTTGATTTTCATCTTCCTTGCTGCACCCTGCAAACATTACAACGGCGAGCATCATAAATAGAACTTTTTTCATAATCGCGTTGTTTTAATCGTTAATATTATTTCTAATGAGCTTTACTCTTTTCGATAGTAAAGTTACAAATAAACTCTGAAATGAATTTGAAATCTTCACGAAATTTCATTCATAGTGCTCAAATTTACTATATTTTACTACAAATAAATAGTCATTCCGCATTTCTTTATTGGTGAGGTTCAGAGAAGTAATTAGCGTCTATAAAGAAATGCAGGGAATCTACCTTATAATACACCACGCTCCAAAGAATAAACATTGCGACAAAGGTTGCTCAACGAAACAAACTTTGCATCAAAGTAAAATAATTTTGAATTTTGAATATTGAATTT
>JAGBIC010000004.1 GCA_017935185.1 Alistipes sp. | reverse complement strand
TGCCACCGAACGAAGTGAGGATTGGCATCTCTAACAAAGATTACTCAATAACACCTCTTTCCCCCCTAGAGATTCCAATCATCACTCATTACATTCGTGATGTGGAATGACGTAGGGGAACTCGCTATGCTCCAAAATGTGGAATGACGTGCTGAAGAATCAATTTTGAATCTTGAATTTTGAATTTTGAATTCCTCTTGAGGATTGGCATCTCTAACGGAAAGTCTCAGCCTGCAACTCTTTGGGTTTATTGCACCTTTTAACCAAAAAAAATAAAGCAACACAAAAACGCCTTCACCGAAATGGAGCAGGCGTTTGGCATTTATTAGAATATTTCGCACTTACGCATCGATAGTGGCATAAGTTGCATTCTTCTCGATAAACTCACGGCGAGGCGTAACCTCATCACCCATCAACATCGAGAATACGCGGTCTGCCTCGGCGGCGTTCTCGATAGTCACCTGATGCAGGGTACGGGTTGCGGGGTTCATTGTAGTCTCCCACAGCTGCTCGGCGTTCATCTCACCAAGACCTTTGTAACGCTGCACAGAAGCTCCCTTTCCAACCTCCTCGAGTGCTGCATCACGCTCCTCGTCGCTCCAGCAATAGACGCCCTTATTACCCTTCTTGACCTGATACAAAGGCGGCTGGGCGATATACACATGACCATTCTCGATAAGGGCCTTCATCTTGCGGAAGAAGAATGTGAGCATAAGGGTGGCGATATGGGCACCATCGACATCGGCATCGGTCATGATGATAATCTTGTTGTATCGCAGATGCTCCACATCCAGCGCCATGCTATCCTCGGCAGTGCCGGGCTTCACACCCAGCGCAATAAACATATTCTTAATCTCCTCATTGTCCCACATACGATGCTCTTGCACCTTCTCTACATTCAGAATCTTACCGCGCAACGGCATGATAGCCTGAAAAACTCTATCGCGGCCCTGCTTTGCAGTACCACCTGCAGAGTCTCCCTCGACAAAGAAAATCTCGGCGATAGAACGGTCGCGACTTGAGCAGTCGGCCAGCTTACCGGGCATACCTGCACCCGACAGCACTGTCTTGCGCTGCACAGCCTCGCGGGCATTACGTGCCGCATGGCGGGCTGTTGCAGCCAAAATAACCTTCTGCACGATGGCCTTCGCATCTTTGGGATGCTCCTCGAGATAGTTGCTCAACTCGGCCGATACGGCAGCAGCCACAGCAGGGGCAATCTCGCTGTTACCCAGCTTTGTTTTGGTCTGACCCTCAAACTGGGGCTCGGCGACCTTTACCGACACAACAGCTGTAAGACCCTCGCGGAAATCCTCACCGCTAATCTCAAACTTCAGCTTCGAGAGCATTCCCGACTCGTCGGCATACTTCTTCAGGGTGCGGGTCAGGGCTGTGCGGAAGCCCGAGAGGTGAGTACCGCCCTCGATGGTGTTGATATTATTTACATAAGAGTGAACATTCTCGCTGTATGAGGTGTTATACTGCATAGCAACCTCCACAGGAACACCGTTCTGCTCGGTGTCGATATAAATCACATTCTCGGTGATGGTCTCGCCACGTGTTGCATCCAAATACTTGACAAACTCCTGCAAACCATCCTTTGAATAATAGGTCTCGTTCATAGGCTCGCCCTGCTCGTCAAGCGTGCGCTTATCGGTGAGGGTCAAGGTGATACCCTTGTTCAGGAATGCCAGCTCACGCAGACGGTTGGCCAGAGTCTCATAACGATACTCTGTGTGGGTGAATATCTCGCCATCGGGCTTGAAAGTGATGATGGTACCACGATCCTCGCAATCGCCCACAACGCTCATTGCGGCAGTGGGGACACCCTTGCTATATGTCTGACGATAAATCTTTCCACCACGATGCACCTCGGCAACGAGCAATGTAGAGAGGGCGTTCACGCAAGAGACACCCACACCGTGCAAACCGCCCGAAACCTTGTAGCTGCCCTTGTCGAACTTACCGCCCGCATGCAATACGGTGAGCACAACCTCCAAAGCCGACTTACCCTCCTTTTCGTGGTAATCGGTGGGGATACCACGACCATCATCCTTTACGGTGATAGAGTTATCCTCGTTGATAAAAACCTCAATATGAGAGCAAAAACCGGCCAAAGCCTCATCGATTGAGTTATCGACCACCTCATAAACAAGGTGATGCAGACCTCGCTCGCCGACATCTCCGATATACATTGCGGGGCGCTTACGCACCGCCTCCAAACCTTCAAGCACCTGAATATTCGACGCTGAATATTCCTCTTCGTGCTTGATGATAACTTCCTGTTCTGTACTCATTTATATTTCTTTGTAAATCAAATTCCTTAAAACGTACAAAAATAGGCTTTTTTTTGCGATTTTGCAAATTTCAAATCATAGATTTGCAACAAAAAATCAGCCTCTATTCCGAAAAACTGCCAGCAAGGTCAATCTCCTTTATCCGACCCTTCGAGAACATCACCGTTCGGGCGGGATATTGCTCGATAAGGGCCGTATTATGGGTAGACATTATTATGGCACACCCCGCGGCTGTAATCTGACTGAAAAGGCGCATAATCTCGTCAGCAGTGACGGGGTCGAGGTTACCCGTAGGCTCGTCGGCCAACAGCAATTTTGGCGAGTTGAGCAATGCGCGGGCGATGGCCAATCGCTGCTGCTCGCCGCCCGAAAGCTCGTGGGGCATTTTATAGGCCTTGTTCTCCAGCCCGACAAGCTTCAAAACCTCGTCGATACGGCGGCGGATATCGGCCTCCTTCTTCCAGCCCGTGGCACGCATCACATCGTAAAGATTATAGAAAACATTGCGGTCGTCGAGCAGCTGATAATCCTGAAACACAATACCCATCCTCCGGCGCAGGTAGGGGATGTCGCCACGCTTTAATCGGCGCAGATTCATGCCAACAACATATCCTTCGCCCTCAAGCAGTTGCACCTCGGCATATAAAGTTTTGAGCAAGGTGCTTTTACCACTTCCCACACGACCGATAAAATAGACCATTTCACCCGCCTCGACCTGTAAATTTACATCCGAAAGCACCAATTCGGCCTCCGCTTTAGCTCGACGCGAGTCACCCTCGGCATGATAAATCGACACATTTTTCAGCTCTACAACGACCTTGTTTTTATTCATAAACCACATGTTTTCTATAACGTACAAATATAAGAATTTTTTATGACAAAACATAATATATCGACCATATTCTCGCCATAAAAAATCCATGCGAGTATAAAAATTGAACTTTTCTAAAAATAATTGAACTTTTACTTGACTTCGCCTTTCTGATATTGTATATTTGTAGTGGGATTAGCGCACTACAGCAGCGATTCACCAACATTATCCAAACAAAAATCATAAATTAAATATTTGAACAATAATGAAAAAAGATTTCCAAAAAGAGCGTCAAAGTTTCACATTTTATCTCTCGTTTCACAAGGCTATCAAAAGCCTAAAGTCGCGCGAACGACTACTCATCTACGACACCATCGTAGAGTATGCACTATTGGGAAAAGAGCCTGTTAATTTATCGCCCATGTCGCAGTTAGTGTGGGACTTAATAGAGCCTACCTTAAGCAAGAGCAGAATAAATTTCCTGAACGGATGCAAGACTCCCCACCCAAACAGAACCACCAGCGAGACAACCACCGAAAACCCCATTTCGCTACCCAGCGACCAACCCAGCAACCCGACAAGCCAAACCGCCAGCACAGATACAGATACAAATACAGATACAAATACAGATACAAAAAACATGGACACAATAGCGAAAATTATTCGTTCTGCTTCGCCGAACAAGTCGGCGAAGGCGCTTATCGATGAATATTTAGCCAAAATTAGAAGTGATGTTATGCGCAAGGCCATAGGGGAGTGGTTTGAGTATAAACTCGAGCGTGGAGAGGCCTACCGTTCCTTGAAAGGCATGCAACGGTTCTGCATCAAGCTCAAAGAGTTATCCGATGGCAACGAGTATCGCGCACAGCAGATTCTATCCAACTCGATGGTCAACAATTGGAGCGGAATATTCCCCCTAAAAGACGATTATGTGCCCATCAAACAGCGAGGCGAGGGCTATATGAGAGGGTACGCGTAGGCGGAGGGAATTCAAAATTCAAAATTCAAAATTACGACGATAAAATCGTCGTTTCCTCCTCGCGGCTTGGCAGAGTGAGCAAGCTCCCTCTGCTCTCGCTCCGCAGCGTCGGTTCAAAATTGCGATTAAGCAAGGGCAGAAAAAACTCCTCCCCAACGACAGGGGAGGATTTAGGTGGGGTGATCGGATAAAGGCTTTTCAACAACAAAATCTGTGATTTTGCCTCTTTACCCGCCGAAGTCCCTGTTGAAAAGTGGAGGCGGCGGGAGTCGAATGCCATTTGTGTCGATGCTGCAATGCTATGGAGTCCCTTGCTCCCAACGGCTGTGGTGGATAAAGAAAAACTCCTCCCCTACGGCAGGGGAGGATTTAGGTGGGGTGATCGAATAAAGACTTTTCAACAACAAAATCTCTGATTTTGAATCTTTACCCGTCAAAGTCCCTGTTGAAAAGTGGAGGCGGCGGGAGTCGAACCCGCGTCCAAACTCGGAGCCCGAGGGCTTTCTACACGTTTATTCTGCGATTATTCCTCTTGCGCAGGATGGCCACAGACAGCCTAACCTTTTGCCGCAGCCTCTAAATTTTCGCACGACAACCGAGACACATGCCGCACTATCCCTATAAAGATGATACCCCATATGAACAACCGCTAAAGGGCGGAGCAGCCGCTCGGGATACTCGTCTACAGACCTCCTTGGGCCCGCGGATTAAGCCAATTTTCCTTGAAAATTAGGCAGCGAGTGCATAGCTATTATTGCCATTTGTAGTTTGAGTGTTGCGATTTACGAGACCCCACACAATGCTCGACGTGCTTACCGACAAACTCTGCAAGCTGTCAAAACCGGTCGCCCCCGTCTTGACGGAGCAAAAATAGTGAAAATTATTTATTCTATAAAATTTCGCCATCAAAATAGCCATAAACAGACAACAATGCCGATTTTTACTTACTTTTGCCACCACAAACTTTTTTCATGCATTATATGATTGGAATCCTCACAATTCTCGCCTGCTGGGCTGTCGGCAACCTTATAAGCCTGCTTATCAACGGCTTTGTGTCGGGTAATATTATCGGCATGCTGCTGCTATACGCCATTCTGCACTTCCGCATCATCAAGGCCGAGAGGGTAGCACCCACCGCCAAATTCCTGCTGGGCATTATAGCTCTCTTTTTCGTGCCTTTCGGAGTGGGATTGATGGAGTCCCACACAACTCTTGCCGATAACCTTATGGCCATAGTGGTGTCGTGCGCCATCAGCACGCTGGCGGTAATCGCCACGGTGGCTTTTGTTTACCTTAAACTACGCAAATAATTATGTTTCAAGAATATATATCATCCCAAACATTCCTCCTAGCCATCACCGTTGCCATCTACTGCACCGGCAACGCCATCTATCGCCGCACACGTTTTGCACTGTGCCATCCGGTGGTTATCACCTTCCTGTCGATGATAGCCTTTCTGATAGCCTTCAACATCCCTTACTCGACATATCGCAGTGCCACCTCAATCCTCGACTTCGGTCTTGGCATGTCGGTGGTGTCGCTCGGCTACCTGCTTTATGAGCAGGAGGAGAGGATGAAGGGTGCCGTTGTGCCTATCCTCACATCTATT
The DNA here is from genome assembly GCA_017935185.1 of Alistipes sp. Taxonomy (GTDB): domain Bacteria; phylum Bacteroidota; class Bacteroidia; order Bacteroidales; family Rikenellaceae; genus Alistipes. The sequence continues at coordinate 1,035 of JAGBIC010000004.1, read as the reverse complement.
ACTGTCGGCAGCCTTGTGGGTATTTTGAGCGTTGTATATATCGCCCGCTGGATAGGAGCTTCGCGCCTTATCGAGAACTCCATCGCCATGAAGTCGGTAACGGTGCCCATTGCGGTAGGAATCAGCGAAGGCGTTGGCGGCGATGTGTCAATCACCTCGGTTGTGGTCTTTGTGGTGGGAATCTTCGGGGCGCTTGTGGGATTCGGCTTTATGCGTCTGTTGAAAATCGACGACCCCATAGCCAGAGGTCTTGCCATGGGCTCTGCCGCACACGGCATAGGAACGGCACGCTCCATCGAGGAGGGAGCCATAGAAGGTGCTTTGAGTGGCTTGGCCATGGCGCTCATGGGAGTGGCTACGGCATTGCTCACGCCCCTCGCCGAGAGGTTTTTATATTAAGAGATTTTCCGATGGTGCAGGGAGTGCTTACACTTGCACAAAAAAAGGGGTTACAATAGCATTGGCGGCTATATATCAGCGCCCGTCCTCCTTGCGTTTCGAATGATAGGGACATGAGGCGTCATCGCAGGTGTTGCACTTCGAGTATTTGCGTGCCACATATCCGCGCCACACGGCTCTTACAAGCCACAGGGCAACAAACGCCAAAATCAGATATACTACAATTGTCTGCCAATCCATAGTGCAAAGATACTATTTTTTTGGTGTATATACTATACTCCCGTTATGCCATTTATCTATTTCTCCCGTCATGCCATGCGTCTATTTCTCCCGTCATGCCATGTGTCTATTTCTTCCGTCATGCCACCGAACGAAGTGAGGATTGGCATCTCTAACGCGAAACTCTGTGACGTCATTCCCCGACACCGCAGGTGGCGAAGGGAATCCTCGGGAGGGGTTCTTTCCTCTGCTATTTAATCTCTTGCGAGATTATTACCACTTTTTAGCCGTAAAAAGTGGAGCAAAAAGCGGCGCAACGACGAATTTTCGGGGTCAAACGAACAAATTTCCTAAAACGGATGCGTGCGCACTTTTACTACGTGAAAAGGTCTCCGTTTTTTAACGGAAATTTATCCG
>JAGBIC010000003.1 GCA_017935185.1 Alistipes sp. | reverse complement strand
TCTTAAGGCCCCAGTTCTCCACATTCACGATCTGACCGCCGTTCTCGGTAATGATGCCCTGGAATTTGTCAGCAACCTCCTTCACCTGTGCGTCAGAGAGGACGGGAGTGACAATGAAAACGGTTTCGTAATTGTTCATAACTTAATGAATTAAATGTTTTTATGCTATTTAGCGGTGCAAAGGTACAACTTTTTTCATGAAAACAAAATTTTTCCATATTTTTTCACACCTTCAAACGCTTAATCTTGCTAATTCCTATGCTTTTAGCTTAAAGCCCAACGCCTCGACAGCTCGCTCTACCTGCTCCCGCGATACAGCACCCCGCACCACAGCCCTGCCAGAAGCCAGATCCACCTCGGCATGTTCAACGCCATCGAGTGCGGCAATAGCCTTCTCGGCATTGGCACGACAATGGTTGCAGCGCAACCCCTCGATATAATATACCGACTCAGCTACAACCGAGCAAGATTCGTCGTTACACTCGCAAGCCTTATCGTTTTTCAGGAAACGATGCAGCAGTGCATTCACAAGCAACAAAGCCAATAAAATCGTACACACAAGATTAAACCACGATGCCTGCTCTCCGCAACATTCGGCCATGCGGGCGATGGGCACGGTAAACCACTCGCGAGGCATAAGATAATCCACTCCCAATCCGAAGAGCATAGCTCCACCCACAATCGAAGCCAGATAGAGCAACAATGTACGTCGCCCCAGCACCTTACCCACAACAAGCATCGACGCCACATTCACAGCCGGCCCGGCCATCAAAAGCACCAACGCCGTGCCGGGCGAAAGGCCTTTCAGCATAAGGGCCACAGCAATTGGTATCGAACCTGTCGCACAGAGATACATCGGCACAGCACACACCAGCACCAACAACATACTCAACAACGAATTGTCGGCAAACATCGCAAAAAACGAATCAGGGACAAAGACTGTGATAAGTCCCGCCACAACAAGACCCACAACAAGCCATCGACCTATATCCTGTATCATCTCAAAAAAGCCGTAGCGGAATGCCGCCATGATTTTTGCCCAGAATGAGTGTTTTGCAGTCGGAGATGCAACACTCTCGGCATCAGCCACCTGCTTGTCATCAAAAACATTCGCCAGCTGCCCTCCCACCAGAGCTGTAACCAAGGCCGCTATCGGTCGCAACATAGCAAACGGCAGCCCCATAAGCGAGTAAGTGGCAAGAATCGAGTCGACTCCCGTTTGGGGCGTAGCAATCAGAAACGCCACCGTTGCCCCTTTTGATGCTCCCTCACGTCGCAGCGACATGGCTGTGGGAATCACCCCACACGAGCAGAGTGGCAATGGCACGCCAAAGAGTGCGGCATTAAAAACCGAGCTGAAAGACGACCCACCCAAATATCGGCGATAGAGCCTGCTCGGCACAAAGGCGTGCAGTACGCCCGCCAAAAGAAAGCCCAGCAACAGATAGGGCGACATTTTATTTATAAGTTCAAATATCTCTTGCATCACAATAATTTTTATTTGCAAAATTACACTTTTTTCAACCGCTGCCGCTACCTATTTATACTTATTTTCATCTTTTTCGATGTATTTGGATTTTGCCGCCAAATTTTTCATCTTTTCTTCGGCAAAATCGCTATCTTTGCAATACAGATTGCAACCGACTCACACAACAATATGGCAGGGTTATAACAGCAACTGTTTTATATAATCCCGATGTTCAAACGACTTCTGACATATCTCGCCACCTCTCTTTGGCTGTTGGGTTGTGCTTCAACCGACACTCTGGATTTAAGCCAATTCAGCCAAACGCTATACGAGCCCGCTTATGCCAATGGGTTCAGCATAAAATCCACCGCAGATGGCAAAGCGACACTTGTCGGAGTGAATAACCCATGGCAGGGAGCTGAGGGAGTGGAGCAGAGGCTCATCATCGACCCCGAAGGCATTTTTCGAAATTGTAACCACGCTGGGCTGCAACGCCTCGACACCCATGCCAAACGTATTGTGTGCATGTCATCAAGCTATGTAGCCATACTCTCGGCCATAGGATGTCAGGAGAGTATTGTGGGAGTATCGGGCATCGACTTTATCTCCGACAACTACGTTCAACAAAATCGCCACAAGATTGGCGATGTGGGTTACGACAATAACTTCAACTACGAAATATTGTTATCGCTCAAGCCCGACATCGTGCTGCTGTTCGGCATATCAGCCGCCAGCACCATGGAAGTCAAATTACAAGAGTTGGGGATTCCCTACCTCTATATCGGCGACTATATCGAACAGTCGCCTCTGGGCAAGGCCGAGTGGATGGTCGCAATCGGTGAGATTGTCGGATACCGCGAACGCGCCACAGAGAAATTCAAATCGATTTGCCAACGTTACAACAAGTTATCCGACACCATCAAAGCCGCCATAGCGGCAGACCATCGCCCACAGGTAATGCTCAACACTCCATACCGCGAGGCATGGTTTGTCCCCACGCCCCAGAGCTATATGGTACGACTGATAAACGACGCCGGCGGAGAGGTCTTCACCGCCGAAAGCAGTAACAACGAATCGCAGCCCATCGATCTTGAGCAGGCATATACGTGGGCTTCACAAGCCGACGTATGGCTAAACCTCGGTGGCTGCAACACCCTTGAGGAACTAAAACGCCAGAATCCCAAATTTGCCAACGTGAAAGCCGTATCCAACGGTCGTATATACAACAACAATGCTCGTAAAACAGCTGCGGGAGGCTCCGATTTTTGGGAGTCGGGGGTGGTAAATCCCGACCGCATACTGAACGACTTGGCAATAATACTGCACCCCGAACTCTTTTCCGCTTTGGATAAAGATGCAACATTATATTATTATAAACCCCTACGATAGCACATGCAACGACGCACAAAAATACTATTTGCCACATTGGGCATAGCTGTGATAACCTGCTTCATCATCGACATCATGGTGGGATCGGTGGGAATATCGGCTGCCGAGGTGTGGAGTGTGCTGTCGGGCGGCGATGCAGACCCCATAAAGGCAAGAATCGTAATTGACATCCGACTCATCAAGGCGGTGGTTGCGGTTTTAGCAGGCGCTGCACTTGCTGTGAGCGGATTGCAGATGCAAACACTCTTTCGCAACCCTTTGGCCGGCCCTTATGTGCTGGGTGTCAGTTCGGGTGCGAGCCTTGGCGTTGCGCTATTTATTTTGGGGCTTCCCGTCATCGGCATGACATCATCTTCGCTGTTTGCAACACTCGGAGTGGCAGGTGCAGCATGGATCGGCTCGGCGGCAATACTGACGATGGTAGCAGCTTTAAGCCGCCGCATAAAGGATATTATGGTTATTCTTATTTTGGGTATAATGATTGACTCGGGAGTGAGTGCAATAGTACAGATTCTGCAATACCTAAGCAACGAGGAGTCGCTCAAGAGTTTCGTTATCTGGACCATGGGCTCGCTGGGCGATGTTACATCGGCACAACTGAGATTGTTTATTCCTGCCGTTGTCATTGGTCTGATAATCACAATAGCTGCCATAAAACCGTTAAACATCCTATTGCTCGGCGAGGCTTACGCCCGCACAATGGGCCTGAACATCACCCGCACACGATTGTTGCTGATGCTCTCGACAACACTGCTGGCAGGAACCGTAACGGCTTTCTGCGGGCCTATAGGATTTATAGGGTTGGCGATACCCCATGTAGCTCGCACGTTATTTCGCGATGCCGATCACCGCATACTGATGCCGGCAACAGCACTTACAGGGGCATTTTCGCTACTCGTATGCGACATAATATCAAAGCTACTTACTTTACCCGTAAACACCATAACAGCACTACTCGGAATACCTATTGTCATTTGGGTTGTGGTGCGTAATAAAAATATTGTATAGCAATGATTCAGCTCGAAAATCTATCGTTGGGTTACCCCTCACGCCTGCTCCTCGAGAATATATCGACCAGAGTACGCCGCGGGGAACTGACAGCCCTTGTGGGACGTAACGGCACGGGAAAGAGCACCCTGCTGCGAGCCATAGCGGGATTAGGCGAGATTTTGGGCGGAACAATCCGTATCGCCGATAAACCGCTACACGATATTGAGGCCGACACTATGGCAAAGAGCGTGGCATTTGTAACCACCGACAAGGTGCGCATCGCCAACCTGCGCTGCCGCGATGTGGTGGCACTCGGCCGCGCGCCCTACACCAATTGGATAGGCCGCATGCAAAAAGAGGATCAGTTCATTGTTGAGCAGGCGCTCAAGTCGGTAGGCATGCTCTCATACGCCGACAAAACCATGGATCGCATGTCGGATGGTGAGTGCCAGCGCATAATGATTGCCCGAGCACTGGCACAACAGACCCCGATAATTCTGCTTGATGAACCCACGGCATTCCTCGACATGCCAAACCGTTATGAGCTATGCACTCTACTGCAACGACTTGCCCACGAAGAGGACAAATGCATACTCTTCTCGACTCACGAACTGGATATTGCAGTATCGTTATGCGACTCGATAGCTCTGATTGCTCCGCCAAAACTCCACCTACTCCCCACCTCGGATATGGTCAAGAGCGGTTACATCGAGCAGCTCTTCTCAACCGACGGTCTGCGCATAGGTGAGATGATTGCCGGACTCCGCAAAGAGTAATCTATCGCAAGACTCATACCCTTTCAAAACAGAAAATCCGACCCTCACAGGTCGGATTTTCTATATATTATATCTCTTATAATTTACTTCCAAAGGCCAAATCGCCTGCATCGCCTATACCCGGCACAATATAGGAGCGCGAGGTCAGCTCGGCATCGACAGCTCCGAGCCATAGCGTGGTACTCTTCATGGGCATATGCTGCAATGCATACTCCACACCCTGCTCGCTGGCGATGACAGATGCCACATGAGTATGCAGGGGTCGGCCGGCCTTCTCGACAAGAGCCTCATAGGTGGTTTGCAGCGACACTCCCGTTGCGAGCATGGGATCAACCAGAATAAGCACCTTACCCTCGAGGCTACAACTCGACACATACTCGACCTTAACCTTGAAAGAACCATCCTTCGAGTCCTTGCGATATGCCGACACAAACGCATTTTCGGCATTGTCGAAATAGTTCAGAAAGCCCTGATGCAACGGCAAACCTGCACGCAAAATGGTGGCGATGACAATCTTATCATCAAGGAGTTCCATCTCGGCTTCGCCCAGCGGTGTTTCGACAACATGCCTCTTATAGTTTAAGGTACGGGAGATTTCATAGCTCATTATCTCACCCACACGCTCCAGATTACGACGGAAGCGCATAGAATCCTGCTGAACCTCTTTGTCGCGAATTTGCGCAATGAAGCTACTCAAAATAGAGTTCTTCTGACCCAAAATGTGTACCATAGCAAACAAATGTTAATATAAGAAATTATTGAACGGATAGCGGCCTGCATGTATCTCACGAACCATGCCGTACAAATCACTACGCAACTTTTCGATATTCAGACGCTCGACAGCCGAGATAAAGATGCAGGGCGTGTTAGCCTTGGCGATCCAGCTCTTCTTCATATCCTCAAGCGACATATTCTTTCGGGTTGCAGGGGTCAAATCATCCTCATCCTTTTTCTCGTATGTATAAGCATCAATCTTGTTAAATACCAGATAAACTGGCTTATCGCCCGCACCGATATCCTGCAGAGTCTGCTTAACGACAGCTATCTGCTCCTCGAAATTGGGGTGTGAAATATCTACCACATGCACCAGCAAATCGGCCTCACGCACCTCGTCAAGCGTAGATTTAAACGACTCGATAAGTTGTGTGGGCAGCTTGCGGATGAATCCTACGGTGTCCGACAACAAGAACGGCAAATTGTCAAATACCACCTTACGCACCGTAGTGTCGAGCGTCGCAAAGAGCTTATTCTCGGCAAAAACCTCGCTCTTCGATACGAGATTCATCAATGTCGATTTGCCCACATTGGTGTAGCCCACCAAAGCAACTCGCACCATCGAACCACGGTTAGAGCGCTGGACAGCCATCTGGCGGTCGATTTTCGAGAGCTCTTCCTTGAGTTTCGATATACGGCTACGCACAATACGACGGTCGGTCTCAATCTCACGCTCACCGGCACCACCACGAGTTCCCGTACCTCCGCGCTGACGCTCAAGGTGGGTCCACATGCCGGCCAATCGGGGCAACATATACTCATACTGAGCCAACTGAACCTGTGTCTTGGCATATGCTGTGCGGGCACGCGACATGAAGATGTCGAGAATCAGACGTGTACGATCCAATATACGGCAAGGCATCTCCTTCTCGATATTGCGGGTCTGCGAAGGCGACAACTCATCATCAAAAATCACAACATCAATCTCATTCTCTTCGCAATATGCAGCAATCTCCTCCAACTTACCGGGGCCGACATATATTCTTGACGAAGGCTGCGGCAGACGCTGGGTAAAACGGCGAATGGTGACGATATCGGCCGTCTCGGCCAGAAACTCCAACTCACCCAAAAACTCCTCGGTCTGCTCAGCACTCTGACCGTCACGAATCACAGCCACCACGACCGCACGCTCACGACAATCCTGCTGGGGCTCGGCGTTGGGAGTAATCTCATTTTTTGGTTTTGACATACCAATAGATAAAAAAAGTATCCCGAAACATAGTAACGGGATACCTTATATTAAATAATATAAATTAGTTCTGGATTTGGAATACTACCGGCAAGGTATACTTTACACGTACCGGCTGGTTACGCTGCATTCCGGGCTCCCACTTGGGTGAGCTAGCTACAACACGTGTAGCCTCATCACCGAGTGAACGGTCGGGAGACTGAAGAACCTGAATGTTGGTCAAAGTACCGTCACGCTCAACAACGAATGACAATACAACACGACCAGAGATACCGTTCTCCTGTGCAATCTGGGGGTAACGCAATTTACCCTGAACCCAATTACGGAAAGCATTCAAATCTCCACCACGGAATGTGGGCATCTTCTCTACCTTGATGAAGGGCTGATCCTCCTCGATCTCCTCCTCCTCAACCTCAACAACCTGAGTTACGATCTCGGCATCGGCGTCAAACTCGTCGAATGATACCTCGGTGGTAATCTTGGTGTCGTTGGTCACGATATCAAGGATATCGTTGAAAACCTGAATCTCAACCTTCTTGGGGGCCTCGGGTGGCTTCTGCTCGTTACGGGTAATCTCGGTAATCTCCTCCTCGATGGGACCATAATTCAAATCGACCTGCTCGATACGATACTCCTTGGGGACATACATAAACGCAGCCACAACGAGCAACAAGGAAATGATCAAGCCGATCTCAAGGAACAGACCTTTCTTATTTTGAAGATCTGCTTTCGGTGATTTTTTAATTTCCATAATTTAAGTTTTATTTCTCAATTTATATTGTTCATCAGGCATAACAACCACCTCTTTCAAAACGGTTTTTCCTCGCATCATGAAAGATATTCGCAGTTGTTTGGGCAAATATAATCATAAAAATTCAAAAAATAGCGTTGTACCGATAAAAATCTACAAAAAATTTTTACTTTTGTTGCCGTTGTAAGATTTAACCTATGTCTGACACCCCCCAAAAGAGCCTTTACGGGATGACTTTAGCGCAATTACAGGCGCTTTGCAAGAGCGAGAATCTGCCCAGCTTCACCGCAAAGCAGATTGCCCGCTGGCTCTATGTGCGCCATATCGAGGATATAGAACAGATGACCGATCTCTCGAAGGCCGCTCGTGCAATTTTAAGCGAGAAGTATTGCTTGGGACTGGAAGCTCCCATAAAAGAGAGTATCTCAGCCGATGGCACAAAGAAGTATCTGTTCCGCACCTCGCAAGGCCAATACATCGAATCGGCATATATTCCTGACGGTGAAAGAGCTACACTATGCGTCTCCTCGCAGGCGGGTTGCCGCATGGGTTGCCGCTTCTGTGCCACTGCACGACAAGGATTGCAACACTCGCTCTCGGCCACCGAGATTCTGAATCAGATTATTTCGTTGCCCGAGCGTGACAAACTGACAAATCTCGTATTCATGGGCATGGGAGAGCCGTTGGATAATATGGAAAATATCCTTGCCACGCTTGAAATAATCACATCGTCATGGGGCATGGCATGGTCACCCACCCGCATCACGCTTTCGACGGCAGGCGTAGCAAGCGAGCTGACCCGTTTTCTGGATCTGACAAAGGTGCATTTGGCAGTTAGCCTGCACAATCCTTTCCATGACCAACGAGCCGAAATAATGCCTATCGAAAAGGCTTATCCCATAAGCGAGGTGTGTGATATTTTGCGCCGCTACGATTTCACCGGCCAACGCCGCGTATCGTTCGAATATATTGTCATGGAGGGGCTGAACGACTCACCTGCCCACATCAAGGAGTTATGTCGTTTACTCAACGGGATAAAATGCCGAATGAACCTCATTCGTTTCCACAAGATTCCCGAGTCACCCTATTTCTCACCCTCTGACGAGAAGATGCGACACTTTCGCGACACGCTGACCGCCAAAGGAATACAAACTACCATCAGAGCCTCACGCGGCGAAGATATTCAAGCTGCATGCGGCCTGTTATCAACCAAAGAACACAACAAAACCAACTCCAAAGAGTAACTGAACATGGTTAAAATAATAGAGAAGTATTTCCCCAACCTCACTCCACATCAGTTAGAGCAATTTACCGCGCTTTACGAGCTTTACAGAGATTGGAACTCAAAGATAAATGTAGTATCCCGCAAAGATTTCGACCAGCTCTATCTGCGCCACGTTTTGCACTCGCTGGCAATCGCCAAGGTATGCCGTTTCGAGCCCGAAGCCCGTATTTTGGATGTTGGTTGCGGTGGTGGATTCCCATGTGTTCCGCTGGCGATAATGTTTCCTGACGTAAATTTTGTGGCAGCCGACTCAATAGGCAAAAAAATCACCGTCGTAAAGGGTGTTTGCGAAGGAGCAGGCATAAAAAATATCGACGCAAGAAATATCCGTGTAGAGCAGATTCCGGAGCGATTCGACTATGTAGTATCCCGCGCCGTGACCGCCATGCCGACCTTCGTAAAATGGATTTGGAATAAAATCGACAAGGGGCAAAAAGGCTCTTTGCCCAACGGCATACTCTACCTAAAAGGTGGCGACCTGCAGGAGGAGCTTGCTGCCACACATCTTGCATGGAAGGAGTATAATATCTCTGATTTTTTTGAAGAGGAGTTCTTTCTGACAAAGAAGGTGGTATACACCAAGCGTTAGCGCCGACAATTAGGCGTAGCTCAACGACTCCGTACTGCCGCAAACAGGCCTAATTTTACTCCACTAATAACAAATAAACCATCTTCGGCCGCATTGATACAATAATTTATTTTTTCACTGTCGTTGTTACAAATAAAATGATTATCTTTACACAATTAAACAAGCCATTTTATTATGACAAATCGAGTGAAAGTTATCTGCGAGAACACCTCAGAGACATTGGAGATACCAATAGGCACATCTCTGCTGGAACTTCAGGAGCAGACTTGCATCAAAAGGCCCTATCCCCTATTGGCCGCATATGTCGACAATCGACTCAAGGAGCTGAATTATAAAATATTCAAGCCTATCACAGTACGTTTTATCGACATCACCCACTTCGAGGGGTATCGCGTTTATCAACGTACCATATCTTTCATTCTGCAAAAGGCTGTTCGCGACCTTTACGGCGACCGCCAATTCCATATCCGCCACTCGCTGGGCAGAGGATTCTACTGCGAATTTGCCGATGGTGACGAGATTTCCGACAGCGACATCGCCCGTTTGCGCGAGTGCGTACAGCAAATCATTGATGCCCGCCACCCCATCAACCGCCACCGTATGCGTACCGAGGAGGTGCAGGCTATCTACGAAGAATTCGACTACCACGATAAGATTGCGCTGCTAAAATCGCGCCCCCGACTATATAGCGACATATACCGCATGGATGACATTGTCGGTTACTTCTATGGCGCCCTTGCTCCCGATTCGGGATATATCCATCTGTTTGACATACGCCGTTACTACAACGGATTTTATGTGGCTTTGCCCACCAACAGTAACCCCATGCAGCTCGACATGAATGTGCATTGGGATAAGATGTTCGACATCTTCCACGAGTATCACATGTGGGTTGATATCATGGGTGTACCCACCGTGGGACGGCTGAACAGCAAGATTCTGGCAGGCGACAGCAGTGAATTGATAAAAATTGCCGAGGCTTTCCACGAAAATAAAATTGCCGACATGGCCGATCAAATCAATCAGGCCAACATATCTCGAGGTACCCGCATGGTACTTATCTCTGGCCCTTCGTCAAGCGGCAAGACAACCACCTCGAAACGATTGGGAATACAGCTACGAATTTTGGGTCTCAACCCCGTATTGATATCTCTCGACGACTATTTTGTTGATCGCGAGCACACCCCCAAAGATGAGAATGGCGACTACGACTTTGAAGCTCTGGAGGCTATCGATCTTGAGTTGCTCAACAGCGACTTGAAACGGCTTTTTGCCGGCGAGAGTGTCGAGGTGCCACGCTACGACTTTATCACAGGCACCCGCCAATGGCACGAAACACCGCTCAAACTCGACGAGCGCTCGATAATCATCATGGAGGGTATCCACGGCTTGAATCCCCGACTCACGCCAAGCATCCCGCGCGAGCAGAAATTCTGCATCTACGCATCATGCCTGACATCGGTGGCCATGGACAATATGTCGCGCATAGCCACAACCGACAACCGCCTGCTCCGCCGCATAATTCGCGATAACGCCACCCGCGGCTGCAATGCCCAAAACACGATACAGCGCTGGCCGAGCGTACGACGCGGCGAAGAGAAACATATCTTCCCATATCAGGAGAATGCCGATGTGATGTTTAACTCATCGCTCTTTTAGGAGATTTCGGTTTTGCGGCCCATGATCGAGCCTATACTTCGTGAGGTACCCGACACCGTTCCCGAGTACGGCGAGGCCAAGCGACTGCTGAAGTTCCTCGACAACTTCACCCCCATATCGCCCGACGAGATTCCGCCAACATCTATTCTGCGCGAGTTTATCGGCGGCAGCAGTTTTAAGTATTAAACCCAAACAAGCAACTATTAAAAATAAAAGTATAAAAGCAATGTTCGACAAATTTATGAATCGCCATATTGGCGTAACAACCGCCGACGACCTCGGTCAGATGCTGAAGGTTATTGGTGTAGAGTCAGTCGAGGAGTTGATCTCGCAGGTTATCCCCTCGTCAATACGCTTGAAGAAGCCTATCGCATTGCCCACCGAGGGCATGAGCGAGTATGAGTTTATGGCTCATATTACAGCTTTGGCAGCCAAGAATCAGCAACTGCGTTCATTCATCGGTATGGGTTACTACCCCACAGCCGTTCCCGCCGTTGTTAGCCGCAACGTATTTGAGAATCCAGCATGGTACACCTCTTACACCCCCTATCAGGCAGAGATTTCGCAGGGTCGTCTGGAGGCATTATTGAACTACCAGACAGCTATTCTCTCGCTCACTGGCATGCAGATTGCCAACTGCTCACTTCTTGACGAGGCTACCGCTGCTGCAGAGGCTATGTTGATGATGTATGCTCTGCGCTCGCGTGATGCTGTAAAGCAGGGTCGCAACCAGCTATTTGTAGACAAGGATATCTTCCCCCAGACGCTTGACGTACTGCTTACCCGCAGCGAGCCATTCGGCATTGAACTTATCGTAGACGACTTTGCCACATACAATTTCACAGGCATGGAGTTCGGCGCATTGGTACAGTATCCCACCGCATCGGGTAAGGTTTGTGACTACGCCGCCTTTGCCGCCAAGGCTCACGAGGCTGGCGCATTGGTTGCTGCCGACGCCGACATTCTTTCGTTGGCAATCCTCACACCTCCCGCAGAGTGGGGTGCCGACATAGCCGTTGGTTCAACACAGCGTTTGGGCTGCCCCATGGGCTTCGGAGGCCCGAGTGCAGGATATATGGCATGCCGCGAGGCCTACAAACGTAATATCCCCGGCCGCATCATCGGTGTTTCTGTAGATCGTTTGGGCAACAAGGCTCTGCGCATGTCGTTGCAGATGCGCGAGCAACATATCAAACGCGAGAAGGCCACTTCAAACATCTGTACCGCATCGGCCTTGATGGCTTCGATGGCAGGTTTCTACTGTATATACAATGGCCCCGCGGGTCTTAAGCGTGCCGCCATGACAGCCCACACATCGGCTGTGGCTATCGCCGAGGCTTTGGAGGCCATGGGCTATAAACTTACCCACAAAGAGATTTTCGACACAATAGAGGTGGAGGCCGAGGCAGCCGTAATTCAAGACATCGCTCTTGCCGCAGGAATCAACTTCTTCTACCCCGCCGAGGGCAAGGTGCGCCTCTCCACCGACGAGGTGACCACCGCAGATGAGGTGCAGGCCATCATTGATATCTTCGCCGAGGCCAAAGGTCGCAAGCCCAAAGCTGCAAAAATCGGCAACGACATCAAACTCGCCGAGGCTGTGGTCCGCACATCACCCATCCTAAGTGAGCCCGTCTTCAACCGCTATCATTCAGAGAGCGATATGATGCGCTATATCAAGCAGCTGGAGCTGCGTGACATCTCGCTTGCCAACTCAATGATTTCGCTCGGCTCATGCACCATGAAACTCAATGCCGCCGCCATCATGCAGCCCCTATCATTGGCCGGATTCCAGAATATGCACCCCTTCGCTCCTGCCGACCAGACCGAGGGTTACACCGAGCTTATTTCGGAGCTTGAGAAGGATTTGGCAACAATCACCGGCTTTGCAGGCTGCTCACTCCAGCCCAATTCGGGTGCTGCCGGCGAGTATACAGGCTTGATGGTTATCCGCGCCTACCACCAGAGTCGCGGCCAAGGCTATCGCAACATAATCCTTATTCCTGCATCGGCACACGGCACAAACCCCGCATCGGCAGCCATGGCCGGCATGAAGATAGTTACCGTTGCGTGTGACGAGAACGGAAATATTGACGTCGAGGATTTGAAGGCAAAAGCCGAGGAGCATGCTTCAGAGTTGTGCGGCCTGATGGTTACCTACCCCTCAACACACGGTGTGTTCGAGAGCCGTATCCGCGAGATTGTGGACGCTGTTCACGATGCAGGCGGTCAGGTATATATGGACGGTGCCAACATGAACGCACAGGTTGGCCTTACCAACCCTGGCTACATCGGTGCCGACGTATGCCACCTCAACCTCCACAAGACCTTTGCAATGCCTCACGGCGGCGGTGGCCCTGGTGTTGGCCCTATCTGCGTTGCAGAACATTTGAAGCCCTTCCTACCCTCACACTCTGTGATGTCGACAGGCGGCGAGGACGGCATTACCGCTGTGGCTTCATCTCCTTGGGGCTCAGCAATGCTTCTGCCCATCACCTATGGCTATATTAAGATGCTCGGCGAGGAGGGCTTACGCCACGCAACCGAGATGGCTATCGTAAATGCGAACTACATGTCGTCGGCCCTGAAGAACGAGTACCGCACCTACTACTCGGGCGAAACAGGCCGCGTGGGTCACGAGATGATTCTCGATTTGACCAATTTCAAGAAGGATTACGGCATCGACTGCGGCGATATTGCCCACCGCCTGATGGACTACGGCTTCCACGCCCCCACGCTCTCGTTCCCCGTGCATGAGACCTTGATGGTTGAGCCCACCGAATCGGAGCCCAAAGCCGAAATGGATCGTTTTATGGAGGCCCTCATCCAGATTAAACGCGAGTGCGAAGCAGCTGCCGCAGCAGGTGAAAAGGATAATGTTGTGACAAACGCCCCCCACACAGCCGTTGAGCTTGCGGGCGAGTGGTCACACCCCTACTCACGCATGGAGGCCGCTTTCCCGCTCGATTGGGTTCGCACAGCGAAGTTCTTCCCCTATGTTACCAAAATCGACAATGGCTACGGCGACCGCACCCTCGTTTGCTGTAATGTGGATTAAATCCTCCGCAGGTGAGGAGTCTGGTCGATAGAAATCCAAAAGGATTTTTTCGCTACCACAGTCCGCCCGCCAGATACTGTCCTATTAAACGACGAAGTTGCTAACAATACTGTCGGCAACTTCCTCGTTTTTGACATAGATTTTACATGCCTTTGTACTACAAAAAAACAAGACCTGAATCACATATTTAAGCCATGAATACAAGTAAATTAGGCAAATTATTGTTTTCGCTGTTTATTGCCATCACATTCATAGGATGCTATAACGATAAATCAAACACAGAGCCTGCGTTACCTAAAAATCCGATAGTCATTCTATACGAGAATGATGTTCATTGTGCCGTGGAGGGATATGCCAAGTTTGTCGCTCAACGCAGTTTGCTGGCCGCAACCACACCCTACATCACTACCGTATCGGGTGGAGATTTTGCAAGCGGTGGTACTATTGGTGCTCTCACACAAGGCAAGGGCATTGTCTCTATTATGAACGAGGTTGGCTACGATGCTGCTGTTCTGGGTAACCACGAACTTGACTACGGAATAGAGCAGATGCTTACGTTGACCAACGAGTTGGAGGCCCCCGTATTGTGTGCAAATTTTATGAATATGCAGACTCAAGGGTATCCCTATCCCGCATATCACATAGTAAGCTATGGCGATGTAGATATCGCGTACGTTGGCTTCACTACAACCACCAGCGGCACGATCAAGCAGCTTTACGATGAGCAGGGGAATGAGCTATACAGCTTTATGCAAGAGGATTTCTATCAGATTGCGCAGAATGCCATCGACAAGGCCCGTAAAGAGGGAAAGGCAGATTATGTAGTGGCTATTGCCCATTTAGGAAATACAGAGAGGGGAGGAGGTCACCCCTCCTCGAAGAGTCTTATAGCCCAAACAACAGGACTCAATGCTGTAATCGACGGTCACGACCACCATACAATCACCGAGGAGTTTATTGAGAACAAAGAGGGACAAGCCGTATTACTCACCTCGGCTGGCTCCAACTTCAAGAATGTGGGAGTACTAACACTCTCGCAGCAGGGCAAGTTCAGCTCTACACTTATCAATATTGAGGGCGATGACAGCCCTAAAGATGAGCAGATACTCCAATTTATCAAGGACGTCGAAGAGGATGTTTTGCAGGACTCTGATTATACGATTGGATATAGCAATGTCGATTTGTCGATATACGACTCCAACGGCAAGCGCATCGTAAGAACCCAAGAGACCAATATCGGCAATCTCGTAGCAGACGCTTTCAGAGTCTACACCTCGGCCGACGTAGCGATGGTTAATGGTGGAGGTATCCGCACCAATATCTCACAAGGCGAGATAACACTCAACGACATCATCAACGTCATGCCTTTTGGCGATATGGTATATACAGCCACCATAACGGGTCAGCAGCTACTCGATGCCATGGAATTCTCGGTCAGCCATCTCCCCAAGGAGTCGGGTGAATTTATGCAGGTGAGTGGCATGCGCTTTGAGGTTGACCCCTCAATCCCATCACCCGTTGTGCTTGATGAGAACAACGACCTCTATTCTCATGTTGGCGAAGGCCCTAGGCGAGTCTCTAATTTGCAGATTCTCGATAGTGCAAGCGGCGAGTATCGCTCTGTGGATTTATCACGCAAATACACCCTTGCAAGCATCGATTATATCTTGTTGGAAATGGGAGGCTCTGGTATTTTGCGCTACACCGAGCCTATCGATAAGTATTGGGGAATGTGTATCGAGTGTATAAGTGCCTACATCAGCGACACTCTGAACGGTCATATCGATTCAAAATATGCCAGCACCGAAGGACGTATGCTCTTTCGTTAGATATTTGGGGTTCACTCCCTGCAATTTGGTCTGCTGCAATACGGATTAAAAATAAATTTGTATATTTGCAACGCGAAATAGTTAAAACAAAAAAAGATATGAAAGTAGAGAACAGCAAAATGGTGTCGGTACACTACACTTTGACCGTTGATGGTCAGATTGCCGACCAGTCACGCGAGGGTCAGCCCTTGCAGTTTGTATGCGGTGCAGGCATGCTCCTGCCCAAGTTTGAGGGCGCTATCATGGGCAAAGAGCCCGGCGAGAAGGTTTCGTTCACTTTGGCTCCCGCCGATGGCTATGGCGAGATTCAGCCCGAGGCTATCGTAGACCTTCCCAAGACTATATTCATGATTGATGGCAAGTTGGCCGAGCATCTTTTGGTGGTTGGCACTACAATCCCCATGAGCACAGCCGACGGCCAGCCTATGATGGGCGTGGTTAAGGAGGTTGGCGAGGAGACCGTTAAGATGGACTTCAACCACCCCATGGCCGGCAAGACTTTGAACTTCGACGTAGAGGTTGTTGAGGTACGCGATGTTACCCCCGAGGATTTGGCTTCACAGGGTGGCTGCAACTGCGGTTGCCACGGCGATTGTGACGGTGGTTGCGACGGTGGCTGCGAAGGCGGCTGCAACTAAGAGTCTTCATATTCCAATTACGAGGTTGTCCGCTTTTGGGCAACCTCTGTTTTTACCCCGAGATAGATGATTACAATAGCAGACATAGCCCGAGCCGTGACAAACCCCTACACATTCTGGCGCACATTATCAGGCATAAGCATCGAAATGTGTGACGGTCGGCCATGTTATGTTGCAGGCAACGCTGCCGTCTCGTTCCGGGCAGAGTATCACGGCCGAAAGATGATGTTGAAGTGTTTCACACGCTCCAACACTCGTCTTGCAGCCATCTATGGGACTGATTTCCATGCTCGGGAGTTATGCGTGAGCGACATATCGGGACGCAACACCATGATAGATTGCCTGCTCTCGCCATACATCGAAGGCATTTCGCTCGATGAGGCCATCTGCCGTGCCGATGATAGTGCCACATTTCGACAACTAGCTGAAGGATTCGACAAATTGGCCCTGGAGATTATCTCCTCACCTCGGGCACATGGTGACCTGAAACCCGAAAATATTATCGTAGGCACAGACCAAACCATGACCGCCATAGATTGGGATGCGGCATTTCTGCCATCGCTGGCAGGAGAACAAGCATTGGAGATTGGCACGGCGGCGTATCAGCATCCCGACAGGACAATCGAAATGTATGATAAACATATCGATGACTATTCAATAGCTGCAATCTCAACCATGCTCCACACAGCCGCTGCCGATCCGGCCACAATAGAGTATTACAAAACATATAATGAGCCGGCAGCGATGCCACACGAAATCATAAACGGCAAAACCGAGTGGCTTGAAAACACCCTCAACCTTCTGTCAGCCAAAGGCATGGCGGCAGAATACCGTATAGCCAGAATGCTATCATCCACCACAGCGTACCTGCTTGATTTGGAGCGTGTTTTCAAATATAAACAGACACACATCTCCTTCGACGAAGAATCTCTATATCTCGACCACGAACATGGATTGTGGGGTTGTCGTAACGAAGCTGGTTGGGCTATTGCACCACTTTTCGACAGCGGTTTCGAGCCCATCGAGGGCATTATGCTGGCCACTCTCGGCAATTACAAACATTTTGTGACTGCCGGCAACAATATCATAGCAAGTTTCCCCGCTACCACCACCATAAAACCACTCAAAGGCAAACGTGCCCAAATAAAAGACGAGCGGGGCGAACGCATAGTAGAGTTGGCATATTGATTTTTTCGCAGGAAAAAGTTATATTTGTACCGCAATCCCATTTGTGCAGATATGTATTCTCAAGAGATTACTCGCCGCCACCGTTCGGCATTTATCATCGCCATCGATCAATCCACATCGATGCAGGAGGTTGTGCAGTTCGGCCAGCTGGTAATCAGCAAGGCCGAGGCTGTGGCCTACACCGCCAACACCCTAATAACGGAGTTGATTGACCGCTGTCGCCGCACAAACGGGCTGCGCAACTACTATGACGTGGCAATTTTGGGCTATGGCAACAATACAGTCACACCGCTACTTGAGAGTGAGGGGTTTGTATCTGTTGAAAAGTTGGCACGTACCCTTGCAAAGATTGAATGCAACGACGATACTACCGAAAACTATGAACTACGCCATAAATGGGTGAAGCCCAAGGCCGAAGGCGACACACCGATGTATGAAGCTATGCTCAAGGTGCGCGACCTGGCTCAGGAGTGGTGCGCATTTGAGCAGAATAAAGATAGTTTTCCCCCGATTGTGATCAACATTACCGATGGTGAAGCCTCCGATTGTGACGACAACGACCTGCACGACATCTGCGAGCAGATACGACGCACCGCCACGAGTGACGGCAACACCTTGTTGTTGAATATCCACATATCCACAGACAGTCGAGTCCCCTCAATAATCTTCCCTTCTGGAGATGAGTTAATTTCAGCCGGACACTACGCCCATCTGCTGGCCGGATGTTCAAGCATTATGCCTGCAGCGTTCAATAATGCCATTGGTGAGCTGAAGGGAGCAGGGGCAACGCCACCTTATTACGGCATGGGGTATAACGCTACAATAGTTGAATTGCTGTCGATAATCAACATCGGTTCACGCAGCATAACAAACATGGGATAAAGATGGCAACTATCACAGCATTTCGTACAGCCCTTGACGCCCCACAAAAGTGGTTCAGCCGACTCGCCGAAGCCCGATGGAATGGCGAGCCCGTCCGCCGTTCCACATATTTTGCCGAGGCCGAAGTGGCTCTTGGCACAGGCAGGGGGTTGTTATTCATGCCTTTATCATCATTGTCATTACGTCGTGCCGAGAGGCTTATTCCCAAACAGTTATATCGCAACAACACAGTCATCCCACATCTTGAAATTTTCCGAAACGAGATGCGATATACGCACTCTGACAACAGCAGTGCCGCATGCGATATCCTCTACGAACCACTACCCGATGCACTGCCATTAGCCGACACCATAAACAGCCTTGCCGGTGAGCAGGAGGCGAGCCAGATAATAACAGCTATCAAGGCACTACGCGAGGAGCTGCACAAAACCGATATTTCGCACAACAATCTGCGCGAGGAGAATCTGATGATTGACAATCAGGGCAGGATTCTCCCTATCCGCTGGTACTATGCCACGTCGGGCGCAGGCGGTGACGATGAAGCACTCGACGCTCTCTGCACGAAGATTGCATCACTTGCAAACAATATGTTATTGTGCGATGCCGAGTCCGCCGCCTACACAACCAGCAATGTGGTCAGCAGCGACTATATAACAGTCGGGCGGTTCAGCGAGGGACTTATCGCCATCGAACAGAGTTCGGGATGGGGCTTTATCGACAGCGACAACAATATAGTCATAGAGCCAAAGTATTTATGGGTCAATGATTTTCACGAAGGCCGCGCCGAGGTTGAGTGTGCCGAAGGCATGGGATTGATAGACAAACAAGGAGAGTATATCATCCCTCCCCACTACCGCATTGTAGAGTATGACCCTGTAAGCGGTTGCTCACAAGTATACGATGGGCACGAGTGGTTGGAGTTTGATTATAGCGGTCATCTGCAGGGTGAGCCAACCACAGCAGCAGAGCCGACAAAAGAGATAGAATATTACAATTAAAAACTTAAATTATATGGAACAGACAAAATGTCTTATTATCGGAAGCGGCCCTGCGGGATATACCGCAGCCATCTATGCTTCACGCGCAAACCTCGCACCCGTACTTTACGAGGGAATCGAGCCGGGTGGACAGCTCACAACCACCACCGAAATCGAGAATTTCCCGGGCTACCCCGAGGGTATTTCAGGTCGTGCCATGATGGAAGATTTGAAGCGTCAGGCACAGCGTTTCGGTGCAGATGTTCGCTTTGGTATCGTAACCAACATCGACTTCGACAGCCGTCCTTTTGTAGCGACCATCGATGGCGAGAAGCAGATTGCTGCCGACGCCATGATTATCGCCACAGGAGCCTCGGCAAAATATTTGGGATTGGATTCAGAGGGTAAGTTCCGCGGTATGGGAGTAAGTGCCTGCGCCACTTGTGACGGATTTTTCTATCGCAAGCAGGATGTGGCCGTGGTTGGCGGTGGCGACACCGCTTGCGAGGAGGCAACATATCTGGCTTCAATTTGCAAGCAGGTCTATCTGATTGTAAGAAAGCCCTTCTTGCGCGCCTCAAAGGCTATGCAGGAGCGTGTTTTCAACACCCCCAATATCAAAGTCATGTTCGAGTACAACACCGTTGAAGTGCTTGGCGATGAGGATGGTGTAACAGGGGCTCTTCTGCGCCACGCCTCGGGCGAAGAGACCACTATCGACATCAGTGGATTCTTCCTTGCCATCGGCCACCACCCCAACACCGAGCTGTTCAAGGGCAAAATCGACCTCGACGAGGAGGGTTACATCAAAACTATCCCCGGAACATCAAAGACCAACATAGAAGGCGTCTTTGCAGCAGGAGATGTTAAAGATCCCCACTACCGTCAGGCCATCACCGCCGCCGGCTCGGGATGTATTGCCGCACTCGACTGTGAGCGCTATCTTTTAAGCAAAAAATAATGTCGATAACGGTAACCATACTTGGTAATTCGTCGGCCAAACCTACCGCCACGGGCCACCCCTCGGCACAGGTTGTGAACATCAACGAGCAACTCTTTCTGGTTGATGCAGGAGAGGGTGTGCAACGCCAGATGGCCCGCTGCGGCATCTCGGCCTTGAAGTTGCGCGCCGTGTTTATATCACACCTGCATGGCGACCACCTATATGGATTATTTCCACTGCTCTCGACGCTTGGCCTTTATGGTCGGCGAACACCGTTAAGAATATATGCGCCACGCCCCTTTGGTGAGATGCTGGAGGGGTTTATGCGCCTATTCGAGAAGGATTTACCCTACACTCCCGAATGGGTGGAAGTTGACACCACAAAACACCGCATAATATTCGAGAACGACACCACCGAAGTGTGGTCTTTACCGCTGCGACACCGTATCCCCACAGCAGGCTACCTCTTCCGCCAGAAAGAGCCGCCACTAAACGTAAGCAAATATTGCATAGAGCGTTACGGACTATCTGTATCTCAGATAGTGGCTGCAAAGCGAGGCGAGGATATAGAGCTTGAATCGGGCGAGATTCTGCCTAACGACAAAATCACATACCGCCCCTACGGAACACTCTCCTATGCCTATTGCTCCGATACCAATTACTCGGCAAGGCTTGCCCGCATGGTCGAAGGGGTTGACTTGCTCTACCACGAGGCCACATATGCCGCCGCCGAGAAGAGATTGGCCAAGGAGCGAGGCCACTCCACCACAGCCGACGCTGCCAAGGTGGCCGAGATGGCAGGTGCCGAGAAGTTGTTGATAGGCCACTTTTCATCACGCTACAAAGATTTACAACAGCTCCTCGACGAGAGTCGGGCAATATTCCCCAACACCGATATAGCCCGCGAAAGAGAGCGATTCACAATAGAGCCAAAACGCCATGACAAAAGCTGAAATTCAATATATTCGCTCGCTTGCCGAGAAACGCCAGAGAGATAGCGACAAACTCTTTGTTGCCGAGGGTGACAAGCTCATCGGTGAGATTATAGACTCGGGACTGCGCTTAAAAAAACTATACGCTTTGGAGGGTCATTTCCCCGGCCACGCCGAGGTGATAAGCCCAAAGGAGATGGAGCGTATTTCGCAACTGAAAACCGCCTCGACATCGCTGGCCGTGGTCGAACAGCCACACCACAGCACCCCCGCATCTGCGCCCAAAGAGAGGCTTTCGCTGGCATTAGACGGAGTGCAGAATCCGGGTAATCTCGGCACAATAATACGCATAGCCGACTGGTTTGGCATCGAGGATATTTTCTGCTCCGAAAATAGTGCCGACTGCTACAATCCAAAGGTCATTCAAGCCACGATAGGTGCAATTTTGCGTGTGAGGATACACTATCTGCCACTGGCAAAATTCCTGCAACGCAGTGCAACGGAGGGCACGCCCATCTACGGCACCATGCTCGATGGCAAAAACATCTATGAGGCAGAGCTCTCCAACAAGGGAGTAATCGTTATGGGCAACGAGGGCCGTGGAGTGAGCCAGGAGTGTGTTTCAACATTCTCACACAGTCTGCTCATACCCACCTATCCCGCCACACGTCAAAGCTCCGAGTCGTTAAATGTTGCCATGGCGACGGGCATTGTATGCGCCGAGTTCAGGCGCAGAGCGCGATAATAGCCACAAGGTCTAAAGTGCAAACAGCCCCCAAAGGCTGTTTTTTTATTTCCAAACCATCAATATAAGCGATAAATATCTAATAATTAGAAATTATTAGTATATTTGCAAATTGAAATATTGGATAATTATGTCAAACAAAAGACTCAATATAGGAATTACACAAGGCGATATCAACGGCATTGGCTGGGAGGTAATCCTCCGCACATTTGCCGACAGCCGTATGACAGAACTTTTCACTCCGGTTATCTACGGATCATCACAGGTGGCAAAAAGCTATATGTCCATCTTGGACAAAGAGGAGGATGGAGAGGTAAGGTTCAACATAATCTCATCAGCCGAAAAAGCCCGCACAGGCGCAGTCAATCTCATAGAGTGTGGCGCCGGCAAGCCCCAGCCGGGTATTGCCACTGCCGAGGGTGGCAAGGCAGCCGTAGAGGCTCTCGAGCTTGCTGTGGCAGATCTTAAGGAGGGTCTGATTGATGCAATGGTTACAGCCCCCATCGCCAAAGAGAGTGCCCAGAGCGAACGATTCAACTTCACCGGCCACACCGAGTTTATGGCTGCACACCTCGAGGGCGAGCCTATGATGATTATGTGCAGCGAGCGCCTGAAGGTGGGATTGGTTACTATACATATTCCCGTAGCAGAGGTTAGTCACAGCATCACCAAAGAGAAGATTTTGCAGTCGCTCACAACGCTGCGTCGGTCACTCAAGGAGGACTTCGGCATCGTAGAGCCTCGCATCGCAGTACTCTCGCTCAACCCCCACGCCGGCGAGGGCGGCATGCTCGGCACCGAGGAGCAGGAGATAATCAAGCCCGCCATCGTAGAGGCCTTCGAGCAGGGCATATTGGCATTTGGCCCCTTCCCCGCCGACGGATTGTTCGCAGGCGGCGGATACACAAAATATGATGCCGTTTTGGCAATGTACCACGATCAGGGACTCACCCCCTTCAAAACCCTTTCGCCCGACGGTGTGAATTTCACAGCAGGGCTTTCGGGGGTACGCACATCGCCCGACCACGGCACAGCCTACGATATTGCAGGCAAGGGTGTGGCCGATGCACAATCGATGCGCAATGCCATCTACACCGCTATCGACATTGTCCGCAACCGCGATAACTGGGTAGAGTGGAGCGCCAACCCATTGCAGCATTTCGAGCGCGAGAAGGGTCGCGACGTATCGGTAAAGGATTTGAAACTGCCTGAGCAGGGCGACGAGTAGAGAGAGGGAATTCAAAATTCAAAATTCAAAATTCGAGATTCGAGATTCGAGATTGCGGAAGTTTGACAAATGATGTTGGCCAAGTCAAATAATTTTGAATGAACATAGGAATATATAGGCTATGAAAAAGTGGACATTTTGGAAGGTAACGATGATTCTGACGGCAGTTGTGTCGCTCGGAGCGAGTGTCTACGAGAGCAATACAAGCGAGACGGTACCAATGCTGAAGGAGGTGGCACAGTCGTGTTATATTTTGGCCATTGTAAGTTTCTGCTTTGCATATATATTTCCGGCTTTTAAGAGCAAAGATGAGGCAACCAAAGAGGTGGAGTAATATTTTTATGAGATCATGAAGAGTAAAGTAATTTTGATACTAAGCATATGCCTGCTATCTGTTTCCTGCACGCAAAAACAGATAGTAAGCAAGCCTATTCACGAGCCCGCACGCGAACTGTTTGATTTAAAAGATATTCGTGTGACTGATCCTCAGATGGTTAATATTCAAAATCTCAACCACGACTATCTTATGTCGCTGGAGATAGATCGCTTTTTGGCATGGTATCGCCGAGAGGTCGGGCTCTCACAGCAAGGTTACGTCCCCTACCCCTCTTGGGAGTCTGAAGATATTTGGGGTGGTGGAACATTGGCCGGCCACATGCTGGGATTCTGGTTCTCGTCAATGGCCATGAGCTATGAAGCCACAGGTGACGAAGATGTTATTACAAAGGTAGAATACGCCCTGAAGAGCCTGCGCGAATGTCAGGAGGCCGACGGCGAAGGTTTCATCGGCGCACAAGAGAATATTAAAGAGCTGTTTGCCGAGGTTGCAAAAGGCAATTTCCAGACGTCAAACCCGCTTATAAACGAGTTTTGGGCTCCTGTCTATTTGATAAACAAACTATTGCTGGGCATGTATGACGTTTACCTCACATTCAACATGCCTCTGGCGAAGACCATAATGGTTGATTTGGCCGACTGGTTCGGCACATCGGTAATCGACAAACTCGACCACGAGCAGATACAGCGTCTGCTGGTGTGCGAGCATGGCAGCATCAACGAGTCGTTTGTGAATGTTTTTGCCGTAACGGGAGAGCAGCGATTCCTCGACTGGGCAAACCGCCTGAATGATGAAGATATGTGGGTGCCGGCAGCCGAGAGCCGTGATGTGCTGCACGGATGGCACGCAAACACCCAAATCCCCAAGTTCACCGGCTTTGAGCGTATATACACCTACACCGACAACAAAGATTTCCACAACGCTGCACGCTTCTTCTGGCAGACAGTGGTTGATCGCCACACATGGGCCAACGGCGGCAACAGCATGGGCGAGCATTTCTTCCCCATCGAGGAGTTCGAGAAGAAGATTACAGGCACAGGCGGTCCTGAGTCGTGTAACTCGGTAAACATGATGCGCCTTACCGAGGCTCTCTATCAGAGCGACGGCGACATGAAGTATGTCGACTACTATGAGCGTGTGTTGCTCAACCATATTTTGGCAAACTACGACCCTGTGGAGGGCATGTGTGTATATTTCACCTCGATGCGCCCCACCCATTACAAGGTTTACGCCTCGAAATATGAGAGTTTCTGGTGTTGCACAGGCACAGGAATACAGGCTCCTGCCAAACTCGGCAAGATGATTTATGCCAAAGCTCAAGATGCGCTTTTTGTGAATCTTTATGTGGCATCAACCGTAAATTGGGAGGAGAAGGGCATGACTATCAGCCAAAACACCAAATTCCCCGTTGAGAACCACGTAACATTTAAGATTGAGGAGTGCGGGCAGTCAAAAAATGCTCTTATCGCATTGCGTCATCCCTGGTGGAGCGAGGAGGTTAGCGTTACGGTGAACGGTCAAAGCCAAGACCTCAAAGAGGAGAACGGATACGTCCTACTCGAGAGAGAGTGGAGGCAGAATGACGAGATTACCATCACCCTGCAACCCACCCTACGCGCCGAAACCATCAAGGGCGGCAGTCACTATTTTGCATTCTTCTATGGCCCCATTATGTTGGGCACACGCATTGAGGATAACTCGCTCACGATGGCCGACCACCGTCAAACCCGCAACACTATTGCCACCAAGGTCATTCCTCTGGAAAATGCACCCGAGATAGAGCCCGATATGCAGGCACTCATCGCATCAATGAAACGTGATGACAAAGATGGAGTATTACGTTTTTATGTTCCCGAGGAGCATGCGACAAAGGCCTTTTATTTCGAGCCTTACAATAATATCCACTTCAGCCGTTATGCAGTATATTTGCGTGACAAGAATTGGAAAGAGTAACAGACAAAATTTTTAACCGAGCCCCATGGCGTATTCCGTCTCGTAATTGTGGAAGCGCAGCAAGGCTCAAAATATAAAACTAATTAACACTATGATTAAAATCACATTCCCCGACGGCAACGCAAAGGAGTTTGCCAAAGGGACAACAGCTTACCAAGTTGCCGAGAGCATCAGCCCTCGTTTAGCTGCCGACTGTCTGGCCGCTTCGGTAAACGGCGCAACCGTAGACATGGGTCGCGCCATCGATAAAGATGCAACAATCAAATTTTTCAAGTGGGATGATGCTGAGGGCAAGCACGCCTTCTGGCACACATCATCACACCTGTTGGCCGAGGCATTGCAGAGCCTCTACCCGGGTATCAAGTTCGGTATCGGCCCTGCTATCGACAACGGTTTCTACTACGACGTAGACTCTCCCACCCCAATCACCGAGGGTGACCTTCCCGCTATCGAGAAGAAGATGCAGGAGCTGGCTCGTCAGAAGGAGGAGCTTGTTCGCTCGGAGGTATCGAAGGCTGACGCACTAAAGACATTCACCGAGAAAGGTGACCAATACAAGGTTGAGCTTATTCAGGATCTTGAGGACGGCACTATCTCATTCTATACCAACGGTGAGTTCACTGACCTCTGCCGTGGCCCGCACATTCCCAATACCGGCTTTATCAAGGCCGTTAAGCTGACTTCAGTGGCAGGTGCCTACTGGCGTGGCAACGAGAAGAACAAGATGCTTACCCGTATCTATGGTGTATCATTCCCCAAGAAGTCGATGCTCGACGAGTATCTGGCAATGATTGAGGAGGCCAAGAAGCGTGACCACCGTAAGTTGGGCAAGGATCTGGAGCTCTTTATGTTCTCACAGCGTGTGGGTCAGGGTCTGCCCATGTGGTTACCCAAAGGTGCCGAGTTGCGCGACCGTCTGGAGCGTTTCTTGCGCCAGATTCAGAAGGACTACGGATATATGCAGGTTATCACTCCGCATATCGGTAACAAGGATTTGTATGTTACATCGGGCCACTATGCAAAATACGGCAAGGACTCATTCCAGCCCATTCACACTCCATTCGAGGGTGAGGAGTATCTGCTCAAGCCGATGAACTGCCCCCACCACTGCGAGATTTACCGTTCGAAGCCTCGTTCATACAAGGATCTGCCTGTTCGTCTGGCAGAGTTCGGAACAGTATATCGCTACGAGCAGTCGGGCGAGCTGCACGGACTTACCCGCGTACGCAGCTTTACACAGGACGATGCCCACCTCTTCGTGCGCCCCGACCAGCTGCTGGAGGAGTTCGAGAAGGTTATCGACATCGTGCTTTACATCTTCCGCACACTGAAGTTCGACAACTACACAGCCCAGATTTCACTTCGTGACCCCAACAACACCGAGAAGTATATCGGCTCTGACGAGAATTGGGAGAAGGCCGAGGGTGCTATTATTCAGGCTTGTAAGGAGAAGGGCCTCAACACCACCGTTGAGCTTGGCGAGGCCGCATTCTATGGCCCGAAGCTCGACTTCATGGTTAAGGATGCACTTGGTCGTAGCTGGCAGCTCGGCACAATCCAGGTGGACTACAACCTACCCGAGCGTTTCGACCTAACATATAAGGGCAACGATGACAAACTCCACCGCCCCATCATGATTCACCGTGCGCCGTTCGGCTCTATGGAGCGTTTCGTAGCTGTTCTCCTTGAGCACACCGCAGGCCGTTTCCCGTTGTGGCTCACCCCCGATCAGGCTGTTATCCTGCCTATCTCGGAGAAGTTCAACGACTACGCCAACGAGGTTGCCAAGACATTGGCAAAGGCTGACGTGCGTGTGCAGGTTGACGAGCGCAACGAGAAGATTGGTCGCAAGATTCGTGACAACGAGCTCAAGCGCATCCCCTTCCTCTTGATTGTAGGCGAGAAGGAGGCTGCCGAGGGCAAAGTGTCGGTTCGCGTTCAGGGCGAGGGCGACAAGGGCTCGATGAGCGTTACCGAGTTCGCTGACCACATCAACTCGCTGGTTAAGGCCGAGATTGAAGCAAACAAAATGGAGTAATACTCCAACAAAATAATCAAAAGAAGTAAAAACAAACAATTAACCAATTTGGCAATTACACAAAAACCTTTTCCGCCACGTCCGATGAACAGCGGAAATAAGCCTCAGCAGCAGGGAATGCGAGGCAGACGAGTAGAGAAAGAGAATCCCAACCGTATCAACAACGAGATTACTGCGCCCATGGTGCGTATCGTTGGCGATAACGTAGAGCCCAATCTGGTAGTGCCCATCAAACAGGCGCTGGCCATGGCAGATGAGATGGAGTTGGACCTCATTGAAATCTCACCCAATGCCGAGCCGCCCGTATGCCGCATTGCCGACTACCAGAAGTTCCTCTACCAGCAAAAGCGCAAGGCCAAGGAGATCAAAGCCAAGCAGGTGAAGGTTGTAATCAAAGAGATTCGTTTCGGCCCCCAGACCGACGATCATGACTACAACTTCAAGCTTAAGCATGCCGAGAACTTCATCAAGGAGGGTGCAAAGGTGAAGGCCTCTGTATTCTTCCGCGGCCGCTCAATCGTATTCAAGGAGCAGGGCGAAATTTTGCTATTGCGCTTTGCTACCGACCTTGAGGAGATTGCGAAGGTTGAGCTTATGCCCAAGCTTGACGGCAAGAAGATGAATATGATTCTTGCACCGAAGAGCAAAAAGTAAAAGGGCTTTAATATTAACTATCCGAAATCGGAGGTTGGCTGACCGACCTCCGACTCGGATTTTTATATTGTGGATGAAACTCTACGATAAGATATTTTCTATCAGCTCGGACGCCGAGTTCGAGGCCGCCGCTTTGGAACTTTTCCATCGGCAGGCCGAAGAGTGCGCGCCCTATCGCGAATATCTTTCGCTGATGGGCATCAATCATACTGAGGTGACCCACCTGAAAGATATCGTCTGTATGCCCATCGAACTATTTAAGTTACGCGATGTCTATTGCGGCACAAATCCGCCCGAGAAGATATTCACATCGAGCAGCACCACAGGACAGGTTCCATCACGCCACATGATGCAGAGTCTGGCTCTATATGAGCAGGCCTTTACCACGGCTTTCGAGCAGTTTTATGGTGCAGTTGAGCAATGGAGCATCTATGGCCTATTGCCCAACTATCTGCAAAGGGAGGGATCATCGCTGGTATATATGGTGGATAATCTCATCAAGAGATGCGGCTCGGGAGGTTTCTACCTCGATGAATACGGGAAGCTACTCGCCGACATGGCCGCCGATCCAAAGCCGAAGATTCTGCTGGGAGTGAGCTACGCATTGTGGGATTTAGCCGAACAATACGCCCCCAAACTCCGCGACACCATAGTGATGGAGACCGGAGGCATGAAAGGTCGCCGCGAGGAGCTCTCAAAAGAGCAGTTCCACAAGATTCTGACCGAAGCTTTCGGAGTGGATAAGATCCACTCGGAGTATGGCATGGCCGAACTCACCTCACAGGCGTATTCAAAAGGCCGCGGAATATTCTTTGCACCAAAATGGATGCGCGTAACGCTGCGTGATGTAAATAACCCCATGCGATCACTACCCGAGGGTTCACGCGGAGCCATAAATATCATTGATTTGGCAAACACCTCGTCATGCGCATTCATCGCCACCCAAGATATGGGCCGTATCTACGCTGACGGCAGTTTTACCATAGAAGGCCGCCTGACAGGAGCCGAGATAAGAGGTTGTAATTTATTAGTACAATAGAATTTATGAAGATAGTTGCTTTTGTTCCCATCCGTCTTAACAGCCAGCGCATTGAGCAGAAAAACCTACGTATGCTGGGCGACAAACCCCTTATGTGCCATATGCTGGAGTCGCTGGCCAAAGCAAAAAATATTGATGAAGTGTATGTGTATTGCAGCAACCCCTCCATCAAAGAGTTTTTGCCCGACGGAGTAAAGTTCCTGCGCCGTGACGAACAATTGGACAGCAACACCACCCTCGGAAAGGATATTTACGATGCCTTTACGGCAGAGGTTGATGCCGACATATATGTTTTGGCTCACACCACATCGCCATTCATTCGCAGAGCAACAATCGAAGAGGCTGTAGATAAAGTTATAGGCGGCGAACATGACTCGGCGTTCAGCGCCGAGCGTATTCAGACCTTCACATGGTGGCAAGGCAAACCTCTAAACTACTCTCTGCAACATGTTCCCCGCACACAGGATTTAGAGGCTGTATATATCGAGACATCAGCATTTTTCATCTTTCCGCGTGAGTTGTGGCGCACACATCACCGCCGCATAGGCGACAACCCCTACATCGCTGTCACAGACCGCATAGAGAGCATGGATATTGACAACCCCGATGATTTTCTCCTTGCCGAAGCTATTGTCGCAGCAGGGTTAAACGGATAATTTCGTCACGGAAAGTTACATAACGAAAGCTCCTTTGTATCGAAAATTACTCTTTATTATTCAGCATCTGCAACATTCTCACACAAAAAATTCCGCCCGCTTCACAGCGGACGGAATCACAAAAAAACCGACCTATTCAGTGTAGTGCATATCTCAAGCATAATAAGGAAAATCCACAAACCTTATTACTAATATGAACTATCACTTATCTTAACGATATTGGCTAAGCACCAACATCATTGTTTTCCATTAAAATTGACAATCAGGAAAAGATGTTATCTTTTAAATTGTTTTTCACTGACAAAGATAAATAATTTAATGATATCAAAAAAATTTTTAGCAAAATTTAAATAATGAATATCATTATAATTATTTAATTATGCATATTTATCCGCATTTGCATCATCTGCTTCTCTTTTCGCCATGTGACCGCACAAATTATTGTTGCAACAACACAAGCTCCTACAAAAAGCCAGAATGTTATACCCCAGCCCAGTGATGAACCTGCAATCTGGCCCACAACAATTTTCGACAAAACGGCATCACCCAGCAGATAACCAAACAGCCCGACAAAACCCGCTGCTGTTCCCGCCGCATTTTTCGGAACGAAACTTAAAGCTTGGATACCGATCAGGGCAATAGGGCCATAAACAGCAAATCCGATTAGTGCCAGCGCCACATAAACCACCCCGACAATGGCCTGCTCACCGCCAATCAAAGCGGCTACGACATCAGCCTGCCAATAGAGTAGCACGCCCAACAAAACCATCACCATATATATAACATTCACCGGAGCACAACGACCCTCAAAGAATCGTGACGATAACCATCCGCAGATGATTGTTCCGGGAATACCGGCATACTCAAAGAGCGAGAAGGCAACACGGCTCTGGGCCGGAGTCATAATCTGCATATCCTGAAGATATGTGGGCGACCAATCGCTGATCCCGTAACGGATAAAGTATGCAAACACGTTTGCTATGGCAATCATCCACAACAGATGATTTTTAAAGACATAATCCACAAAGAGGCGTCGGAACGGGATGACGTTCTCTTCACCCTCGGCAGCCTTGCGTGAAGTGAAATCCTGACGATACTCCTCGATGGGAGGCAACCCGCACGATTCGGGAGTGTCACGCAATGTCCACCAGCAGAACGCAGCGAAAAGAATCGCCACAACCGATGGGAATATAAAGGCCGCACGCCAGCTCTCCGAGATACCCATAGCAGCAAAGCAGACAACACCTGCCGACACCAGCAGGCCCAACGAACCACCGCCGACATTATGCGAACAATTCCATACCGACATCTTAAAACTACGCTCATTCTGCGAGAACCAATGAGCCATAATTCTACCACACGGCGGCCAACCCATACCCGACAGCCATCCTACAAGCAACATAAAGGCGAAGAGTATTCCGCCATTAACGGCTATCGAGGTTGAGAAGGGTATCAAACCCACAGCCGCCATCACCGAAGAGGCGATTATAAGACCCACAACAAGAAACTTACGCGCATCAGAGTGATCCGACAAGCTACCCATCAAAAACTTGCTGAAGGCATAGGCAATAGGTATACCCGCCATAGCAAATCCTGCCGACTCCTTATCGAGCAAGCCATCGGCAATCATTCCCGGGGCAGCCAGCGAGAGGTTCTTGCGCACCAAATAGTAGGCCGCATATCCGAAGAATGCTCCAAGGAAGACCTTTAGGCGCATTTTGCGGTACTCCGCATCAATTTTATCGGCAGCAATAAGAGGTTTTGCTGCGGGGGGAGAAAAAAAGTTTGCCATATAGTTAAGTTTGAGGATTTATTATTTACTCTTTATTTTCCAGCATGGCGCTATGGTTATTCATACACCTCTATCGTCTGCTCAACCACCTTCACAGGTCCTACCAAACCAGCAGGTACAAGAGTTGAGTGAGGTCGGTAATAGTACCATATATTGAATGTCTTGCGACCCGATGATGGACGTGGTGTGCCATTGAGCATCCAATCGGGGAAGACTTTCATGGCTCGGCCCATGCTCTCGCCACGGTCGACACCCCACTCAAAATCGGCAGGATGCTGCTCATCACCAATGAGTCGATTAGCCCAATTGTTGCTGACAGCTATCTCAATGCTATTTTTGCCCGACTTTAGGTGCGAGGTAATATCGACCCTATAAGGGGGATACCAAGCCACGCCCGAATGTTTGCCATTTACCCACACCTCGGCAATGTCGTTCATCTGACCCAAATCCAAAAGAATTTTTCGATTATCTTGAAGCGACGAGCCATCAATATTTATACTCTTGCGATAGGTTGCTGTTCCCGAGAAATACTTCACCTGCGGATCATCACTCAAGCTGAAATCGGCCAACTGCTCGAATGTCATTGTGAACTCCTTGTCAAGTTTCGGAGCAAAGGCCACCTCCCACGAGCCATCCACTGTTGTAGAGCTCTCGGCCTGCACGCTATATTCAGCCTGTACAAACTTTTCATAGTTGCAGCTATTAGGGAAGACAACAAATACAGATTGGTCGGGATCGAGCGCAATATTTATGGTTGTACCATTGGCTGAAGCCTCGAATGAATGTATGCTGCTTATCGTACCCTTCTCGGCATCCCACAACTGTGGAGTGGCACTTGTGGCCTTAAACTCGTAGGTTTTTTCGAGTAGCTCTTTAGAGTGGTTATGCACAAAGAAGATATCGGCATCTTTCAGTTTGCGATGAAGCACATTGTCGTACTGCTCGTTAAGTTGACCGTGCTGAAGCAACATCTGACAACGGGTGAGATATGTAAATAATGCCCTGCCTGGTTTTATCCATGTTTGATGGCGGCTGAAGTGGGCGCCCCACCAACCCATGCCCATGCCGGGCTGATATTTATCATCAAAAGGCTGATGCACCCAATGGTGCAAGAAGAAGCGGTTGGCTCCATTACGCAACGCTCCATCGGTAGAGTGCTTCAATGAAGCGGGGTCTTCGGTATACATACTCACTTCGGGGCGGCCCGTGTATGCCTCAACAGCCACAATGCTCCTAGCCTGATCTTTTGCTGCACGAATAACCTCTTGATTCAGGCCACCATGTCCATTATGCCAGAACTCGACCATCGGCACATCGGCCAAACAAGCGCTCTTGTAGACATCGAACTGGTGTAGATAGTCGTATGGCTCGATATAGAATTGCAATCCAACCTCATTTATCTTCTCCTTGGCAGTTTGCCAGCCCACCTCGATGAATAGGTCGCTGATTACCTCGGCATTATCTCTCTTATATTGTTGCAGAGCTTCGTGATCGCCATACGCCTGCTCCATCGCAATCCATGGAACAGGGTCATAGCCCTTCTTGGCGATGAACTTCTCTCTGAAATCATCGGTCCAATTTTGCCAACCAGCCTCATAGCTGTCAACCAAAATGTGATCGAACGATTTTCCGATATATTGACCGAGATGCTCCACCACGGGCTGAAGAACCTGATCCCAATGATAGATATTATGCTCACGGCTGAACTTGTCGACC
Source organism: Alistipes sp. (assembly GCA_017935185.1). Taxonomy (GTDB): domain Bacteria; phylum Bacteroidota; class Bacteroidia; order Bacteroidales; family Rikenellaceae; genus Alistipes. The sequence goes on along the minus strand of JAGBIC010000003.1, from coordinate 59,381 downwards.
TCGAATGTTTTGCCTGACAGCTCATCGGGAACGGGGTGAGGCATAGCCATTGTTGGGGCATATCCTATTCGGCAGATTGTCCACTCGCCTGCGGGCGCATCCCAACTGATATTGCCATCCTTGTCCATCGACTCGGTAAGGCGTATTACATTCGATGGATCCAAACTCTTCATTGAAGGCACAGCCATAACCTCTATGTCCCAATATGAGGTGGCCTTCATCACGGGCTCCTGCCAATTCGAGAATGTTGGGAGTTCGGGTTTCTCGAGTTTAATCTCTATTTTTTTACCACCCTTAACTTTCACCGCACTCGACACTACTTTCTTCATTGCTCGCTCATCATCAATCCATGGGCCACCCGTCGTAGAGTATCCCGGCGAATTGTGAAGACCAATCTTCATTCCAAGCCTCTCGGCCTCGGATGCGGCATGCTTAAGCGCCTCCCAATAGGCCTCGCTACGATAGGTCTGATGTGGCCACGGATTCTTCTCCATAGGATACTCCGACTCCATCACCGCAGATGTAAGATTAAAGATTGTGGCACCACCTATTCCAGCGGCCTTCATGGCCTCCAAATCTTTTGTGATACCCTCTTTCGAGAAATTGCTTCCCATCCAATGCCACCACACATACGGGCCATACTCGATCGGGGGCTCGGCAAATCTCTCGGCAAGTTGGTCAATACTCATCTGCCCAATTTCACAATCGGGCTTTTGACACGCTTGAAAAGATAGGGCCAAAGAGGTCAGTAGACAAAGAATAAGTTTGGGGTTCATAGGGTAATTTGTTTAATGTTGTCACTCCTTAACAACGATATAGTTGTCGGATACCTTCATAAATGCCCCCACCTGGTTATCGACCCAAACCTTATCGTGACCCAGCTCCTCGGCCATGATTTCAGCTACACGCTGCGCAGCCTTCTGCGCCTCGCGAGCATCGACAAAAAGCAGACGAACACGGCGCGCCAAAACATCCTCGACACTCTGCGCCATCTCCTCTCGCACAGCCCACAGCACCTCGGCAACGGTGTAACCGTATTTCTCGCTCAACTTCTCGCCCAAAGCAGGATTCTCCTTTATCATCTGGCGGATAGCAGGTTCATCACTACCATAAACATACATGTGGTCGTCAAGATTGGGATTAGGACGCCAGCCATGCACCTTAAGTTTACGTGTTACACACTTGCGCTTCTCTATCTTACCCAGCTTTATTGCCTTGTCGATTGTATCCTCGGCCATACGACGGTATGAGGTCCACTTACCGCCCGTGATGGTAATAAGGTCGTGATCCGACACAATAATCTTATGGCTGCGAGATACCTCCTTTGAACTCTTACCCTCCTTTTTGGGCGCCGCCAAAGGACGCTGACCGGCAAATACCGAAACAATATCCTTACGGGTGGGGGCAGGGTTCATATACAGACCTGCTGTCGATAGGATAAAATCAATCTCCTCATCCAAAGGTTTAGGTTCACTCTCGGCCACAGGACGCTGGATGTCGGTAGTTCCGACAACAACCTTATCGTGCCACGGCACAGCAAACAGCACACGGCCATCAGAGGTTTTAGGCACCATGATAGCATAGTCGCTCTGCAAAAATTTCATATCGAGAACAATATGCACGCCCTGACTCGGTACAACCATCTTGCGCATTGAAGGCTCATCCATCTGCATAACCTCATCAACAAAGATTCCGGCAGCGTTGATTACCGCCTTAGCCTTGATACTATACTCCTGACCGCCCAACAAATCCCGAACAATCACTCCGCAGGCCTTACCATCGGCATCGTGCAACACCTTCTCGACAGCGGTGTAGTTAGCCACGACAGCACCCTGCTCGACAGCAGTCTGGGCAAGATTGATAGCCATGCGAGAGTCATCAAACTGACCATCGTGGTAGACAACACCACCCTTCAGACCTTTAGCCTCCGATGTCGGCAGATACTTAAGCACCTTCTGGGCCGAAATAAAACGCGAACGGCCATAGCCAAAGCCAAACGACAGAATATCGTAAAAGAGCAGGCCAAAGAAGTAGAGGAAGTTCTCCCAATGGCTGTAATTTGAGATTACAAAAGCCTGATCCTTAACCAAATGTGGAGCATTCTGCTTCATAAGGCCACGCTCATGCAGAGCCTCACGCACCAAGTCAACCTCCAACTTTTGCAGATATCGCACACCGCCATGCACAAGTTTAGTCGAACGGCTTGAGGTGCATTTTGCAAAATCCTCACGCTCGAAAAGGGCTACACTATAACCACGCGCTGCGGCATCCACAGCACAACCAAGGCCTGTGGCTCCACCGCCAATGACTACGACATCCCACACTTTATTGCTATCATTAAGGGAAGACAATTGTTGAGTTCTATTCATTTGTAATATATAATTTTTATTGTTACCATTTTCAGAATAAAGGTGGCAAAAACAATTGTTCCTCCCGCACATGCGTGGAACAACAGATGCTAAAAATGCCTTGCGCTTTCGTTACGAAACAAAATTAGTATAATCTCAAAACTAATACAAATTTTTACATTAAAAATCTGCCAAATCACTGCAAAAAAGAGGCAATTTTATATATAAAGAGGTACTATAACCGATTTTTTGTATCTTTATGCCTGAAATTGAACAACAAACTGACAAAGTATGACTATAAACGAAAGGCATGACATAATCATGCGCGAGCTTAACACAAAAGGGCAGGTGGGAGTAACCGAACTCTCAACCCTACTGAATGTGTCGGAGGTGACGATTCGCAAAGATTTGACAATGCTTGAGCAAAACAACCTGTTATATCGCGCGCATGGCAAGGCTATCAAGATAAGCCCCTACATCAACGACCGAGATGTAAATGTAAAAGAGCAGCAATACCCCAACGAAAAGATTGCCATCGGCAAATGCGCCATAAAGCTTATCGAGCCCAACGACTCGATTATCATCGCTTCGGGAACAACCGTACAATATTTTGCTCGCGAAATAAAGCTCGACGAGTCGAGTGGCAGACTGACGGTAATCACCTCGGCGCTTAATGTGGCTTCAACACTCTCACGCAACCGCAACATCGAGGTTATCCAATTGGGCGGTATCGTGCGCGGCAGTTCACTATCGGCCGTAGGCTGCGACACCGAGCGTATGCTGGAGAATTTCACCGGCAGCAAGCTGTTTATGGGTGTTGACGGCATAGACCTTGAGTACGGCCTTTCGACCACCAACCTGCTGGAGGCAAACCTAAACCGTGCCATGATACGTTCCACTCAGAAGACCATCGTATTATGCGACAGTTCGAAGTTTGGCCGCCGAGGTTTCAGCCGTATTTGCAACATTGACGATATTGACCAGATAATCACCGACACAAACATACCTCCACATATGCTGGAGGCCCTACAAAAGCGTGGTATAGAGGTCACTACCGTCGAAGTTTAGTCTTCACAGGACCTTATCCGCAAAAAAATACAACACCGGTATTCGCAATTTACTTTTACTTATCCAATAGAAAACTACTACAAATTGTAAAATAACGATGAAAAGAAATCTAATAATTGCATGCGTCCTATTACTGATGAACCTATCGGGGTATGCCCAAAACAGTTCAACCCCCAATAAATTTTTCGACATGGGGGAGTTGGAGTGGCGACTTTGGGGCTACACCCCTGAAGTATGGCGCTTAAACTTTGATTTGAAAAATCACAAACAAAATAGTGCCGCCGATGTGGCTGGAATAGCAGTCAAAGTCCCGGGCTCGGTTCAAAAAGCCCTATTAGATGCTGGAATTATAGAAAATTGGAATTATGGCAGAAATTACAAATCAATTGAATGGATTGAGCATCGACATTGGCTTTTCACAACCACTATCCCCGATGAATGGATACAAAAAAAAGAGAAGGTAAACATCAAGTTTAATGGCCTTGATGATAATGGCTTTATATACGTAAACGGCAATCTCGCAGGAGAGTTTAACAACGCATTTATTCCATACACGTTCGACATATCAAAATTTCTGAATGACTCCGACAATACACTTACCGTTGTCTTTAATTTGCCGCCACGATACTTAGGTCAGATTGGATTCACCTCAAAAATCAAAGAGTGGAAACCCCGTTTCTATTATGGCTGGGATTGGATTCCCCGAATCGTTCAAATTGGCATTTGGGACAATGTAACCTTGGAGGTACTGGACAAAGAAGAGGTGAAGATTAACAACCTAAATGTTTTGGCTTCGGCAAATCGACATAAAGATATCGGAGCGTTAACTATTTCAACAGATCTCTCATTGGCTGCTAAAAAAGGAGAGGTAAAGATTGAACTAACCGATGCCAACGGCAAATATTTGATAAACGAAACTCTGCCCGCCGCGGAATTAGCAGACGGCAAGGTTTATAACAACTTAAAGGTTGAACGCTGGTATCCGAATGGCGAAGGCAAGCAACCGCTTTATGCCCTATCATGCACCCTTATAGACGAGAACGGCACCGTTAAAGAGACACTGAAACGCAGGGTCGGCTTTAAGTCGGTTTGTTGGGAGAGCAATAAAAATGCGCCAAAGGAGGCCGACAAATGGATATGTGTCGTAAACGACAAACCCATTTTTCTACAAGGCATAAATTGGACACCCATAAGACCGAATTTCGCCGATCTGACAAAAGAGGATTACAAAAATCTGCTGCAAGCGTACAAAGAGATGGGCTTTAATGTCATCAGAATCTGGGGCGGAGGCTTCCCAGAAAAAGATTGGCTCTACGACACATGTGACGAACTTGGACTTATGATCCATCAAGACTTCCCGCTATCCTCTTCGGGTGTCGACAATTATCCGCCCGAAGACCCTGTTACAATAGAGCAGATGTCACATATTGTAAGACATTATGTTCAGCGAAACAAGCATCATGTTGCTATTTTCACTTGGTGTGGAGGCAATGAGTTATATTTACGTGGTGACACCGAGCCTATAAAGATCGACCACCCAATGATTCGCAGAATGTATGATATTGTTTCATCCGAAGATCCGAACACTCGATTTGTTCCTGCATCTCCCTCCGGCATAAATATAACCGCCGGATGGCAGAATTTTGGTTCAGGCAAAAATTGGGATACTCATGGCCCATGGGCAATCCCATATGATACTCCAAATAACGATTACTCAATTAAAGGCATTGATAAATATTGGGCAGCAAACGATGCACTGTTTATCTCCGAAATGGGAGCCCCCGGGGCCACGCCCACTGCTACAATCCTCAAGTACAAAGGAGATTACGAGGCGTTTCCTGCAAATACCAGCAATCCTTTCTGGAATCAATACCCATGGTGGATTCAATGGGATCAGTACAAAATTGAGCATAATGGGCAAGATCCCGAATTATTGGAGGAATTTGTTCAATGGAGCCAGCAAAGTCAAGTTAACGGCCTTACGTCTGCCCTAAGACAAATGAAGAAGAAATTCCCACAATGCGGTGGTCTATATCTATGGATGGGGCATGATTGCGTTCCGGCAACCGCAAACACATCAATCATTGATTTCGATGGAAACTGGAAACCAGCAGCCTATGAGCTACAAAAAATTCTAAAAACAAAAGTTGAAGATTTATAAACAAAACAACCCTCTAACATAAAAGGAAATAAATGCGTGGTTAGCCACGCATTTATTTTCATACTTTACAACCTCATTAACTATATATTTCCAAAAAAGTTTATACCTTTGCGGTGTTATGAGTGAATTTATCGTTTCGGCAAGAAAATACCGTCCCGCAACATTTGCATCAGTTGTAGGCCAACAGAGTATCACCTCGACATTGAAAAATGCTATCGAGCGTGGTCAGTTGGCGCATGCATATCTTTTCTGCGGCCCTCGCGGTGTGGGTAAAACCACCTGCGCCCGAATCTTTGCCAAAGCGATAAACTGCATGAACCCCAATGGTGCCGAGGCGTGCAACGAGTGCGAGTCGTGCCGCTCGTTCAACGAGGGTCGCTCGCTCAATATCCACGAGCTTGACGCCGCATCGAACAACTCGGTAGACGACATCCGCAACCTTATCGAGCAGGTGCGCATATTGCCACAAATCGGACAATACTCACTCTTTATCATCGACGAGGTTCACATGTTATCGCAGCAGGCTTTCAACGCCTTCCTCAAAACATTGGAAGAGCCGCCGAAGCATGCAGTATTTATCTTGGCCACCACCGAGAAACACAAGATTATCCCCACCATCCTGTCGCGCTGTCAGGTCTACGACTTCAACCGCATTAAGGTTGCTGACGCCGTTGGCTACCTGAAGCATATCGCCGAGCAGGAGGGGGTTAAATATGACGAGGAGTCGCTCAACCTTATCGCCCAGAAGGCCGACGGAGGTATGCGTGATGCGCTCTCAATGTTTGACAAGGCGGTTTCGTTCTGTGACGCCGACCTACGTTACAAGGAGGTTGCACAGACTCTCAACGTGCTTGACTACGACACCTATTTCACCATGACCGATTTGCTGCTTGCCGGCGACTACACCTCTGCTCTGATTCGCTTCGACGAGGTGCTGGCAAAAGGTTTCTCGGAGCAGACGTTCATGAGTGGACTCAATCAGCATATGCGTGATTTGCTATTGGCCAAAGGGCCTGCAATTTCACTCATCGAGCTTACGGGAACCCTGCTGGAGCGATATCGTCGTCAAGCAGAGAATTGCAGCGCAGATTTCCTCTTTGGAGCTATATCGTTACTCACCGAATCTGACGGCAGGATAAAACAGTCGTCGAACCAACGCTTGCTTGTGGAACTGGGGCTCATGAAGATTGCGGGTCTCGGCAAAAAAAAAAATGATGACGACCCTTTAGCCGAGGAGTACTCGCTCCCCGACCTTCCCAGCAAGTTTGTGCCGGCCGGCGCAGCCCAACCCTCACAGAATAGTGCAACGGGCACAGCTACAAGTTCACCCATAACAAACAGTGCAGAGCAGAGCGTAACAAAGAGTAACACAGAAGCTGTTACTTCTGCGCAAGCTATCGCACCATCGCCTGCAGTAAGGCCAACCATACACGAGGTCACCTCGCCACAAATGGCAGAACAGGAACCGAGCAGCGGACATCACGCGCCGCACCACAGCTCATCGTTGGAGAGCCTCTCGTTGTCATCGTTGATGCAGACTTTGAATCCCACAACACAACCTCAAAACGAGGAGAAGAAGAACGAGAATGTAGTCTACGACAGCCAAAGCGAGGAGAAGATTGCCGCACACCGCGAAGAGATTATCGCAAAGGTTTTGGAGGAGCGTCCACGATTTATCGTGGCATTCGAAGCGATGAAGGTTACCGCCCACACCATAACCGTGGAGGTGCCGTCGCAAACACTCTATGAGGAGATTATGCGTTCAAAGACCGAGATACTCTACTCGATTGCCCGCATAGCCCAGATAAACGGAGCCTTGGAGTTGGAGGTTAAGATAAACGAACAGATCAAGGCCTCACGACCAATAAAGTTGGAGGATAAAATAAAATACATGACCGAGCACCACCCCACGCTGCTGAAGCTCAAGAATGTTCTCGACATGGAGTATGAATAGGATTATAACAATAAAATTAAGATAAAGCGAAAAACAATGGCAACAAAGAATTTTGTGGAAGAGCTCGAATGGCGTGGCATGATTCACACCATCATGCCGGGCGCAAAAGAGCAATTGGAGAAGGAGATGACAACGGCTTATCTGGGTATCGACCCCACAGCCGACTCACTGCATATCGGCCACTTGGTGGGCGTAATGATTTTGAAGCATTTCCAGATGTGCGGACACCGTCCCATCGCATTGGTCGGCGGCGCAACCGGAATGATTGGCGACCCCAGCGGTAAATCTCAGGAGCGCAATCTCTTGGACGAGGCCACTTTGCGCCATAATCAGGAGGCTATCAAGGCACAGCTGGCAAAGCTTATCGACTTTGAGTCTGACGCCGAGAACAAGGCACTTTTGGTGAACAACTACGATTGGATGAAGGAGTTTTCGTTCCTCGATTTCGCACGCGACATCGGCAAGTGCATCACTGTAAATTACATGATGGCCAAAGATTCTGTAAAGAAGCGTTTCAGCGGCGAGGGCGAGGGTATGTCGTTCACCGAGTTTACCTATCAGCTTTTGCAGGGGTACGACTTCCTGCACCTCTATCAGACCCTGAACTGCAAGGTTCAGCTTGGTGGTGCCGACCAGTGGGGTAACATCACCACCGGCACAGAGCTTATCCGCCGCAAGCTCGGCTCGGAGAATGAGGCTTTTGCCATCACCTGCCCCTTGATTACCAAGGCCGACGGTACAAAATTCGGCAAGACCGAGAGTGGCAACGTATGGCTCTCACCTGCCTACACTTCACCCTACAAGTTCTACCAGTTCTGGTTGAATGTAAGCGATGAGGATGCAAAGCGCTATATCAAGATATTCACCTTGCTCGACCGCGAGACTATCGAGTCGCTCATCGCTCGTCACGAGGAGGCCCCCCACCTGCGCGAGTTGCAGAAGACCCTTGCAAAGGAGGTCACTACAATGATTCACTCGGCCGAGGAGTATGAGAAGGCTGTCGAAGCTTCGCAGATTCTATTCGGTGGTGCCACTTCGGAGGCGTTGCACAAGCTCGACGAGCAGACCTTGTTGCAGGTATTCGAGGGTGTTCCTCAGTTTAACATCAATCGCGAACAGTTGGGTTGCACATTCGTTGATTTGTGTGCCGAGCTTACCAAGGTATTCCCCTCAAAGGGTGAGTGCCGCAAGATGGTACAGGGTGGCGGCGTATCGCTCAACAAGGAGAAGGTTGCCGACGCCATGCGCACAGTTACCGAGGAGGATCTTATCGCCGGCAAATATATGATTGCACAGCGTGGCAAGAAGAACTACTATCTGATTATTGTCGAGTAATTATTGCAGCCATGCTCTACACCATTCAACTGCAAGATATGGAGTTCAAGGCCTACCACGGCTGCTACGATTTGGAGCAGAAGGTGGGAAACCGTTTCAATGTGGCGCTAACAATCACCACCCATTTGGGCGATGTGGCCCAAGAGGATGCGGTGGAGAAGGCGGTGAACTATCTGACCGTCTATGAGATTGTGGAGGCCCAGATGAAAACCACCCAGCGCACCATCGAACGTGTGGCACAAAACATCATCGGCGCAGTAAAGGAGCATTTCCCGCAGATTGTGGAGGTGGAGTGCACAGTGGCAAAACTCGCCCCGCCACTTGGCGGCAAGATAGGCCGAGTAAGCGTCACGCTGAAAGGGTAAAAAATAATATGAATTAAGGCGCAATCCCCCACAAGGGTTGCGCTTTTTTTCTGCTCCAAGCAACACACATATAATATTTTCACTATCTTTGCCCCATTGTTAGGTTAAAAATTATGAGCGAACAAGCAAGAGCCTCATTTGGAGGCAAGTTAAGTGCGATTTTAGTCGCAGCTGGAAGTGCCATTGGCCTGGGCAGTATCTGGCGATTCCCTTATATGGCAGGCGAACATGGTGGTGCTGCATTCCTATTAGTATATCTGTTGTGCGTGTTTGTGGTGGGAATACCCGTCATGCTGGCCGAATTTGCCGTAGGACGTCACACCAAACAAAATGCCGTGGGCGCATACCGTTCACTCTCTCGCCCGTGGCGCTGGTTGGGCTACAACGGCGTGTTGGGCGCATTGTGCATTTCGGGATATTATTATATTGTGGCAGGATGGTCACTTGAATATCTTGTCAGTTCGGCCACAGGGTCGCTCTACTCGAACGATGGCTCATTCACCGAGCAGTTCTCGGCTTTTCAGGCCTCACCACGACAGTTGATCTACACAATTTTGTTTATCCTTCTCACCCACCTTATCATCGTACGCGGTGTGGTAAAAGGTATTGAAAAGGCCTCGAAGGTGATGATGCCGGCTCTCTTTGTGATACTTATCATCATGGCTATTCGTGTGGCCTTTATGCCTAACGCTATCGAGGGATACCGTTTCTTCCTGCAACCCGATTTCAAGGAGGCTTTCTCGGCCGACACCATCTTCACGGCCATCGGTCAGGCATTCTTCTCGCTCTCGGTAGGAATGGGTTGTATGGTGACCTACGCCTCATACTTCAAGAGCGACAACAACCTCACAGGCACATCGTTCAGTGTGGCACTGCTGACCCTGCTGGTGGCTGTTCTTGCAGGCCTTGTGATCTTCCCTGCCGTATTCAGCGCAGGATTAGAGCCTGCCGAGGGGGCATCGTTGATATTTATCACCCTACCCGAGATTTTCAAGGATATGCCTATGGCCAACCTTTGGTCGGCAGCATTCTTCGTTCTGCTCACGCTGGCTTCGCTCACCTCGACAATCTCGTTCCACGAGGTGCTGACAGCATATTTTAACGAGGAGTTCAACCTCTCTCGCAAGAACGCCACACGCCTCACCTCGGGGCTGTCGGTAGGATTGTGCCTGCTCACATTGCTATGGCACTTCGACTTCAATCTTTTCGGCTTGAACTTGGAGAATATCTCGTTCTTCGATATCTTTGACTACTTCTCGGCCAACATCGTTATGCCGCTCGGTGGTTTATTGACCTGTATATTTGTAGCATGGCAGATGAAGGGCAGTTTTATGCGTGACGAGATTACCAACTACGGAGCATTGAAAGGCCGAGCCTACCCGCTGTTGCGCTTTACCCTACGCTACATCACCCCGATGTTGATTATCTATATCTTCATCAAGAATTTGGGATTGGTATAGTCTTAAATATCATACCACAACAAAGGGCTGCACCAAAATGATGCAGCCCTTCTCATACTAACCTAAACAAAAATTATTCTTACTACTACCAATCTAATCTCGTTACTCTGCTGTAGCCAAAGGCGATGGAGTTGTGTAGGTGCGCGTAGCCATCTCCTTATCGATCATATAAAGACCCAACTTATTGCACTCTATCAGGCGCAGCTGGTCGATAATCTCGCGTGCAGAGTCCTCCTCCTCAACCTGCTCATCAACAAACCAATTAAGCATGTTGCTTGTAGCGTGATCGCGCTCCTCGACAGCAAGGTTATAAAGGTTGTGAATCATCGAGGTCACCTTACGCTCGTGGGTGAGAGTCTGCTCAAACATATCGATAGGCGAATCCCACTCGGTCTCAACTGCGTCAATCGCTGCAAGTTTAACGCGGCCACCGCGCGAAAGAATGTAGTTGATTATAATCTGTGCATGATCCTGCTCCTCCTTAAACTGAACAGCAAACCAATTTGCCATGCCTTTCAAACCCTTGTCGGCAGCGGCCATCGACATTGAAAGATAGAGATAAGCCGACCACATCTCGGCATTGATTTGCGCATTTAGCGCATCCTGCATTTTTACACTTAACATAGTTGCGTTGTTTTATGAAGTTTATTATTTTGGTTTTTCCTATTGCAAATATAATACGTAAAACCTACTATTGTCACCATTTTTTATTATTATTTTTTATTGCCTGATAAATTTTACTTATACACAACCACCCTTACAGTCTAAAGTGCAGGAAAATAAGAATTTCCGCCTTTAAACTAAAGATATTAGACATTTTTTTGTAAATTTGCAGAGATTTTGAGAGTCTATAAGCTGAGAGACTCCTCCCACACAAGAGATATTCAATAAAAACAAATAAAATACAATAGATTACTATGGCTGATTTTATCTATCAGGAGCCCTATCCCATCGAGAAGGATACCACAGAGTACGAGCTTCTCACCAAAGATTATGTGAAAGTTGTCGAGTGCGACGGCCGCAAGATTTTGAAGGTAGACCCCAAAGGTTTGGAGTTGCTTTCAAAGCGCGCTTACAGCGACGTATCATTCTATTTGCGCCCCTCACACCTCGCCAAGCTGGCCTCTATTTTGGAGGATAGCGAGGCCTCTGACAACGACAAGTTCGTAGCCTATACCATGCTTATGAATCAGGCAGTGGCTGCCGAGGGCGAGCTCCCGACATGTCAGGATACCGGTACAGCCATTTGTATCGGCCACAAGGGCGAGGATGTTTACACCGGTGCCGATGACGCTGCATGCATCGCCAAGGGTGTATACGAGACCTACAAGGAGCGCAACCTGCGCTACTCACAGGTTGTTCCCTTCACCATGACCGACGAGAAAAATTCAGGCACAAACCTGCCTGCACAGATTGATATTTACGCAGGTCACCCGGGCTCTATGGAGTATGAGTTCCTCTTCATCACCAAGGGCGGCGGCTCGGCCAACAAGACATTCCTCTATCAGCAGACCAAGGCTTTGCTCAACGAGAAGTCACTCGTGGCATTCTTCGAGGAGCACCTCAAGGATTTGGGTACTTCGGCTTGTCCTCCCTACCACCTCGCAGTTTGTATTGGTGGAACATCTGCCGAGATGTGTCTTTCAACTGTTAAGAAGGCCTCTGCCGGCTATCTCGACCACCTACCCACATCGGGCAACGAGGGCGGTCGCTGCTTCCGCGATTTGGAGTGGGAGGAGAAGATCACCAAGATGTGCCAGACAATGGGCATGGGTGCGCAGTTCGGTGGCAAATATTATGTTCACGATGTGAGAGTTATTCGTGCGCCCCGCCACGCTGCAAGCTGCCCCGTAGCTATCGGCGTTAGCTGCTCGGCCGACCGCAACATCAAGGCCAAGATTACCCCCGAGGGTATCTTCATCGAGAAGCTGGAGAAAAATCCCGCACGCTTCCTGCCTGCACAGGCCCCCTCGATGACTCCTGCAGTAGATATCGACCTCGACGAGGGAATGGACAAGGTTCGTGAGATCCTCACAAAATACCCCATCAAGACCCGTCTTAACCTTAAGGGTACTCTTATCGTAGCCCGCGACATCGCCCATGCCCGCATCAAGCAGATGCTTGACGAGGGTCAGCCCATGCCCGAGTATTTCAAGAAGCACCCCGTATATTATGCAGGCCCTGCCAAGACTCCCGAGGGTATGGCATCAGGCTCATTCGGCCCCACCACAGCAGGCCGCATGGATCCCTATGTTGATTTGTTCCAGAAGAATGGCGGCTCGATGGTTATGGTAGCCAAGGGCAATCGCTCAAAGGCCGTTACCGATGCATGCAAGGATAACGGAGGTTTCTATCTCGGCTCAATCGGAGGCCCTGCCGCTGTTTTGGCCAAGAACTCGATTAAGAGTGTGGAGGTAGTAGACTTCCCCGAGCTCGGTATGGAGGCTGTGCGTAAGATATACGTCGAGAACTTCCCCGCCTTCATCATCGTGGATGACAAGGGCAACGATTTCTTTGCTGATTTCGCACACTAAAAATAGTATTACATAACGGTTTTGCACCTCATGCGGGGTGCAAAACTGCGTTTTTCGCTCGCCCGCAAAATAAACGGCGAGAATTATACGTTTTGTTGAGAACAATATCGCAACAGATGAAGGGATTTTTCAAACACCTGCTTCTTACTCTTGTAGCAACGCTGACACTTTTGACGGCTCGCGCCGATGGTGAGGTAAGCTTCGAGATTAACACACCGCTCATAGTCACAGCCGGTGAGATGTTCCGTGTGGAGTTTATCCTTACCAACGGAGAGATTGAGGACAACTCGTTCAAAGCCCCCGATTTCACTGGTCTGGAGGTTTTGGCTGGGCCTACCACATCTACCTCTCGCTCATTCCAGTCGATAAACGGCGTGAGCAGCAGTAAAACCACCTACACCATTACCTATGTCGTGATGGCGCAGGCCGAGGGTAATATTACAATCGCCCCCGCACAGGTTCAAACCAAAGGTAAAACATTAACCACAAAAGCAACCCCCATCGAGGTTGTGGCACAGAGCGCACAAAGTGCCCAACGTGAGCAGCAGGCCGCCGCCGAGCAGGGTACAGCTCTGCAAAATCAGGTGGCAGCAGACGATATCCTGCTACGATTAAATCTCTCCAGCTCAAACGTATACAACGGCGAGCCGATTCGTGCCTCGCTAACGCTATACACCCGCGCCAGCATCGCCGGCTTCGAGGATGTAAAACTCCCCTCGTTCAACGGTTTCTGGTCACAGGAGCTGCCAACCGACAACTATCAGACAACCCGCCAGACTCTTGACGGCAAGGTCTACGACACACGCATTATCAAAGAGTATCTGCTCTACCCCCAACAGGCAGGCACAATCACAATCGAGCCGGCCGATATTACCGCCGTGGCACAGGTCGTGATGCGAACAAACCGGGCCTTCGATCCCTTCTTTGGCGGTGGAGCCGAAGTCTATAATGTACCTCGCAAGCTCACCACAGGCAAGGTGACTGTGACTGTGAAATCGCTCCCCGAAGGGGCTCCGGCATCCTTCACAGGGGCGGTAGGATCATTCTCGCTTGCGGCCATTCCGCCGTCAAGCAACCTTACAGCCAACTCGGCAGCGACCTACACGATAAAGATTTCGGGAACAGGAAATATCACCTTCCTGCAAGCTCCCAAATTGCAGTTGCCGTCATCGTTTGAGCTGTACGACGTGCGTACCACCGAGTCGATAAACTCAAATACCAGCGGCACCACAGGCTACCGCCAATTTGAGTATCCGTTCATTGCACGCTCCGAGGGTGAGTATGACATCCCTGCGGTGGAGTTCTCGTATTTCGACCCCAAGAAGGGCGAATACGTAACGCTTACCACACAAGCATTGCACCTGACAGTAGCCCCCGACACATCGGCAGGGGCAAATGCCACCACACAGATTATCACCTCGTCAGCCAAAGAGGGTGTACGCCAGCTGGGCAGCGACATTCGCTTCATCAAGATGGGTTCTCCGACTCTGACGGCTATAACCACCCCATTGCTATTCAGCGGCAAATACTTTATCATTCTTGCCCTGATTATCGCAATTTTCATTGCATCATACATCTACCTGCATCGTGCCATCCGCGACAGCAAAAACACGGTACTGGTAAAGAATCGCCGAGCAAACAAGGTTGCCATTCAGCGTTTCCATGCCGCCGAGAAGTTTATGCGTGAGGAGAATCGTCACGCCTTCTTCGAGGAGATGTTGCGAGCATTGTGGGGTTACATGAGCGACAAACTCAATATCCCTGTTGCCAACCTCACCAAAGAGAACATCCGCGAGGAGCTTCTGCGCCGAGGCTGCGCCGCCGACCTTGCCCAGCACTATACCGACATCATCTCACGTTGCGACGAGGCGCAATATTCGCCCGCCGAGACCGTGCATATGGGTGATGTTTACAGCGAAGGTGTAAATATTGTTTCACGCATTGAGTCGATTATTAAACGCTAAACCATGAAACGACTGATTTTAGTATTCGCCATATTGTTGCTATCCGGCTCGGTCAGGGCCGAGGGGAGTGCCGCAACACCACAAGCCGACACTTTGGCCGTAGCTACTGCCGAGCAACCCGCAATAGAGCAGGCATCGCAGGCCGCCACCGCAGAGGCTATATGGGAGCAGGCCGCCGCCGCATACAACAGCGCCAACTACGACCAGGCCATCGAGGCATATATGGCTATTCTGGTACAGGGCAAACACTCTGCAAAACTCTACTATAATCTGGCCAACGCCCACTTCAAGAAGAATGAGTTGGGCAAAGCCATTCTATACTACAACCGTGCGCTGCGCCTCAAGCCCGGCGACGAGGATATTCGCCACAATCTGGCCTACGCCGAGAGTTCAACCAAAGACAGTATTGAGGCTATTCCCGAATTCTTCCTCACTACATGGGTGCGTGCCATACGCTCACTTTTAAGTGGCAACGCATGGACAATCCTCTCGCTCGTGATGCTTGCACTGGCTCTGGGCATGGCACTGCTTTTTATGCTTGCACAACGCCTGTCGCTACGCAAGGTGGGATTTTACGTTATGGCTGTGGCAGGAATACTTTTTATCGTCACCACGCTATTTGCCATCAGCGAGCGCAAAATCAGCATTAACCACTCCGAGGCGATAGTCATGAGTTCGTCGGTATCTATCAAGAGCTCACCCGACCGTGCCGCCACCGAGCTATTTGTGCTTCACGAGGGCACAAAGCTCACCATTGGTGAAACCATCGAGGGCTGGGCCGAAGTTCGCATCGCCGATGGCCGCAAAGGATGGATTGAGACCTCGCGCATAGAAAAAATCTAACCTCAAACGCTATCTCATGTCACGATTGCTGCAAGATGCTGTTTCGGAATTTGCCAAACTGCCCGGCATAGGTCGTCGTACGGCGTTGCGCCTTGCCATGCACCTGCTGAAGATGGATACGGATGCTGTCGAGCAGATGACCGACACGCTTGCCCGTTACCGACGGGAGATTCGCCATTGCGAGAGTTGCAATAATCTCTCGGACAGTGAGCTCTGCCCCATCTGTGCCGACGAGGAGCGTGACCACTCTACAATCTGCGTTGTCGAGCAGGTTGGCGACTTGATGTCAATCGAGAATACCCGCCAATACCGTGGCCTTTACCATGTACTCGGTGGAGTAATCTCTCCCATGCAGGGAATAGGCCCTTCCGACCTGAAAATCGACATGCTTGTCGAGAAGGTTGCTGCCGGCAAGGTCAAAGAGGTCATTTTGGCTATTTCGACATCGGTCGAGGGCGAGACCACACTATTTTATATAATGAATCGTCTTAAGCAATTCCCTTCAGTCAAGGTGACCAACATCGCCCGAGGCATCGGCTTCGGCGACGAGCTTGAGTATGTTGACGAACTAACCATCACCCACGCCTTGCACAACCGCCGCGAGGTGGAGTAGCCGTCGCAGGCGTTACATCGAAAACGAAAGACAATCTGCAATTTTTCAAGAAATATAGCCGTTTGATGTTACAATCAGGCGGCTTTTGCGTATTATATACAAACAGGAAACACCGACAAGCAGCCCCAAAGCCAAAACCGATGACCAGCGAGGAGTTCAACAACGAGTTTTTACATCTGAAAGATGCAGCATTTCGCTATGCTGTTGCACTTCTGCACAATTATGCCGCGGCCGAGGATGCCACACAGGATCTTTACGAAAAGCTGTGGCGGCGCAGACTCCTCATTCGTAAAAACGGGTTTCAGGCTCTTGTCATGACAAGCATGCGCAACCTATGTCTTGACCGACTGCGGCACAAACCGTTCACGCCCCTTGAAAATATCACCACGCACCCTACTGCTCCGCCAGAAAGCGACAGGGACATGGCTGATTTGGTACAAAGACTGATAAATGACCTGCCCGACAGAGAACGAGAGGTGATACATCTGCGAGATATCGAAGAGTTTGAATACGACCAGATCGCCACCATAACAGGCACGAGCGAAGCCGCAGCCCGCATGGCCTGCTCGAGAGCAAGAAACAGAGTTAAAGAACAACTTGTAAAGATTATAAACCATGGATTATAAAGAGCTTTCGCAACGCTATCTCGATGCTACCGAGAGCCTTGCCGACAAAAAACAGCTGTCGGAGATACTCGACAATACCAATAGTCTAACATTCGAACAGAGGGCCTTGCAAGCTATGCAGAGGTACAACCGCCGCCAGACGCACGTCGGTACGACCATCAACACACACACCTCGACAACATTGCGCTGGCAACTTGCAGCGGCGGCAGCAGCCTGCTGCGCAATAATCATAGGTGTGGCAATACATCTGTCACGTCCAACGGTTTACTGCTACTACAACGGCCGGCCCATCACCTCGCTCGCCGAGGCCGAGGGGCATGCACAACGAGTGATAAACGAATTGTGTGTTGCCGAGCTGACTACCGACGAGGATATGTTATACAATATGTTCAGAATGGAATAAGAACTCTCTAACTATTAAATTATCTAACCATGAAAAAAATCACCCTGTTTTCTGTGGCCACAGCTGCCTTATTTATCTTTCTATTTCCAACACAAGCCTCTGCTCAAAGCGAGGATTTCCTCAACATTTTCAAAAAGATACAGGCACAAGAAACCGCTGTACAAAATGGCGTGGAGACCGTACTACTGCCAAACGAGATGCTGAAAATCGTCATGCCCAAGCAAGCCGGAAAAACCCAAAGTGTAATAAATCGCACCCACACCTTTTACCAAATAAAAATCAACAGTCACAGAAGTAATTACGCAAAAGAGCGACTTGCCGAATTAGCCACCTTAAGCCATTATGATAGAGCATATACACTATATGTGAAATCGTCTGCGGATAATATAAACTACGAAATATATCAATCGGTAAAAAATCATAAGAACAACAAGAAGAAGGAGTATCTGATACGCATAGACAACCAGCCCTTCGTAAGTTTCTTTAACATTGTAGGGTACATCACCCCTGTCGAGGTACTGAATCTCATTCTGCAAAAGAGTCCCGACCCCGAGGCCAAAACCGACAGTCTGGATTTGACGATGCTATAAAAATCACATTTTTGCCCTAACATTGTAACCTTTCACCTCGCTCTGCGTCTAATTACACAGAGCAGGAGGTTTACACCCTCTGCTCACCAAACAAACGCATTTTTTAACTATTACAATTATCAAATTTTATTGCTATGAGAAAGATTTTCACTCTTTGTCTTCTATTGTTGTGCCTACACGCCAACGGCTCGGCACAAACACTCACCCGAGAGCAGATGCTGGAAGATTACAACCAGCTCTACACCACTCTGACTACCAATGTTCCTCATTTTGGCGTACGCCGCCGAGCCACAGGGATGAATATTCCCCGCCGCTTGGAGAGATTAAAGCAGGGTATCGACACGGTGAGTTGCGACGGCGGTTTCTACGAGATTTTGAATCGAGCCCTCGCGCTCTGCAACGACATGCACATCAGCGTGGATGGCAGTTGCCGCGATTCGGCAGCCCTCGCCCGCACCTACAATGCCTATATGAAGCACAACCCCTTTCTACCCAACAAAGCAAAGGGCGTAATCTACATTGATGGCAAATACTACACCCCGGGGTATGGCAACAAGCAGGGAGAGGCTATCCCCTACCTCTCTGAACTCACCCACATAAACGGCATACCTATCGACAAATATGTGGCAAAACACAACAGTTGGGTATGCAGTGCAACACGCTGGGATTTCAAGCACCACAAAGCCTGGGCCACCGAGCTTCACGACCCACGCAAAGTGCTTGGCGACGACAAATTCACATGGACTGTTCTAATCGATGGCAAGGCCAAAGAGGTGGATATGACAAATCTGGGTTATATCTATCTGCGTGACTACTTCGATGACGATGTTTTCAGAGTGAACTATTTCGAGCGTGACAACACGCTCTACATCCGCATACCAGAGATGAGACTTTCGAAGGCCGATTGGATCGAGAACGAGATAGCCAAACATATAGGCAAGCCCCTGAAGAGAGTTATCATCGACGTGCGCGGCAACGGCGGCGGCAACGACTTCACATGGCGGCGCACGCTTGAGGCCATCATCGACAAGCCGCTGCACATTCCTCTGCGTCAGGCGGTAAAGAACCTCGACGTATTGAGCAGTCAGGATTACAAAGGGGTGCGTGACATAGATGTTTACGGCGACAAGCTGAAAGCCTTTATCGACAGCGACAGCGAGACATATCTCTATCCCTCGGAGCGTTCACTCAATTATAGTGGTAAGATTTATATCATGGTTGACCAAAACATATTCTCATCAACACTCGGCCTGCTCTCGGCCTGTCAGCGTTCCGAGAGTCTTGTGAGCATCGGCACTCCATCGGGTTACTTGGGCGGAATTGGAGGCACACCCCAGACCGACATCCTGCGGCACTCGCGTTTTGCCTATCGCTACCCCATCACATTGGAGATAACCGACGCCGATCAGCGCAAACCCGAAAGCTACTACAAAGATGAGGTAGACGTTGTTATCTGGCCGACCCTTGAGCAGAAGATGGTACAGCTGAAATACAACAAGCCACAACATGCCGAGGAGTTCCTCTACAACCACGACTGGGTATTCAGGAAGATTCTTGAGATTGACAAATAGAAGATTTGCGGAAGTATAATATTAGGATTTTTTGACCGTAAGCAACGAGCGAGGGAATTGCCCTCGCTCGTTACACATTTTAATATTTTATATCGCGTATTTCACCACCTATATCAAGGATATGATAATTATCACTATATAGATTGCATTCACAATCAAGCCTGCTATTGTCCAGCGGTGCTGTACTCGTTTAAACTCATCGACACTTGACCAATGTTTTGCCGTCCATGCCCACGTATTTCCACGTTTGCCAAATAAAATAAAGCACAAAATAAAGCCAAATGGGATTATCATAAGTATGAAATATAGCCATACGATATTATACGCTCCGTTGCCTAAAGCCCAAATCCAGCCCAGCAATGGAGCTCCCCAATTCCAGCCCTTAATCTCCTCGGGAATATATATCGGAGCAGGGGCGGCATCACTGTCAGACGCATCAGAATCATCACAGTCATCGTCACATCCTGAAAAACTGCGGCTGCCCCAATCCTGCGCTTTAAGGTGGGCCACGATATCCCCTACCGAGCTTATCTTTCCCGAACGGAAATCTTCAACGGAGAGGCTCTCGCCGAACCTCTCTTGAATCTCATATGCAATCTCCTCAAAATCGGATGTGGATATCCATAAATCCTCATATAAATGAGATGTCTCGGTGACGGTTGCGGCCGACTTTGCTCTCTTTTTGACGATCTCGATAATCTCTTCTGTGGTTGCTGTCATGATATTTTCGGGTTAATTGTTTATTGGTCAAAGTTAGTGAAAAATTTTTGAATTAAAGTAGCTATTGCACCAACGAACTTCCGTTTATTTTATCATTATATTGCGCACAAGATTCACGCCCGATATACGATTTATCTCGCCAACCAAAGCTCCTCGGCGCATATTGAGTTCGGCACGCACCACACTCGATGTGACATGCACATAAAGGCATCCGCGCTCCAGCTTGAGTTGCGTGGTGAGTGATGCAACCCTCTCGCCCACGACCTCACGCCACGTATCGGGCAGACGCCCCTCGGCAACCTTGGCCGCGATGTGGGGTTGCGAGAAGAAATCCTTAAGGATATCGCCTATAAGCATTGTTTTCGTCCGTCGCATAGCAGAAATCACTCTTTAACACACCCACCCTCGACACTGAAGAGCGCATATTGCTTGCCCGCATGCTCGAGAATGGTCTCCAAACGGTGCTTATTGCAATCGGTTATACATATTTGGCCAAAGCCCTCACCCGAAACCAGCGAAAGAAGCTTCTCGACACGACCCATATCGAGCTTGTCGAACAAGTCGTCAAGCAGCAATATAGGCTTCTCGCCCACCTCCTCGGCCAAAATACGGTACTGCGCCAATTTCAGCGCTATGAGGAACGACTTCTGCTGCCCTTGCGAGCCATACTTGCGCAGCGGATAACCGCCGATACCGAACAGCACATCGTCACGATGCACTCCCGACGAGGTGAATTGATTGACAATATCCCGCTCGCGAGCCCGCTGCAACACCTCCATCATGGGAGCTTCGGCAAGTTCCGAACGATAGACCATCTCGACCTGCTCCCTGTCATCCGACAATGTGGCATAATATTCGGCAACCATGGGGCGCATACGCTCCACCACATCACGCCTAAACTCGTAAATGCGAGTGGCATGCTCCGAGAGCTGCATATCATATATCTGCAACATGGCCTCATCAGACGATGTTTTCAGGAACCGGTTACGCTCGGCAAGCACCGCATTATAGCGCATTACGGCATTAAGGTAGTTGCGGTCGATTTGAGAGATAAAGCCATTCAGGTAACGCCGACGTTCCTCGGCGGCATCGGTGATAAGTTCGCCATCGCGAGGCGAGACCATAACCACAGGGAAGCGCCCCACATGGTCGGCCATACGTTCATACTCTTTGCCATTGCATTTCAGCACTTTGCCACCTTTGCGCGAAAACGAGCAATTGACCTGTTCATGGCGGCCGTTATCGCTACGATAGTTACCCTCGGCAACAAAAAACTCCTCGCCATGATGCACACTCTGGCCATCGGTCATCGTAAAAGCCGACTTCGACATCGAAAGATAATATATGGCATCGAGGATATTTGTCTTGCCTGCGCCATTATCGCCGACAAAACAATTTATGGCCCCAGAGAGTTTTATCTCTGCCTGTGAAAGGTTCTTGAAATTTATTAGCGACAACTTTTCGAGCAACATAAATCCGAGTTTTAGAGTCCAAAGTTACAATTTTTCGGGGAACTTTCTCCAATTTCACACATTTGAAAGAGAATTTAACCCATACTTTATGTGTTTTTTCTATTTTTTATTCTATTTTTGCACTTTGAATCAAACGAATATTAACTAAACAAGAAATATTTCTATGGCAAAAAAGGTTTTGACACCCCAAGAGGAGGCTCTCGAGAATGCACAGGTGCAGGGCGAGAACTTCTTTGAAAAGAACAGCAAGATGGTTATCGCTACCATCGTTATTGTATTCGTACTGGCTGCGGCAATCTTCGGCTACAAGAAGGTTGTTGTAGAGCCTCGTCAGGCAAAAGCACAGGAGATGCTTTACATGGCACAGTACAACTTCGAGCAGCAGAACACAGACTTCTCTCTCGCACTCAACGGCGACGAGAATACTCCGGGCTTTGCTGAGGTAGCAGACAAATATGGCAACACTCCTGCCGGCAATTTGGCAAACCTCTACGCTGCCGCTTGCGCCTTGCGTTTGGGTGATATGGCTCAGGCCGAGCAGTATATCGGCAAATACTCTGATGTTAAGGGCTCTACCGGCGAGATTATCAACGCCATGGCTGCCGGTATCAAGGGCGAGATTGCCGTTGAGAATGCCGACTACGCAAAGGCTGCCAGCCTCTTCGAGAAGGCTGCTGCACAGAGCGACAATAACTTCACCACTCCCATGTATCTGCGCAAGGCAGCTCTCGCATATCGCGAGTTGGGCAATGAGCAGAAGGCTAACGAGTGCTTGAAGACCATCAAAGAGCAGTACCCCGCATCATACGACGCACGCGACGCCGAGAAATTGCTCACCGAGTAATCACCGGTCAATACTTTTGATATGAAGATTGGTGTAGTGGTGGTCAGAGGGTGCGCCGAGTATTTGACGGCAACAGTCGAAAGCCTGAAGGCCTTGGGTTGTAGCGAACAGAATATTTTGGTGCGTCATGCTCCAAGCGTTTTCAACGCCACCATGGCTACACAATTCTTCGCCGAGTATACCGATGTTGATGCTGTGGTTATAATGGCTCATCAGGGCGATAGCTCTCCCGAGTACAACGCCATGCTCGATGGGGTTACAAAGATTCAGATCGCGTGGAATATGCCCGTGGCTATCGGCTGTGACAGCGCTGCTGCCGCCGATGCTGTAGAGATGGTTACCATGCAGAACGAGATGGAGGCCGCAGCTCCCGAGTATACCGCTCCCGACCGTATGTCGATAAACTAACGCTCAAGGCAACCGAGCGACAAGCAATAATTCGCCGCTATGGCGATGTGCAAACAGAAAGCCGCGCAATCCGCAAGGGTTGTGCGGTATTTTTGTGCAAAGCGCAATGGGATTCCGCAGCTATACCATTATTATATATTGAGATTTTATTATCTTTGTAGAGTTGTTGAAAACGAGAAATAATACCTTCCCCATGAAAAAACCAACCCACCGCCCATGGAGAGTGCTGTCGAGCGAATATCTTGCCCGACGCCCATGGTACACGGTACGCCGCGAGCGTGTTGAGCTGCCCACAGGAGCAATAGTTCCAGAATGGTATATTTTTGAGTTCCCCGACTGGGTAAATGTGATCGCCATAACCACCGAAGGTGAGTTTGTGATGATTAGCCAATATCGCCACGCTCTGGGCCAGACACACTTCGAGCTGGTGGCTGGTTGTTGCGAAGAGGGCGAGACACCCGAGCAGAGCGCCCGCCGCGAGCTGCTGGAGGAGACAGGTTATGGTGGCGGCAAGTGGCAACAGTTTATGGCAACATCACCCAACCCCACCAACCACAACAATTTAGCCTACACATTCCTTGCCACCGGTGTAGAGCGCATCACCGAGCAGCATACCGAAGAGGGCGAAGACATAGAAGTGCATCTGATGCAACGCCACGAGATAGAGGAACTTTTGCAGTACGACCAGATTATTCAATGCCTGCACTCTGCGCCGCTATGGCGATATTTTGCACAAAATCCATAACAGAATGATTTACCGCTTCGACATACTCACCTCCACCAACGACGAGATTGCCCGCCCCGACTATGCCGAGGGTGACATTGTCTTTGCCGAAAGCCAAAGCGCAGGACGTGGCCAAAGAGGGCACACATGGGAGAGCCAGCAGGGCGAGAATGCCACATTCTCAATGCTTTTCAAGCCCCATTTTCTCGCGCCCGACAGACAGTTCCTTTTGTCGGAGATGGTAGCACTGGGCGTTACCGACACATTATCGTCCTACGGTATTGAAGCCCAAATAAAGTGGACCAACGATATATATGTGGGTGATAGGAAAATTGCCGGCATACTAATAGAACACAAGCTCACCGGAGCAAACATAGACCGCACCATAGCCGGCGTAGGGCTGAACATAAACCAGCGACACTTCTCGGAGCATCTGCCCAACCCGACATCCATGGCATTGGAGGCAAATTCAACCTTCGACCGCCACGAGGTACTGGAGCGCTTCTCCAAAAACGTCATGTATCGCTACGAGCAGTTGCAATCGGGTAAAACCGAGCAGATTCAGGCCGACTACCACTCATTGCTGTACCACCGCAATGCAGAGCATTGGTATGCCCTACCCGATGGCTCACGCTTTCGTGGCACGATAATGGGAGTAGAGCCTACGGGTGCATTGCTCGTAAAAAACGAGCAGGGAGAGGTGCGTGTTTTTTTGTTCAAAGAGATAGAGTTTTTGCTAAAAACAGAGCAATAGGATAGTCGTATCTTATTTTTCTGTTAAATAATTAACAAAATATTGCTCTCTTATCGAAAAATCACCTATCTTTGTCAAGATTTAATGCGCTTTACAGCCATCGGCGTCACAGCCCACTGCCGAGGCAAGAAAAGTGCATCTGCAGCAAACAGACAAACAAGGCAAATATATAATTAACAAATACTTATTAAAACCATGAACATTCCTTCAAATTTGAAGTACTCGAACGACCACGAGTGGTGTCGTGTCGAGGGCGAGTTTGCCTATGTAGGCATTACCGATTTTGCACAGAGCCAGTTGGGCGACATCGTATTCGTTGACGTTCCCACCGTTGGTGAGACTTTGGCAGCAGGCGAGGTTTTCGGCTCTATCGAGGCTGTAAAGACCGTAAGCGATGCCTTCATCCCCGTTGGTGGCGAGGTTGTTGAGTTCAACGATGCAGTAGACGCCGACCCCGCTTTGGTAAACTCTGATCCCTATGGTGAGGGTTGGATGATTAAGGTTAAGATGAGCAATCCCGCCGACTACGACGCTCTGCTCTCTGCCGAGGCTTATGCCGAGCTCATCGGATAACACATCAAAGAAGATTTTAGAAGATTAGAATATTTGTAAAGTAGAAGAAATTATGTCAAAAGTAACAGTTATCGGAGCCGGTATGGTGGGCGCAACCTGCGCTAACGTACTTGCTGCACGCAACGTAGCCGACGAGGTGGTATTGATCGATATCAAAGAGGGCCTTTCTGAGGGTAAGATGCTCGATATGTATCAGGCATCTGTAACCACCGACTCTAAGGTAAAGCTGGTTGGTTGCACCAACGATTATAAGAAGACCGCAAACTCTGACGTTGTGGTTGTAACTTCGGGTATCCCCCGTAAGCCCGGCATGACTCGCGAGGAGCTTATCGGCACCAACGCCAATATCGTTAAGAGCGTTGTTTCACAGGCCTTAGCCAACTCTCCCCGCGCAATCTTCGTTATCGTATCAAACCCCATGGATACAATGGCTTACCTTACATTGAAGTCAACAGGTCTGCCTAAGAACCGAGTTATCGGCATGGGTGGAGCTTTGGATTCATCACGTTTCCGTTGCTACTTGGCAAAGGCTGCCGGTGCTAATATCCACGATGTAGAGGGTATGGTTATCGGTGGTCACGGTGACACCACCATGATTCCCCTTATCTCAAAGGCTACTATCAAGGGTGTTCCTGCATCACAGTTCCTTTCAAAGAAGAAGCTCCAGCAGGTTGCAGCCGACACTATGGTTGGTGGTGCTACACTCACAGGTTTGCTCGGCACATCAGCATGGTATGCTCCGGGTGCAGCAGCTGCATCAGTTGTGGAGTCTATCCTCGGCGACCAGAAGCGCATCATCCCCTGCGGTTGCTACCTCGATGGCGAGTATGGTCAGAAAGATATCATGATTGGCGTTCCCGTAGTTATCGGTCGCAAGGGTATCGAGAAGATCGTTAAGATTGACCTCACAAAGGAGGAGCAGGCACAGTTCGAGGCCTCGGCTGACGCTGTTCGCAAGGTTAACCAGATTTTGGTTGATACAGGTGCTATCTAATAGGTTTTGTATATACGAAAAAGGGCTTGTCGCATATTGGACAAGCCCTTTTTATTTTTTTTGAACGACCCTTACTTCTGCGCCTGCAATACAGCCTGCATCTCTCCATTCGAGAGCAACATAAGCATATCGCCATCAACCTCATAGTGGGTAGTACGCTCGACAATCTGCACAAACTGTGTCTCCAAATCAGCCTCGGGGCACATTCTGCGGGTAGAGGCCAAGTTTGTGATTTTCAATCCACCGCTTGCGGTTGTGGTATATTTTCCCATCATGCTGTTGCAGGCTCCCATGCCTGAGAAATTGCCATCCTCGGCAAAGGTGAAGAGGAACTGCTCGTCAGAGATATTCAAATCGCGCTCCATCATTCGCACCAAATGCCACTTTGTCCCCACGAGGGGCATCTTATTTTTTCCTTTGCGGCACGCGCAACACCCTGCAACTATACTTGCGACAGCTAACGCCATAAAAGCGACAACAAAAAGCCTTTTCATATCATCGAAATATTTTAACCTTTACTATTATTCCAATCTTCGTTCCTTATTCTTCTGCAAAGATAGGGATTTTTTGTATCTTTGCCCTAAATCATATGACACGAAACGTAAAAACACAATAATAAATTATAGAATCATGAAAAAAATTATCGCATCGCCCCTCGCACCAAAGGCCGTAGGGCCATATTCTCAAGCTGTTGAGAGCAACGGCACACTCTATGTTTCAGGCCAGCTGCCAATTGACGCTGCCACAGGCCTTATGCCCGAGAGCATCGAGGAGCAGACCCGTCAGTCGCTCACCAACATCCGTCACATCGTTGAAGAGGCAGGCTACACCCTTGCCGATGTTGTTAAGGTCACTGTTTTGCTTGACAGCATTACCGATTTTGCCGCAATGAATGGCGTGTATGCCACATTCTTCACCGAGCAGATGCCCGCCCGCGTTTGCTACGAGGTTGCAAAACTTCCCATGGGAGCAAAGGTTGAAATTGATGCTACCGTAAGCCGATAAATTCAGCCCGAATAAAAAACAAAAAAATATTTCCACACAAAATATGCGCCGGAGTTAGCTCTGGCGCATATTTGTTATTTTTGTTAATAACCTGTGAAAAATAGTAGCAAAAATATTGGTTTATGGAGCTATTTTTTCAGACCTTTGTATTGGTCGAATGTCGCCATCCCTTTTCGAGGGATACACATGGGATTGATTACAAAACAAAAAACCAGATACACATGTCAAAATCTAACAAACAGCTGACAGAAGTCAGCTACAATGATGCTGTCGCCGCATCGAAAGAGTATTTTGCGGGCGATGAATTGGCTGCTACTGTGTGGGTTAGCAAATATGCACTGAAGGACTCTTTCGGTCATATTTTTGAGCGTACCCCCGAGGATATGCACCACCGTATTGCTGCCGAAATCGAGCGCATAGAGAAGAAGTATCCCAATCCCATGAGCAAGGAGGAGATTTTCTCGTTGCTTGACCATTTCCGTTACATCATCCCTCAGGGTGGCCCCATGACAGGAATTGGCAACAACCTCCAGGTGGCTTCGCTCTCAAACTGCTTTGTAATCGGTAATCGCAACCACGCCGACTCGTATGGCGGTATCTTCCGTATGGACGAGGAGCAGGTACAGCTTATGAAGCGCCGTGGCGGTGTAGGTCACGACCTCTCTGACCTGCGTCCCACAGGAGCCCCCGTACTCAACTCGGCCTTGACCTCTACCGGTATCGTTCCCTTTATGGAGCGTTACTCCAACTCTACACGCGAGGTTGCACAAGATGGTCGCCGCGGAGCTTTGATGCTTTCACTCTCGATCAAGCACCCCGATGCCGAGCGTTTCATCGACGCCAAGACACAGACAGGCAAGGTTACAGGCGCAAACGTATCTATCAAGATTGATGACGAGTTCATGAATGCCGCAAAGGCAGGATTGTCATATCGCCAGCAGTTCCCCATCAACGCTGCCGAGCCCAAGATTGCTGTGGACATCGATGCAAAGGCATTGTGGGAGAAGATTATCCACAATGCATGGCAGTCAGCCGAGCCCGGCGTATTGTTCTGGGATACCATCATCCGCGAGAGTATTCCCGACTGCTACGCCGATCAAGGTTTTACCACCGTTTCAACAAACCCCTGTGGCGAGATCCCTCTCTGCCCCTACGACAGTTGCCGTTTGTTGGCTTTGAACCTGTTGAGTTACGTTGAAAAGCCCTTCACCCCCGAGGCCAAATTCAATTTCGATCTCTTCCGCACACATGTCAGCAAGGCCATGCGCATGATGGACGATATTATCGACCTCGAGTTGGAGAAGGTTGAGCTTATCATCAATAAGGTCGCCGGCGATCCCGAGGACAACGACATCCGCAAGGTGGAGCACGATTTGTGGCTCAAGATTAAAGATATGGCACTCAAAGGCCGTCGAACCGGTTTGGGTATCACTGCCGAAGGCGATATGTTGGCAGCACTAGGTCTGCGCTACGGTTCTGACGAGGCCATAGATTTCTCCGTTAGCGTTCACCGCACATTGGCTGTGGAGGCCTACCGTGCATCTGTCAAGATGGCAAGCGAGCGTGGCGCATTCCCGCTCTACGACACCGCACGAGAGGTGGGCAACCCCATGATTGAGCGTTTGAAGGAGGCTGATCCCGAGTTGTATGCCGAGATGGAGAAGTATGGCCGCCGCAACATCGCCATGCTTACAATTGCCCCCACAGGCACAACTTCGCTCATGTCGCAGACAACATCAGGTATCGAGCCGGTATTCCGTCCCGTATACAAGCGTCGTCGCAAGATCAACCCATCGGACCGCGACAAGAAGGCCGACTTTATTGATGCAATGGGCGAGAAGTTCGAGGAGTACTATGTATATCACCACCAATTCGTGAAGTGGCTCGAGCAGAACGGATACGACACCTCAAAGTTACAGAGCATCTCAGACGAGGAGCTCCAGCAGTGGCTTCAGGCCTCACCCTACTATGGTGCAACAGCCAACGATATCGACTGGGTTGCCAAGGTTCGCATGCAGGGTGCCATCCAGAAGTGGGTAGACCACTCTATTTCGGTTACTGTAAACCTCCCCAACGATGTTACAGAGGAGCTTGTTGCCGATGTGTATCGCACCGCATGGGAGTGCGGCTGCAAGGGAGTTACGGTATATCGTGACGGCTGCCGCGAGGGTGTATTGCTCGACGCCAAAAAGAAAGATGAAAAGAAGTGCAAGCCCCAGTCGCAGCTCAAGCGACCCAAGTCAATCCCCGCCGACATCGTTCGTTTCAAAAACGGTAGCGAAGATTGGATTGCCTTTGTGGGTATTCAGGATGGCCGTCCCTACGAGATTTTTACAGGTAAAATCGAGGAGGATGCAATGTATATCCCCCGCAAGATTACCAAGGGCTGGATCATTAAGGTTCGCGAGGATGACGGCACAAAACGCTACGACTTCCAATATGTCGACCGCTACGGTTACACCAACACCATCGGAGGTATCTCACGCCTTTTCGACGAGGAGTTCTGGAACTATGCCAAGTTGATTTCAGGCGTTTTGCGCCACGGCATGCCTATCGACAAGGTTGTACATCTTATCGACGGCCTGCATCTCAACAGCGAGAGCATCAACACTTGGAAGAACGGTGTTCAACGCGCTCTTAAACAGTACATTGCCGATGGCACGAAGTCGAAGGGCAAGTGCCCGCAGTGCGGCCAGGAGGAGATGGCTTACCAGAACGGTTGCTTGACATGTATGTCTTGCGGTTACTCAAAATGTGGATAAAACCCCGAAAAAACATTATTAAGTACTTAAAAAAAGTACAATATTCTTGTTTTTTTACTTTTTTATTTACATCTTTGCAGTTGTATATGGGGTGTTTTAAGTGTTTTAAGCACATTTTTTGAAGTACGCAAAGCATTTTCCATAGCAAAGTGTAAACAGGTTTATTATTCACAGCACAATAAACTAATTAAATTATGAAAAAATTTTTACTTTCTATCGCTCTTGTAGCGATCTCTATGGGCAGCGTTTTCGCTCAGGAGAATTCAGCAGAGAAGCTCCGCTGGAAGGGTATTATGAACAACGGCTTCTGGTCAAACTGGGAGATCGGTATTGCTGGTGGTATTAACGCAACCGCTTGGAACAAGTATGGAGGCGTTGACAACCAGTCTAGCATCGGTGACCTTGGTTGGCAGATTGAGGGGAACTTGACCAAGTGGTTTAACCCTATCGTTGGTGCTCGTCTTCAGGTAATTGGTGGTCGTCTCAACGCATCTGATGATGTTGCTGAGAGCAAGTGGATTTTCCCTCACTTTGACGGTGTTTTGAACCTTTCTAACTGGTTCGGTGGCTACCGTGAGGATCGCGTATACTACGCTAAGTTGTTCGCCGGTTTCGGTGTACACTTCGTAAACGTATGCGACAACCCTAGTGACGGTTTTGCTGCAACTGCCGGTTTGATCAATACATTCCGCGTTTGCAAGCAGTTGGATATCAACCTTGAGTTGAAGGGTATCCTTACTCCTGGCCGTGATATGCCCGCCGCTATCGCTCCTATCGCAGCTGAGTATGGTCAGATCTACTCTGCTACTTTGGGCTTGACTTACCGTTTCAACAAGCGTGACTGGAACAAGGCTTACTCTCAGGAGGAGATCGACGGCTACTTGGCTGCTATCGCCGCTTTGGAGAAGGGATTGGCTGATGCTCACCGCAACGAGGCAAAGCTTGCAGAGCGTTTGGCTGCACAGAAGGCTGCTACCGATCAGGCTTTGAAGGACAACGAGGCATTGCGTGCAGAGTTGGCTAAGAGAAAGAACGCAGTTATCTCTTCAACTGCTTTGTTCTTCAACTTCGATTCAGCTAAGTTGCTCGACCGTGCTAAGTCATCTATGCAGATCTTGAAGGAGACTATCGCTCAGGCTCCCAAGTCACAGGTATTCACTATCGTTGGTCACGCTGATGCAAAGACCGGTTCTCCCGAGTACAACCAGAAACTCTCTGAGAAGCGTGCAAAGGCTGTTTACGAGTACCTCATCGAGCAGGGTGTAAACAAGGATCAGCTTACTTGGAAGGGTGTTGGTTCTTCACAGAACATCTTCCCCATCAACAACACAAACCGTGTAGTTATCGTAAAATAATTTAACAGATAACAATCACAAGGCTCACCTTTTCGGGTGAGCCTTTTTTTTTATTTATAGCCGATAAAATCCTGCTGTAACGGCCCTACTATATAATATATATGGTATAATGTAAGGTTTTAGAAGCAAATAGGTGGGGCGTTTGAAAAAATTTAATACCTTTGCAGGCAAAACCCCAAACAAAAAAGTAGTTAGGTTATTATGAAGGTTTACAAATTCGGAGGCGCCTCGGTACGTAATGCCGACGGCGTGAGAAATCTCGCCAATATCGTTGCCGGCGAGGATGACTTGTTTATCATTGTTTCAGCCATGGGCAAGACAACAAATGCCCTTGAGCGAGTATTCGGCCACATGCAGAAAGGCGAGAAAGAGGAGGCCAACAACGAGATAAAACAGGTACAGGAGTATCACGCTGAAATTATTGATGAACTTTGGGGCGAGCATACCGACCTCAACGAGGTCACACTGCTATTTGGGCAACTGCGTAATATTGTAAACGATATTGTCTATCGCAAATCTGACGCCGAGCTTTGGTACGACACCATCGTTGCGTTCGGTGAGCTCATTTCGACTACAATCATATCAAAGTACCTCAACCATATCGGCACACGCAACCGCTGGCTCGATATGCGTACCACACTACTCACCAACCAACGTCACAAGGATGCCAATGTAAATATCAAGGCCTCTACCATGCGCCTGCGCTCGGCATTGGAGAACACAGGCGTAGGAGTATTCGTTGGACAGGGATTTATTGGTGGTGCTCCCGATGGTACAACCACAACATTGGGACGCGAGGGCTCCGACTACTCGGCAGCAGTTGTTGCACATATCCTCAACGCCGAGTCGATGTCGGTGTGGAAGGATGTTGATGGTGTGCTTAACGCCGATCCCAAAATCTTTAAGGATGCTATCAAGATTGACGCGCTCAACTACCTCGACACCATCGAGTTGGCATATAGTGGCGCACAGATTATCCACCCCAAGACTATCAAACCGCTGCAAAACAAAAATATTCCGCTCTTCGTTCGTCCCTTCGGCGACAAGACAAAGCCCGGCACTGTAATTAGCGGTGATGCTCCCCATGTCACCATGCCTATTATGATCTACAAGCGTGATCAGGTGCTGCTCATTATTCGTTCGAAGGACTTCTCGTTCGTCATGGAGGAGCAGTTTGCGGTGATCTTCTCGCTCCTCGAGCGTTTCCGCATAAAGACTCACCTGATTAACAACTCGGCCGTTGACTTGGGCTTGTGTGTAGATGCCTCATGGCATATCGACTCGCTCATCGAGGCTTTGGAGGCCGAGGGATTCGAGGTGGAGAAGAACGACAACGTCGGCCTTCTCACCATACGCAACTACAACGATGATCTCTATGACCGCTACGTCAGAAAGCAGCAACACATCGTTCGTCAGGTGAACCCCGAGTCGGTGCGTGTGGTACTTCGTAGCGCACAGTTTTAACCCAGGGCGGGAGGGTGTCGCGACCTCAAGCCCGCAATAAAATATTTTATATTATGAAAAAACTTATTATGATGATTCTCTGCATCATGACAATGGGTCTTACACCCTCGTTTGCACAGGGAATCAACGACAACGGCGACAACATCATTGGCGAGTATCTCACCGACCGTGGTGGCCACAAAAGCAAGGTACGTGTTACAAAGAATGCCGACGGCACATACAATGCACAGGTATTTTGGGTAGAGAACCCCAACGACAAAAACGGCAACAAGCGCAAAGATGTTAAAAACCCCGACAAGTCACTGCGCAATGTCGATATCGACCAGGTTGTTATTGTGAAGGGCCTCATCTACGACGCAAAGAAGAAGCAGTGGGGCGGCACAAAGATCTACGACCCGACAAAGGGTATCAGAGTAAATGCCTCTGCACAGTTCGAGACAGCCGACAAGCTAAAGCTGCGCGGCACAATTTTGGGTGTTGGAGTAACACTCTATTGGACTCGTATCAAGGAGTAAAATAGTTCATAAAACAAAATAGGGCGTTGAAATTCAGCGCCCTATTATTGTATCTCTCGCACAAATCTACTGCTAAGACTATCGCTGGAAGATATCCTTATATTTATATATAAAGTATACGGGCGTGCAGCTCCACGCATGGCAGTAACTGTTCATAGGATGAAAGCCATACGGCGATTTGAAATCATCGTTGGGATCGTAGACCTCCCAAAAGGTATCTGCACCCTTCTTCACCATATCACCCCAATAGGAGATAAGCATTTCGCGGGCCTGCTCCTCCATTCCGCTCTGAATCATCGCCTCAATAAGATAGTGATAGGCGTAGGGCGAGCCGATGTAACAAGCAGCCTTATCAGCAAGCACATACTCCAACGCGCGCACCGACTCCTTTTCGCTAAGAGTACCCGACAGAATCATCCACACCTGCGAAAGATACGATACCTGCGCATCGGGGCCCGACTTCATCACACCCAGCTTCTTGTCATAAAATTTTGTTCGCGCAGCTTTACGCATATCTTTCACGACCTTCGGCCAGTCGGCCACCTCATCCTCGCAACCCAGCATTTGAGCCAACTCGTAGCTCTGCTCAATGGCAAATATCATCAAGCCCTGCATTGGGGCGAGACGATTCAAATCATCCTTCCAATCGAACACCAGCCACCACGACGGCTGCTTATCCATATCGTAGACGTTATCTTTAAGATATGTTCGGGCAAATTCAACCTGATATTTCACAACAGGCCACAAATCCTCGGCTGTGGCTCGGTCACCCGTCTCCTTGAAATACTCTTTCAGCGCCACGCCATACAACAGGCTGTAATCCATAACATGCTGATCTGTCTGCGGGCGAGGGGCAGGATATTCATAGACTGTGGCGTGGAGAAATCCCTCCTCATCGGCCATGCCCGCCAGCAGATACAAGCAACGGCGGGTCAAATCGTGATTCTTGTAAGAGTAGGCATTCGCCAACGCCTCCAGATAGAGGTCGCCAATCCACAGACGTTGGTCACGCTTGGGGCCATCCTCATATACGGTCTGCATACACTCGGACAGAGTCTTTAGTCCTATGTCGTTAATCTTCTTGATTATAGGAGCAGTTCCTTCGGCAAGTTCAGCCGCCTGACCTAGGGCTGAAGTCTCGGCACGGAAGTTAAAGTCGGTCAAAACAAAGTCGTAATACGACTGCGCCAGCAACTCTATTTTCACATAACGGCAAGCCAATCGTCGCTCGACCTTCACCTCATAAGGCAAGCGCATGACGGTGATAACCTCATCCTGCAACCATGCGCGGCTCAAGCTTCCCGGATAGGGATCAAAAGGGGTATTCAGTTCGGTAGGCACTTCGGCAAAGGTGAGCCTGAAACGCAAGGGAGCATCGGCGGCCAGTCCCATATCCAGCACCTTGAATGAAAAATAACCTGTATAGTGATCTCCCAAATCGAGGATAACCTCCTTGCGGGGCTTGAACGACTCTTTTGACAATATCTCCAACGGCTCACCGGTTTGCTCCATGCGCCATCCCTGAAAAGCCGACTTGTCGGCCACGCTACGTACAATGGCGACGGGCTTAATATCTTGTCGCTTCAATTGGGGCATATTCTCGGCAGCCTTCTGCATCCAACTCGCTCGCTTATCGGCCCATCTTACGGGCGTAACATCCTGCGCCATCAGTTGTGTGAGAAGAGATGCTGCAACAAGCGTAAAAATTATTTTTAACGACTTCATTTCTTCCGATTTTATTATTTAGGTTGAACGGAATCGCGCTCCTGCCGCATGCGGGCAATTGTTCGCTGAAGATAGTTCTCGATATCGGCCTGCAACAGGCCATAGAGCGGACATGAGGTGTAGTTCTCGTTGTCGAGCAACACCTCGCGCACCGAACGCAGGGTATTCATATAGTTACTCATCTCGTTGCGCAAGGGCAGGCCCTGCTTTTTCGAGGAGTTTATCTTGGCCACCGACATTGTGCGCAACTTGTCGCACACCGAGTTGAGCATAGGCATCACGACATTATCCATCAAGGTGTGGCCCTGCATAAAGAGATAGGTGTTCTCGGGCTCTACGCCCTTAGTGGTAAGGTACTCGGCCACAGCATCCATCTGACGATGCATGGCAGGATGTTCGGCACGCAACCGCCCCAACTTACGCTGCACCTGACGCTCCAGCCACGCCAATGTGTCGGCGCCATTATTCTCAACCTCGAGATAACCCAACCGCACAACATTCTTGAAATCCACCAGCGGGAAGACTGCCTCGCTCGCAAGTTGCGCCGAGTAGACATACCACAAAAACACAGGATATATCGTGCGGGAATATGCAGCCATAAACTCCTCAAAGTCGAAGATATGGGTATCGTTTTTGGTCGCCTTCACACACACATTATGCAACGACGGAGCATAGCAGAGATAATTCTCGGTGGCATAGGTGTAGGTGTGAAACATGAAGGGTGCGGCGTTGATTTGCGCCGACTGCTCGGTGCGATCGCCAAAGAGATAATCGAAATCGGAATCTACACACAACAGCAACTCCTCATTTGACTGCGGAATCATTGTCATCAGCACCTTTTTACCTTTGGGGAGATCCTCACGATTGGGCACCGAGATCTCAAAACGCAGATAGGGATTGTCGAAATGGTCGAAAATACCACGCCAGAAGGCCACATCCTCGTAACCCTCCACAAATACATTCACCACACGGCGGCCATCGTCCACACGGCGGGGCATGACAAAGTTCTGCGCCCGCTGACGCTGCGCATATTCGTTAAACACCCCTTTATCGCCCTTCGATTTTCTCATAATTTGTTGTAAAAATAATAAAATAGTAAATTTGCACCAAATTATATCACCGGTTTTATTGTGCCAAGTGAACAAATATAACTATTTTTGTAGCCGACCGCACAAAAGTCGAAGAAAAGGTTATGAACGATTGGAAACAGCGATTGGGAATGGTCTACTCGACAAATCCCGACTTTGAATACATCCGCGACGAGGAGCCCGAGCAGGCTACCCTGCCCCCACAGCAACAGAAATTGCGGGTGTGGATCGACCGCAAGCACCGTGGCGGCAAGACCGTCACCCTCGTAAAGGGATTCATCGGCACAGACGAAGATTTAAGCGAGCTGGGACGCATGCTCAAGAGCAAGTGCGGAGTGGGAGGCTCGGCAAAAGAGGGCGAAATCATTATTCAGGGCGATCATCGCGACCGAGTGGTGGAGCTGCTCACTGCGGCAGGATATGGCTGCAAAAAGGCCGGCAACTAACACCTCGAAGAATG
This sequence comes from Alistipes sp., assembly GCA_017935185.1. GTDB lineage: Bacteria > Bacteroidota > Bacteroidia > Bacteroidales > Rikenellaceae > Alistipes. Next base: position 22,683 of record JAGBIC010000003.1, on the reverse strand, counting down.
AAACTGCATATCAAGATACTACTGCTCGCAATAGCACTCGCAAGCTTTGTCCAGCAAGCCTCGGCTCAATATTACAGCTGGGGGGCCGACCCTGCACGCTTCAAGTGGATGAAGGCCACGAGCGACTCTTCGACAGTGATATATCCTATGCACACCTCACAGATAGGACTTTCAACCTTCTACCTCACAAACAAGGTCAAGCCATTCATCTCATACGGCTTCAAGTTGCCACCACTGGATCTGCCCTTTGTTGTTCACCCCGAAAACATGAACTCCAACGGACTTGTGATGTGGCTGCCAAAGCGTGTCGAATTTCTCTCATCGCCATCCATCGACAGCTATTCTATGCCATGGATAAAGCAACTTGTGGCACATGAATATCGCCACGCTGCGCAATACAACAATCTGAATATCGGCGTAGTCAAGTTTTTGAGCTATCTCCTTGGCCAGCAAAGTTCTACAATAGGCCTTATATTTATGCCGCTATGGATGATGGAGGGTGATGCCACAATGTTCGAGACACAGACCTCATCATTCGGTCGAGCCTTGCAACCTTCGTTCACATTGGTATTCAGAGGAATGGGAGATATTGTCGAAAAGTATCGCAACTCCGACAAATTCTTCTGTGGCTCATACCGTGATTTTATCCCCAACCACTATCAGCTGGGTTACCAGATGGTAGCTCACGGCAATGAGCTGGCCGGCCGCATTATGGCCAACGATATGGCCTCGTATGGCCCACGCAAGCCGTGGACAATCATATCGGAGAATTGGCGCATGAAGAATCTTTTCGGATTCAGCACCGAGAAACTCTTCAAGAGCACATTCCGCTCACTGACCGACTTCTGGCAATCGCTGCCGCCGACAGTAAACAGCAGCACACTTCTCGCCGCACCTAAAATAAAGAGATACACGACATACTCAAATCCTGTGGAGGTTGGCGAGCGTATTCTCTTTGTGAAGGAGGATTTAGACAAGCCCTCACGTATGGTCTTGCTCGACAAAACAACCGGCCACGAGGAGCTACTGTGCTACACAGGAGCAATAGCCACACGCCCCATCTACGACAAAACGAACAATCGTATATGGTGGACAGAGTTCCGCCGCAGCCCGCTTTTCGAGCAGAAGGTGACATCTACCCTACGCTACCTCGACCTCGACGGCGGCCGACCCCGCACACGGGTAATTAAGGGGCGTAACATACTCTACCCTACGCCCGACGACAATGGCGGGCTGGCTTGGATAGAGTACTCGGCAAACGGCATATATTCATTCCATAGTACGACAGACAGGCGCTCTGAGAAGATTCACAGCCTGCCCTTTGGCATTGAGGTACATTCGCTGGCGTGGGACAATCTCACACATTCCCACTATGCCATCTTTACGGGCGACGCAGGAATGTGGATTGCCCGTATCGACAGCGAAGGCAAGGTTGAAAACATCACCCAACCCGCCTACATAACAATCAGCAAGTTGCGCGCCCATGACGGCAAACTCTACTTCGGCTCGATAGCCTCGGGTCGTGACGAGGTGCATTGCTATGATTTGCAGCAGGGCAAGGAGTTTCAAATTTCGGAGTCTACCTATGGCTCTTTCGACCCTGCCCCGCTCGCTGACGGCAATGTGATAATGACAACCTACGACTCACTCGGTTACCATCCGGCGATTCAGAGCAACGAGAAGATTATCGGTGAGGTATCTTACTCGAAGTTGCCGAGGAATCTGGTAAATCCTCCTCGTACAAAGTGGAACGTGATAAACCTCGATACTGTCAGTCTTGCAAAAATCGACACCACGGCTATCACACAAAAAAACAAGGTACGCCGTTACCGCAAGGGCGCTACGCTATTTAATTTCCACAGCTGGGCCCCCCTCTCATACGACCCCTTCTCGCTCAGCGAAGATGGCGCCATAAACATGAATGTGGGAGCCACTATCATGACACAGAACCTGCTATCATCGATGCAGGGCTTCTTCAGTTATGGTTACAGTGGTAAGCAGGGCTCAATATGGAAGGCCTCGCTACGCTATTACGGCCTTGGCCCGACAATAAGTTTGAACGCAACCTATGGCGGCCGCCAAAACATCTATCCCATATATGTTTACAACCCCGAGAAACACGAGATAGAGCTTCCCGAAGCACCGTCACAAGGTAAATACTACTCGATAGGACTTAATGCCCAATTCCCGTTATTGTTCCAACGCGGTTACCACAACCGTTACCTGATAATGTCGGCCGGCTGGGAGTACTCCAACGGTCTTGTAGCCAACACCGGCCACCTGAAGTTCGACACCGACGGCATAAGCAATGTGGCGACCATCGGCTATAAGAAAGGCTTGCACCTGACCCAATTTTCGCTGGGCTTTCAGGATATTGTGCGTCAGGCACATCGCGACTTCCTGCCTCCTTGGGGAGTTGTGGCCTCGGCAACCTATGCCGTAAACCCTGCAAATGGCAGTTTCAGTGACCTTCTGGCTCTCTATGCCAAGCTCTACACTCCCGGATTTGCGCCCCATAACAGCCTGAATCTGGCATTGGCATATCAAACATCCATCGGAGGGTTCCAAAACGATGATGCACTCTCGGCGCTCACCTTCAAGTCGAGCCGACTGCTGCTGCGTGGTTTCTACTCATCTCAAATCGAGAATCGCAACTATATGGCTGCTTCACTGAACTATCAGTTCCCCATCTGTTACCCCGATGGAGGTATCCGCGGCATAATCTATTTCAAGCGTATTCGCCTGAACGCAGGCTTCGACATAGCCCAATATCAGAAGTCGTATTTCTACAAAGATATCGGGTTGAAATATCAGTGGCACAGGCTCAACTCGTGGGGTGGCGACATTATCTTCGATGTGAACATCCTCAGCCAGCCCGCATCGGCAACCACAGCACTAAAGCTTTCGTTCTATCGCCCCAGCGAAGGAGGATTCTTCTTTGCCGCAGGCATGGAGTTGCCATTCTAATTATCCTTCACACAAGGCGGTAGAGCCGCAATGTGCATATAAATCCTATTGTTTTTGCCCTTTCCCGATGTAAAGAGGTCTGAATTTCTAATATTATGAAAATATTTCTTAACTTTGTACGTTGGATTTTAGCGCATATTGACTAACAATGGATTTCAAGAGTTTTTTCAACGATAAGCAACGGGTTATCAAACTGATGTGGCTTGTGGTGCTCGGCCCTATTGCCCTGCTCTTCTTCATGCTGGCTTTAGCAGCCACAGGAGCCTTCGGCCGCATGCCCTCATTCGAGGAGCTGGAGAACCCCAAAAGCAACCTCGCCACCGAGATTTACGGTGACGACGGCCATGTGATAGGCACTTTCTTTGTGCAAAACCGCTCATATGTTCAGTATGAGGAGCTCTTTCCCGAGGACTCAACACGTCATATCACCCTCGACGGCCACGACGTGCCGCCGGTGGTTGCTGCGCTTATCGCAACCGAGGATGTGCGTTTCCGTAACCACTCGGGCATTGATATCCCATCACTTTTCCGAGTAGCAATCAAGACCATTGCTTTCCAGAATCAGTCGCAGGGAGGTGGCTCAACCATCACCCAGCAGCTGGCCAAGAACCTCTTCCCGCGTGATACCGTGCGCAACCGCGGCAAGATAGCCCGCACCATGAAACTGGTACAGTCGAAATTCAAGGAGTGGATTACCGCCATTAAACTTGAGCACAACTACACCAAGGAGGAGATTGCTGCAATGTATCTCAACACCGTTGCCTACGGCTCGAACGCCTACGGTATTAAGTCGGCTGCGAGCACATTCTTTGGCAAAGCACCCAACGAACTCAACATTCAGGAGGCAGCCATGCTCGTGGGTGTGGTGAATGCCCCCACACGCTACTCGCCCGTGCGCAACCCCGAAAATGCTTTGGCACGACGCAATTTGGTTATGAATCGTATGCGCGCCGCAGGAGCCATCTCGCGCGATATTTGCGATTCGCTCTGTGCGCTACCCATAACATTGAGCTACAAACCCATTTCACACAACGAGGGTGAGGCTACATATTTCCGCGAGATGTTGCGTCAGGTGATGAACGCCCAGCGTCCTACCCGCCGCCAATTCCTCACCGACTGGGATTACGAGCAGGCAATAAAAGAGTATGACGAGAATCCGCTATACGGCTGGTGCTTGAAGAACACCAAGGCCGACGGTACTCCCTACAATATCTATCGTGACGGTTTGCGCATATACACCACCATCAGCCCCGCCATGCAGCGTTATGCCGAGGAGGCTATACAGAAGCAGATGGAGACAGTCATCCAGCCCCGCATGGACAGGCAGGTGAAATCTACGGGTGTACTCTTCCAGGACCTCACCGCTGAGGAGCGCGAGGCAATAGTAAAACGCGCAATGAAGAACTCCGACCGCTACCGCGAGCATAAGAAGCTGGGCATGAGCGAGAAGGAGATTTATGCAACCTTCGAGAAAAAGTGTGAGATGCGCGTCTTCACCTTTAAGGGCGAGCGCGACACATTGATGACTCCCCGTGACTCGATTTTGCATCACAAGCGCATCATGCGAGCATCGTTCGTTGCCATGGATCCCCGCTCGGGCCATGTTAAGGCTTATGTGGGCGGCCCCAACTTCCGCTACTTCAAATACGACATGGCAAAACAGGGAAAACGCCAGATTGGCTCTACCGTTAAGCCATTTATCTACACCTTTGCCATCGACCAGCTCGGTCTTACGCCATGCACAATGGCTCCCAACCTGCCCGTTTCGATTGAGACCCCCGCAGGAATATGGTCGCCAAAAGAGGCCGGCAAGGTGGAGTATGACGGAGTGCTGCACCCGCTATATTGGGGATTTGCAAACTCACGCAACAACTACTCGGCTTGGATCATGAAACAGGCAAAGCAGCCCGAAACCGTGGCCGATTTCCTGCATAACATGGGTATTCGCAGCTATATCTACCCCGCATATGCGCTATGCTTGGGAGCATTCGAGTCGAATGTGTTTGAGTTGGTGAGTGCCTACTCGACATTTGTGAACGAGGGCGTGCATATCGACCCCATCTTCGTCACACGCATCGAGGATAGACAGGGCAACCTCATATCGAGCTTCATCCCGCAATCGCAAGATGCAGTGAACAAACACACAGCCTACACCATGCTCACAATGTTGCAACGAGTTATCTCGGCAGGTACGGGAGGTCGTCTGCAATGGCAGTTCGGCATGGACAACATGGATATTGGCGGTAAGACAGGTACATCAAACGAGAACCGTGACGCATGGTTTATGTGCGTTACCCCCACACTTGTCGCAGGTTCGTGGGTAGGCGGCGAGGATCAATCGGTACACTTGAGCGCACAGGGCGAAGGTAGCGTAATGGCACTGCCCATAGTTGGCGAGTTCCTCCAAAAGGCCTATGCCGACAAGCGTTTGGGCATGAGCCGCAACGCCAAATTCTCACGTCCCGAGGGCTGGGAGAATTACGACTGCCCGAAGGAGGTTATGCCCGACGAGAGTCCCGCACAGCAGGCTGCTCCGGACGAGTTTTTCGATTAAAGAGTTTAACATGACAGACCGATGGTCTATCAACATATTTAAAGTTAGGAAGAGATGAAAATTGCTATCGTAGGCGCGAGTGGCGCCGTAGGTCAGGAGTTCCTGACGATTCTCAACGAGAGAGTGGATTTCCCCATTGACGAGCTGGTATTGTTCGGCTCACAGCGCAGTGCAGGATCGAAATATATGTTTCGCGGCAAGGAGATTGAGGTAAAACTTCTCCAGCACAACGACGACTTCAAGGGCGTTGATATTGCTCTAACATCGGCAGGCGCTTCGACATCGAAGGAGTTTGCCGAGACAATCACAAAGTATGGCACGCTGATGATTGATAACTCAAGTGCATTCCGCATGGACGAGGATGTTCCTTTGGTTGTTCCCGAGGTAAATTCTGCCGATGCGCTATGCACTCCCCGCAACATCATCGCCAACCCCAACTGCACCACTATCCAGATGGTTGTGGCCCTAAATGCTATCGAGAAACTTTCACATATCAAGAAGGTGCATGTTGCCACATATCAATCGGCAAGTGGCGGCGGAGCGCAGGCAATGGCCGAGCTCAAGCACCAATATGAAGAGATTGTCGCAGGCGAAGAGCCCACGGTGAATAAGTTTGCTTACCAGCTGGCCTACAACGTCATACCCCATATCGACGTCTTCACCGACAACGACTACACCAAGGAGGAGATGAAGATGTTCCACGAAACCCGCAAAATCATGCACTCCGACATCGCCGTATCGGCCACCTGTGTGCGTGTGCCTGTGATGCGAGCCCACTCGGAGAGCATTTGGGTGGAGACCGAGCGCGAAATATCCACCGACGAAGCTCGCAAGGCCTTCGCCGAGAGCGAGGGCGTGATTTTGATGGACGAGCCGGCAGAGAAAATCTATCCCATGCCGTTGTTTATCGCCGGCAAAGACCCCGTTTATGTTGGTCGCATTCGCAAGGATATCTCAAACGAAAAAGGTCTCGCCTTCTGGTGTGTTGCCGACCAGATCAAAAAGGGCGCTGCGCTTAATGCAGTGCAGATTGCCGAGTGGATTATCAAGAACAGAAAATAGAGAGTACAACAAAAAAATTGCAACAAGCTGAGCCAACTTGCCAAACGGGTTTGAGCCTCCTTGCATAATTGACCAAAAGTTCCGCAACATCAAAAGAAACTGGATATGAAAAAATCGTTTATTATCGCATTGTCATTGCTTTTATCAGCAGGAGCAATGGATGTGTCGGCACAGAGCTTCTTAAAGAAGTTATCGAAAGCCGTAGTCAAAGAGGTTGAAAACCAAGTGACCAAAGAGGTCTCAAAGCAAGTCGGCAAAGGTGTTGAGAAGGGGCTTGATAAACTGACAGATGGTAAACAACAGCAGGACCAGCCACAACAGCAGGCTCAGCAGCAGGCCCAACAGCCGCAAGCTCAAGTTCAGCCACAGGCTCAAGCTCCTGCGCAACAACCACAACCACAGGCACAGGCACAGGCTCAAACGCCTCAAAATCAATCGCAGTTTAAGCCAAATCGGGCTCATCCCGTGCAGACCATAGAGGCGGTAGTGCCCTATGGCCCTACCGAAGGCGAAATCAACGGTCACAAGTGGGTTGATTTGGGTCTTCCCTCGGGCACACGATGGGCGACATGCAATGTGGATGCCTCAGTTCCCGAACAGCCGGGCAAGCACTATTCATGGGGCGAGGTCGCCACAAAAACTTCATATGCCGAGGCTAACACCAAAACTTACAGAAAGGCTTTGGATGACATTTCGGGCGACAAGACATACGACGTGGCAACAGCCAAATGGGGCGAAGGTTGGAGAATGCCCACACAAAAGGAGTTCAGCGAGTTGGCACACTACTGCATATGGAGGTATGTGCAAAAGGGCGGTCGTTGGGGTGCAGAGCTGACAAATCCCAAAAATGGCAGATCGATTTTCCTTCCCGCCACTGGCATGAAGGATGGGACAAAACTCAGCGAGCCCAATGGTTGCGGAATGTATTGGACCTCTACACCTTATAAAAGCGAGACAAGCAACGGTGCACACAGCTATATCTTCGGCGGTGCATTGGGTGAGATGAGTATAGGAGAGCGTTATTACGGTTATGCCATACGACCCGTTGCAGACTACGATGTAAAGACTGATATTGTTCCGTCGGATGGAGAGATCAACGGCCACACATGGGTGGATTTAGGATTACCATCGGGAACAAAATGGGCCACATACAACCTCGGAGCAACCACTCCTGATGGAGGTGGTGACCACTATTACTGGGGTGAAATATCGACATACACCGATAAGACCTCAAAGAAGAATGAACTGAGGGGCAAGGATTCGGGAGGCGATATCGTCGGCAAACCTAAATATGACCCGGCAAGAGCAATTTGGGGCGGCTCATGGCGAATGCCGACAGAAGCCGAACTTATTGAGTTGATGGAGCACTGCACATGGGAGTGGACAACACTGGGACGACGCAACGGCATGAAGGTCACAAGCAAGGTAAATGGTAAATATATCTTCCTTCCTGCTTCAGGGGTATTTGAAAGCAGTTATGATGTATATGGGTACCCCCATTATATAAATGAAAGGGCATTTTACTGGAGTTCTACACCCAACAGGAATGATAGTTATCATTATACGTCGTACTCTCTTGATATAAACAATTCAAGATACATAATGCTAACATGCGATCGTTACAGAGGTCATAACATCCGACCTGTATCAGACTAACAACGGGAGAATAAAGAAACCTGTCCAACCCCTACGGCTGGACAGGTTTTTCTTTATTACTTGATTTGCTGACTGATTACAAACGAGCCTTGATAGCCTTTGACTCCTCCTCGTAGCCGGGCTTATCGAGAAGAGCAAACATATTCTTCTTGTAGGCCTCAACGCCGGGCTGGTTGAAAGGATTAACGCCCAAGATGTAACCGCTGATACCGCACGCCTTCTCGAAGAAGTAGAGCAAAGCACCGATTGAAGTCTCGTCAATGGCAGGAATCTCGATGCGGATGTTGGGAACACCACCGTCGATGTGTGCCAACTGAACGCCGAGCTCGGCCATCTTGTTAATCGCTGAAATACGCTTGCCGGCAAGGAAGTTCAAGCCATCGAGGTTAGCCTCTTCAGCCTCAACTTTAACGGTATACTTCGACTCGGCAACAGAGATAATTGTCTCGAACAAGGTGCGCTCACCCTCCTGGATATACTGACCCATAGAGTGAAGATCGGCAGTCAAGGTTACGCTGGCGGGGAAGATACCCAGACCATCCTTACCCTCTGACTCACCATAAAGCTGCTTCCACCACTCGGCAACATACTGCAACTTGGGCTCGTATGAACCGAGAATCTCGGTCTTCTTGCCTGCCTTATAGAGCTCGTTGCGAACGATAGCATACTGTGCTGCGAGGTTATCCTCAACAGCCACATCAGTAGCAGTAGCCTTCTCCATAGCGGTAGCACCTGCCACCAAAGCCTTGATATCTACACCTGCCACAGCCAAAGGAAGCAAACCCACGGGAGTGAGAACCGAAAAACGGCCACCCACGTTATCGGGAATTACAAATGTGGGATAGCCCTCGTTTGTTGCCAAAGTCTTGAGTGCGCCACGAGCCTTGTCGGTGATAGCCACGATACGCTCGGCAGCCTCGGCCTTGCCATAACGCTTCTCGATTTCGGCCTTGATAAGACGGAAAGCGATAGCGGGCTCGGTGGTAGTACCCGACTTCGAGATAACGATAGCTGCAACAGAGTACTCCTTTACAGCCTCCAAAAGCTCGTGAGTGTAGTCCTCCGAGATGTTCTGACCGGCAAATACCACTGTGGGGTTAGCATGCTTCTTATTGAGGAACTCGAAAGAGTTGCTCATGGCCTCGATTACAGCCTTGGCGCCCAAATATGAGCCACCAATACCGATGCAGATAACCACCTCGGCCTTCTGGCGCAACTTGGCAGCCTGTGCCTCGATAGCTGCCAACTGCTCGGCATCGATAGACGAGGGAAGGTTTACCCAACCCAGAAAATCATTACCAGCACCCAAACCCGAGTGCAACAACTCGTTGGCCTTTTGAGCCGCAGCCTTCATCTGCTCGTTGATTACAACGCCCGACTTGGCAATCTCCAATTTCATCAAACTCATTGTTTCGTTTTTTTAATTTATAATCTAATTATTTCAAAATCCTTGTAAGCTCACGCATCGTACGGCGGGGTGAAGCCTTCTCGTAAAGCACCTCATAGACCATATCGGCGATAGGCATATCAACACCATCACGCACCGCAGTGTGGCGAATACATTTGGCTGCGTAGTAGCCTTCGGCCACCATAGTCATCTCGTTCATGGCGCTCTTCACGGTACAGCCACGACCTATGAGCAGACCCAAACGGCGGTTACGACTATAATTAGAGTAGCAGGTAACCAGCAAATCACCCATACAAGCCGAGGCATACATATCGTCACGCTCTGCACCGCATGCCACCAGAAAACGGCTCATCTCGGCAGCACAGTTGGCGATAAGCACCGAAATAAAATTGTCACCATAACCCAGACCCGAGGCAAGGCCCACAGCAAGGGCATAGACATTCTTCATTATGGCAGCATACTCTATAGCCTCGATATTCTGCGAATAGTTCACCCTGATGTAGTCACGCTCAATCATGGCACCCATGATTTTTTGCGCTTGCTCACTGCGACTCACTACCGTAAGATACGACAGACGGCCCATTCCCACCTCCTCGGCATGCGAAGGGCCTGTGACAAGACCTATGCGCAAGGCGTCAGCTCCGTGATATTTAATCAGATAGTCGCTGACGAGGATATACTCATCGGGGATAATTCCCTTGACGGCCGAAAACACCATCTTACCTTTAAGCGAACCCTCCAATGACGAGAAAACATTCTTGATAAAAGCCGATGGCATAGCCACTACAACCACATCTGCGGCGGCTACCACATGGTTGATATCCGAATCTATTTCGATAAGCGAGGTGTTCAGATCAACATCCCGCAAATATTTGCAATTGTAGCCATCGTTCTGAATCGAGGCGGCCACTTCGGCATTCAAAACATGCCAAAAAACCTTAACCCCATTCTCGGTGAGAATCTTCACGATAGCCGTTGCCCAACTACCATAACCGATGACTGCACACTCCTTTCCGATACTCATAATTACGGATTAAAAATCCCTAAAAAATTATCGGCACAAAAATAGTAAAAATTTCTTAACAAAAAGTTGGAAAACTTATCCATCTTTTCATTACCTTTGTAGTGCCGTAGAATGGATTGTTGCCTTCGTTTGAGGCACAGCTTTTGAAACGGCCGGCCACAAAGGCCGTAATCAATTGATTTATAAAATAATAAATATATATGGGATTTTTTTCTTTAACACAAGAATTGGCCATCGACCTCGGAACGGCCAATACTCTTATTATCCACAACGGCAAAGTGGTGGTTGACGAGCCTTCTATCGTGGCTCTCGACGTTCACACCGGCAAGGTTATGGCCATAGGCCAGCAGGCCCGCCAGATGCATGAGCGTACCAACCCGAACATCAAGACCATCCGCCCGCTGAAGGAGGGTGTGATTGCCGATTTTAACGCCACGGAGCTGATGTTGCGTGGCCTTATCAAGAAAGTGCGCACCTCGAGCAGCATGTTCTCGCCCTCGCTCTGCATGGTTATCTGTATCCCTTCGGGCTCAACCAATGTTGAAATACGTGCCGTGCGCGACTCTGCCGAGCATGCCGGAGGTCGCGACATCTATATGATTTTCGAGCCTATGGCCGCTGCTCTCGGTGCAGGATTGGACGTTGAAGCCCCCGAAGGCAACATGGTCATCGACATCGGTGGCGGCACATCAGAGATTGCATGTATCTCATTGGGCGGTATCGTATGCTCGGAGTCTATCAACGTGGCAGGTGATGTCTTCACCGAGGATATCAAGAACTATGTGCGCCAGCAGCACGGCATCCGCATCGGAGAGCGTACTGCCGAGGCTATCAAGTGCGCCATCGGTGCCGCCGTTCCCGAGCTGGAGGATGAGCCGGAGGATTATGTTATCACAGGTCCCAACATCCTCACCTCGTTGCCCCAGACTGTAACTCTTTCATACAACGAGATTGCTTACGCCCTCGAAAAGTCACTTGCCAAGCTCGACGCTGCACTCATGAAGGTGTTGGAGGCTATGCCCCCCGAGCTATATTCCGACATCGTGAAGAACGGTATCTATCTGGCCGGTGGTGGTGCCTTGATTAAGGGTCTCGACAAGCGATTGTCAGACAAATCGGGTCTGCCGTTCCACATTGCCGAAGATCCGTTGCGTGCCATTGCCCGCGGTACAGGCATCGCGATGAAGAACCGCAACAAGTTCTCATTCCTTTTGCGATAATTTAGTCGTAGATATATCGGAAACGGGTTTTCCCACGTTACTACAAAGAGTCTGCATAACGTCGTTGTTAGGCAGATTCTTTTCGTAAAAATTGTTTATATGACGGGGAAGTTTCACCCGAAATATGTTAGGTTTTTAGGATGTATAAACTCATTGAATTTCTGCGCAGGATTTATGTCTTGCTCCTCTTCATAATCATCGAAGCGGTAGCATTGAACTACTATGCGCACTCGACATACTACAACCAGGCCAAGATTCTTGCTCGGGCCGGCAGCGTTGTGGGTGGTGTTCAGAGCGGCATCTATAACCTGAAGCACTATTTCACTCTGGGTCGCGAAAACGAGATGCTCACACAGCGCATTGCCGACCTCGAAAATCGCCTCGCCTACTACACCGAGCGCGAGGCTGACCTTGCAACCGATTCACTTGCTTTTGACCAGATGGACTCGCTCATGGCTGTGAGCATGGCACAATTCAGCTATATCCCCGCACGCATCGTGTCGAGTACCATACACCACACCGACAACTTCATGACCCTCAACCGAGGGCTTATGCACGGGGTTCGCGAAGAGATGGCTGCGATATCACCCAACGGCGTTATGGTGGGTTATGTAGTTGGATGCAGCGAGCGCTATTCGGTGGTGAAGACCCTGCTTAACACAAAATTCCTCACCAGCGGCAAGGTCGCAGGCGACAACTACTATGGTTCGATTTCGTGGAGCGGCCGCAGCCCATACAAAGTGGAGATGACCGAGCTGTCGAAGTATGCCGACATTGAAGTTGGTGACGAGATTATCTCTTCGGGAAAATCGCACTACTTCCCCGAAGGCATTAAGATTGGCTTTGTGGAGAGCTACCAACTTAACGAGAACCAGACTTTCTATGATGTGGTGATTCGTTTGGCAGTCGATATTACAGGGCTGAACAATGTATTGCTCATCAACAATGCCGACTATGGCGACATCTCCGATTTGGAGTCAACCAAACGTGGCGAAATCGAATAGAACACTAAACACATGCAGAAGAAACTAATATACGGAGGATTATTTATTACGTTGGTGCTGTTGCAGATTTTTCTTGTCGACAACATCTCGCTCAGCGTATATTTCCACCCCTTGATATATATTGCATTCATCATTCTGCTGCCACTCGACACCCAACCTATATGGATGGTGTCGCTCTCGGCCGCTTTGGGTCTGGTGATTGATATGATGACAGGCATGTGTGGATTGAATGTCATCGCCACCACTGCCGCAGGATTTTTGCGCCCCACGATTCTCTATCTGACATGCGGATACTCGGCAGGCTCAGATGCAGCCGTACCTTCGATGCTGCGCCTTACCGAGAAGTATCAGTTGTGGTATATCATCTCGGTGGTGATACTCCATAGCGCCATATACTTTGGACTCGAAGCACTCTCGCTGCGTTACGCCCTGCACACGTTTCTGCGCATGATTATAAGCGACATTGTGGCAGTAGCCTTCATTTGGTATCTGGCCCGTCTGTTCCTCGAAAAAATCCTCAACCGATAAACCATGCAGCAAAACGAAGCATATACACGTCGCACGATATTGCAGTTTATTGTGTTGCTGATATTCGGAGTGATTATTCTGCGATTGGCCTCGATACAGATTTTCGACAGCTCGTATAAAAATCAAGCCAAAGGAAATGTGCTGCGCTATGAGGTGCAATATGCCCCTCGCGGCGAGGTTATCGACCGCAACGGAGAGTATCTGGTGCAGAGCAAGGAGTGCTACGATTTGATGGTTATCTATCGCGAAATAGGCAAGCAGGGCTTCGACACCACCCGTTTCTGCGACGTGGTGGGCATCTCGCGCGAGAAGCTCGATCGCGAGTTGCGCAATGCCCGCATGAATCCTCGTGCCCCCTATATGATTACCAACTATCTGCCCAAGGAGGTTAAATTGCGTTTTGAGGAGCACCACTTCCCCGGCTTTTACACCGTATATCGTACAGCACGCCAATATCCCCGTAAAATTGGAGGCAACCTGCTCGGCTACGTAGGCGAGGTTGACAAGAACGATATCGAGCGCGGCGAGGGCGAGTACAAGATGCGTGACTACATCGGCAAAAGTGGCGTGGAGGCTGCCTATGAGCCTATTCTGCGCGGTAAAGATGGTGTTAAGATTATGGAGCGTGACGCCCATGGTGCCATCAAAGGCTCTTACATGGACGGCCTTTACGACACGCTGCCCATCCCCGGCAAGCGAATTACCTGCACAATAGACGCTCGCCTGCAAGCCTTTGCCGAGGAGCTTATGAAGGATAAGGTTGGCGCCGTGGTGGCTATCGAACCATCTACAGGCGAGATTTTGGTTATGGCATCATCGCCCACCTACGACCCAGATGAGTTGGTCGGCCGCGAGCGAGGCAACAACTACATGCGCATGCTCGGCAACAAACGACAGCCGCTCTTCAACCGTGCCGTAAAGGCGAAATATCCCCCGGGGTCGACCTTCAAGTTGGTGCAGGGTCTTATCGGATTACAGGAGGGAGTGCTCACCCCCTCAATGGCGTATCCTTGCCACGGCGGTTACCATGTCGGAAAAATCAGTCAGAAATGTCATGCCCACGCATCGCCACTCGACCTGAGAAATGCTGTGGCGCAGTCGTGCAACGCCTATTTCTGCTACGTCTTCCGCGACATTATCGAGAACAAGAAATATGAGAACGTAAAGGAGGGCCTTGAGGTCTGGGGCGACTATGTACGTAGTTTCGGCTATGGCCGCAAACTCGACTCCGACTTCCTCGGAGAGGGCCCCGGAACAGTTCCCACCCGAGAGCTATACGACAAGCGTTACCGCGGCTCATGGAACTCGCTTACTGTGCTTTCACTATCGATTGGTCAGGGCGAGTTGGGCTGTACTCCCATGCAGATGGCAAACCTTGCTGCCACAGTAGCCAACAGAGGATACTACTATATTCCCCATATCGTAAAGGCTATCGAAGGTCAGGATTCTATCGACCGCCGTTTCTACGAAAAACAATACACCAAAGTAGACGCAAAGCACTTCGAGCCTATTGCCGAGGGTATGTGGCGCGGTGTAAATGTCGAGGGTGCGGGTACTTCGTGGCGAGCCTACCTGCCAGGCTGGGACGTATGCGGCAAGACGGGTACGGCACAGAACCCCCACGGCCGTGACCACTCTACATTCCTCTCGTTTGCCCCAAAAGACAATCCCAAGATTGCCATCTCGGTTTATGTCGAGAATGGTGGTTTCGGTGCTACCATAGCGCTCCCCATCGCCAGCTTGCTGGAGGAGTTTTACCTGACCGACACCATCACCCGCCCGCAGCTTGTCGAGCAGGTTAAGAATATGAAAATCTACTATCCGCACTATGATAACAAATAACCGACATAACGCAAATCAGACCTCGCTCTTCGAGGGTGTCGACCGCATAGCGATACTACTCTATGTGTTGCTGGTTATTTGTGGTCTGATAAGTATCACATCGGCTTGTTACGATGAGACTATCGAGGGCGGATTCTTCACATTTGCACACTCTCACGTAAAGCAGGCCCTTTGGGCTTGTGGTGCGCTTGTTATCGGCATAATCATTTTGCTGCTCGACTCGCGATACTACCATATGTATGCCTATTATGCCTATGCCCTCGGCGTGCTGCTCATTACGGGAACGATTATCCTGCCCGAGGCTCTCGCCCCCACCATCAATGGTGCAAAGGCGTGGTACGATGTGGGCCCTTTCAATGTGCAGCCTGTGGAGTTCACAAAGATTACTGTAGCACTTGCTATGGCGCGTGTGATGAGCAACTACTCGTTCTCGATATCGAACACCCACCACCTGATGCGTGTGGGCATGATTATATTTTTGCCGCTGGCCATCATCATCCTTCAGAACGACACCGGTTCGGGAGTGGTGTTGTGCTCATTCCTTTTTGTGCTTTATCGTGAAGGACTGAACAAATGGATTTGCATCCCCATCCTGATCGTTGCCACCCTGTTTATCTTCTCGTTCCTCTTCACGCCGCTGTTTCTGCTTATTCTGCTGGTTGTGATTTTCACCCTTTCGAACGCCATGATGATAGGAAATCTGCGAGCCCACATCATATTCCTTGCATCGGTCTGCGGCTCGGCATTGTTGCTATACGGAGTATCGGAGCTACTCTTTACCAATGCACTGAGCGGCTACACATGTATGATTATCGCCTCGTTGGGAGGTGTCATCGCAGCAGGAATATATGCCGTGCGCCGCAATATTCCGGCCATGCTGCTTACCATAGGAATATTTATCGGCTCGATGGTATTTGTGCCCACTGCCGACAAGATTTTCGAATCGGTGCTCAAGCCTCACCAGAAGGAGCGAATATTGAGTTTCCTTGGTATTGTGAGCGACCCTTCGGGTGTAGATTACAATGTGAACCAGTCGAAAATCGCCATCGGCTCGGGTGGAATCATCGGCAAGGGCTTCCTGCAAGGAACGCAGAGCAAATACTTCGTTCCCGAGAAACAGACCGACTTCATCTTCTGTACCGTGGGCGAAGAGTGGGGATTCATCGGTTCGATTATAGTGCTGGGATTGCTATGTGCGCTCATCCTGCGACTAATGAAGATGGGCGAACGCTCACAAGAGCCATTCTGCCGCATATACAACTACTGCGTGGCCTCCATACTCTTGTTCCACGCCATGGTAAATGTAGGCATGACCATAGGACTAATTCCTGTGATGGGTATTCCGTTGCCATTCATCAGCTATGGCGGCTCGTCGCTGGTGGCCTTCACGATTCTGGTCTTTATAGCCATACGCCTCGACGCCACCCCACGCAAGGGCCTGATGACTGCATAGGAAAAAGATAAAAAAGATTGATTATGCTATATATCCTGTATATTATAACCGTTGTGGCTGTGGTGTGGTTCTCGATTCTCGCATCGCGCTACATTGATATGATCGACCACAAAACTCGCCTCTCGGGTGCATTCCTCGGAGGCGTTCTGCTCTCGGCCATCACATCACTCCCCGAACTCTTCACAAGCATCTCGGCCACGACACTCATCGACAACCCATCGCTCTGCATAGGCAATATTCTGGGCAGTAACCTATTTAATTTCGGTATGCTGGCGGTAGTGATTCTCTGTTTCTTCAAAGGATTCACCTCATCACGGCTCT
This sequence comes from Alistipes sp., assembly GCA_017935185.1. Lineage (GTDB taxonomy): Bacteria > Bacteroidota > Bacteroidia > Bacteroidales > Rikenellaceae > Alistipes. Next base: position 5,644 of record JAGBIC010000003.1, on the reverse strand, counting down.
CGCGCAGCCACCACTATGTTATGGCGTTCCTCATCTTGATGTATCTCTCGGTTGAGTTCAACCGCCTGTTTATGTACGACGAAAATATCGTCATCGGCCAGCACTCAAATCCCATACTCTTTGTTAGCATCACTTCGCTACTCATCATATTGCTCTACTTCCTCTCGGTGAGATTCCTCGCCGGAGATAATGGCAGCGGCAGCGAGGAGGCAGACCCCGAGGAGGTGAACCTATCTATCAGGAGTATCGTGGTGCGTTTCACCCTCGCCAGCGTGGGAATTATAGTTGCAAGCATAATACTCACCTACATCACCGACGACATCGCCACCAAACTAAACCTCGGCTCGGGATTGGCCGGTGCACTTTTTCTGGGCATAGCCACATCGCTCCCCGAGGTGACATCGACAATATCGCTCTTCCGCATGCGAAATTTCGACATTGCCTTCGGAAATATTGCGGGTAGCAACGTGTTTAATTTCTTTGTACTGACCATCGCCGATATTTTGTATTCGGGCGGTACGGTCTACGACTTCAACGACGAAAAAGTTGTCAATCTGACTCTCTTCGGATTGGCCTCATCGGCATTTATATGGATAATGCTGCATAGCCGCAGGGCATGGGTTAAAGCCTTGATGGCCATAATGGCAATTGTCTGCTATGTGGCGTTCCTTACTCGATAAAAAAAGCTGCCTTTGAAGGGGCAGCTTTTTAGTTGAATACACCAATTTGTCAGCCGATAAATTCATCAAGCGCACAATAGACTCTCTGCACGGGAAGCCCCATCACATTATAGAACGAGCCCTCGATGCCCTCGATACCAACATAGCCTATCCACTCCTGAATACCATAAGCGCCAGCCTTGTCCATAGGCTTATATGTTGCAACATAATACTCTATCTCCTCCCTTGCAAGCGCGCGGAAACGCACAGTCGAGAAGGCTGTAAAGCTGCTAATGCTGCTGCGACTGCGTAGCGTTACGCCCGTTGCCACCTCGTGCTCGCCACCCGACAGCTTTTCAATCATGGCAACAGCCTCAGTTGCATCGGCAGGCTTACCCAATATCTCGCCATGTGCAATGACCACCGTATCGGCTGTGAGCAGAATATCGTTCTGCTCCAACTCTTCCGGATAAGCCTCGCTCTTCAGACGCGAAAGATACTCGGCCACCTCGCAGGCAGGCATATCCTCGGGAAAAGATTCGTTGCACTCGAAACGAGGCGCAAGAGTGAAGTCTATTCCGGCCTCGGTGAGTAGCTGACGACGGCGGGGCGACTGCGAGGCCAAGATTAGGCGATAGGAGCTTAATTTATCGTGCAATAGCATATAATAAATTGAATTTTGAATTACAAAAAACTTACATCACATCAAAATCCAGCAACGTGTGACCACCGATACGGGCCTTGATGTTATCGCCCGCCTTGACAGGGCCTACACCCACAGGAGTGCCTGTGTAGATAAGGTCGCCGATACGCAGAGTCATATATTGCGACACATGGCTGATGATTCTATCGACCGTAAAGAGCATATCCTTTGTAAAACCATGCTGACGCACCTCATCGTTGAGCAACATCTCGAATTCGAGGTTCTGCACATCGCCACCCAGCTCGGCAAGCGGCACAAACTGATTCGACAGAGCAGCCGAGTGGTCGAAGCCTTTCGATAGCTCCCACGGCAGCCCCTTTTTGATCGCCTCACGCTGGATGTCACGAGCCGTGAAGTCGATGCCAAGGCCCACCTCCTCGTAGCAACGCGAAGCAAACTTCTCGTCGATACACTTCGCCAGACGGGTTATGCGCACCACCAATTCACACTCATAATGCACCTCACTTGAGAACGAAGGGATATAGAATGGGTCGTTATTACGCAAAAGAGCCGTATCGGGTTTTAGGAAAAAGAGCGGCTCTTTGGGTATCTCGGCACCATCGTTCAACTCTTTGGCGTGGTCGGCATAGTTGCGACCGATACAGATTATCTTCATTGTTTCTCAAATTTTTTTATTCTCACATTCACATATATCGCACAGGCGACAAGCAGCCCCGCAGGCACCCCTACCAACATCAGCGCATAGAGTTCCGCACTCGGCATAAAGGACGATAGTAGCGCAAACGGCACACCCGCAAACATTGCGTTCGAGATAAAACGGCCAAGTTTGTGGATGTCAATCTTCTCGCGCTTCTGTTTCGGCATAGTGTTATAACCCGCCATTGTTTCGGGATAGCGGCGGATAAACAAGGCTATCAAACACCAAACTAATGCAAAAATAACAGCACCAAGGAACATCCCTACAAAATCATCGATAATAAATTATTGCAGAAGTTGCAGATGTTATGTGTTAGCATAGGAATCAATATACTGCGGGTACGCAGAGCGATATATGCCAATGCATAACCAATCATTCCTGTCCAAATAAAGTTCGCTACGCTAAACTGTATGCCATTATTAAATGATAGCGCATGTATCAAACCAAACAAAATACCATTAATTATGATGGCAGGACTACGCGATGGCTTGCCTCCCTCACGCAATGCGCTGCACATCAAACCGAGCAATACTCCTCTGAACATTATCTCCTCGTCTATGCCAGGCATTGAGAGTTGGAAAAGTAAACTCTCAATGTCAAACTCGGCATTACCCAGCGACCCCAAAAGAGCTTGCGCTGCAATAATCGCAAACGCAACCCATAATGCAGGCTTCAGTCCCTCTCTATTCTGCTTGAGCGTGAAGAAATTATTTTCGCTAAACTGTCGGCAGAAGAGAAAGTAAAACGTCACACCGCAGATTACGGAGTAGATTTTGCCATCCCAATTCCAATTGCCACCGATTATATTAAAGCAACTGAAGTAGTTTTGTAGAGTAAGTGCAACGTAGCATACAAAGTAGCAAAAAGCAATTGTCACCACGCGCAGATAGTTCTCGCGTGTGCGCTCCTTCATAAAGATAAGCAGGAGTGGCACAATAATCGCCAGATGCAGTAGTGGATTGAGTAGTAGTTGAGCGTTTTGCATAACACAAATTAATTTTGAATTTTGGATTTTGAATTTTGAATTGTCCTTACAATATCCGCCGCAAACCTATCGCTCGCCCCTGCTCCGCCGATGATTGTACGCAATTCATCGAAATCCTGCAACATCTTCTCACGCTTTGCTCCACCGGGCAAAATCGCGCGCAGCTCCTTCTCGGCCTCATCCACCGAGGGGTGATAGACAACCATCTCGCGCACCGCCTCACGCTGCAAATTCAGGTTCACGAGCGATACATAAGGTATCTTAAGCAGATAGGGCTTGCACTTCTCATAGAGCCACGGAATACCATACACCACCAATTCGGGAATACCTATAAGGGCGGTTTCGAGCGTCGCCGTTCCCGAGGTAACAACCGCCGCCTCCGAGATTTGCAACAACTCATAGGTCTTGTCGCAGACAAACTTAACGGGCATATCGGCCGTAAATACCTCATACTGCTCACGTTTGATCCACCCCACACCTGCCACCACAAACTGCTTGGCGGGCATACGCTCGGCAAGCTCGGCCATAAAACGCAGGTTGGCCTTAATCTCGCTCACGCGGCTACCAGCCAACAGTGCCACGATGGGCCTTTCATCGAGGCCGTTCTCCTTGCGGAAGACGCTCTCCTCGGGAGCTGCGGCACAACGCTGGGCAATGGCATCCATCAAGGGATTACCCTCAAAATGGGGTTCAATTCCTTTCGAGCGGAAATACTCTTTCTCAAAGGGGAAGATGATATATAGCTTATCAACATATTTTTTGAGAGCCTTTACACGATGCTCCTTCCACGCCCACACCTTGGGTGCGATATAGTAGTGAACAGGTATACCCCTGCCATGGGCGAACTCGGCAATCTGGATATTGAAGCCCGGGTAGTCGATAAGGATAACGGCATCGGGGTTGAAAGCCTCGATATCACGGCAGCAGTTGCCCATCTGCGAGAGTATTGTGCGGATATTCAACGCCACCTGCACAAAACCGAAAAACGACATCTCGCGGTAGTGCTTCACCAGATTATCTTTGCCACCCACCTCGGCCATCATATCACCGCCCCAAAAGCGAAACTCGGCCTCGGGGTCAGACTTTAATATGCCCTTCATCAGATTTGAGCCATGCAAATCACCCGAAGGCTCACCGGCTATAATATAATATTTCATATTCTATTATAATTCACAATTCAAAATTCAAAATTCAAAATCATTTCTATGAGAAACAACTCAAAGCGTGAATTAAGAATTTTAATAAAAACCTATATTCAACTACATTATTCCTATCTGTTCGCCTCGTCCCTTGACTTGGTGGTTAAAACAATCTGCGACAAAATATTGGTCAATTCCCGACACTCTGGGAAGATACTATGATACTCTTTATCTGAAATATACTCTGTCTTATATAGCAACTCCAACCAATACTCCGTTTCATATGCCTCTTTAAGCGATATATTCATCTTGGCGACAAAATCTTTTCGCGAAGAGCTGCGCAATGCTTCTCGGATATTTGCGCCTATACTTGTACCACTCTTCAATACTTGCGTAGACAATACTTTTTCATCAATTGTATAGCGCAAATACTTATATAGTTTTACAATTCGTACTGCAAAATTAAAACTCTTATCCAATACAATATTATCGCTTTTCATAATTGTAGTTTGTATTGCAAACCAAATATCAATCTTGAATTTTGAATTTTGAATTATGAATTTCCAAGAGATCTGGTCGCAACTGCTTGGTGCGTTCATAGGATTGCTCCTCCTGCCACTTCTCTATCTCGGCGAAGTTACCCGACAACAAGACATCAGGCACTCGCCAGCCACGAAACTCGGCAGGGCGGGTATAGACGGGCGGGGCGAGTAAATCGTCCTGAAAACAGTCGGTGAGGGCCGAAGCCTCGTCACCAATAGCACCCGGCAGAAGTCGCACAACAGAGTCTGCAATAATGCAGGCCGCAAGCTCGCCACCAGTCAGCACATAGTCGCCGATAGATATCTCGCGTGTGATAAGATGCTCACGAATACGATGGTCGATGCCCTTGTAGTGGCCGCAGAGGATGATGATATTCTCGCACATCGACAATCGGTTGGCCTCATGCTGATTGTAGGTTATGCCGTCAGGTGAGGTGTAGATAACCTCGTCATAGTGACGCTCCGACTGCAACTTCTCGACAAGCTCAAAGACAGGCTCGCACTTCATCACCATGCCTGCCTCGCCACCAAAAGGATAGTCGTCGGTGGTCTTACGCTTATCGTGGGCATAATCGTGCAGGTTATGCACAACAATCTCGACCAGTCCCTTCTCCTGGGCACGTTTGAGGATTGACTCGCTCAGGGGCGAGGTAACCAGCTCGGGCACAACTGTTATAATATCGATTCTCATAACTATCTATATCTGAATATTATATCTTTATCACTCTCTCTATCGAGCGCCACCTCTCGACCACCCTCCAGCATAAAGGCCTTGTAGCCCATCTGTTCAAAGAGGCCAATTATCTGCTGGCGGCTTTCGCCATCGGTCTCGACCAGCACCGTGGGGTGAAAACGCTCAATCAACTCGCGCATCTCGGGCAGAACGACTCTCTCATAGCCCTCGATATCGCACTTAATAAAATCCAATCGCTCCAGCGAGGCAAAGAGTTCACTACCC
>JAGBIC010000049.1 GCA_017935185.1 Alistipes sp. | reverse complement strand
CTTGGCATCCCACTCAACGAACTTTTCGTAATCATACTGCCAATCAGCACCATAAGCGAGTTTGTGGATGCGGTAGTAGATAGCCTCACGCGAAGGGGCGTTGAATCCGCCTGTGTTGTGACGCATGATTGAGTTCTCGGTCGGTCGCCATACGCCGCTCCAATAGGTCAAACCACCCTCGTAAGCTCCAAGGCCCTCGTTGGCGTAGCGAGTGTCGTTGATAAAGTGCTTCCAGCGTACAGCCGTGAGGTCGCTTGTGAAATCGACATTCTTCCACCAACCCCAATTGGTTTGTTCGGTCTTGAGTTCTGTAACCTTAGTCTTGTGAATAGTTCCCATATACTCGTAAGCATACTCATCAGCAAGCTTCGCAAAGCCATGACCTCCTGCCTCGTGATGGAGAACCTGCGCCAATGCAGTGTCATCCTGACCTGTGGGGAAGTATGAAATTGATACTCCGTTACCCCAATCTCCTGTTGTGGATGGAAAGTACATATAGCATGTTCCAGCATAGGCGGGTGAGTTCATCATTACAATGATTATTGCATCATCAATTCGATCTTCATTAATCGCTCTTTTGGCGTATTCAAATACTGTATAATCATCTCCGCCAACCAGTGTGCCATCGCCGAAATATCCATTTAAAGCAGTACTGCAGTGGTCATATCCTTCGGTTGACGAAACGACATTTACATAATAAACATTGAAATATTCTTGGAAAGATTTATAAGGTTCTTCTTTGAAAAAACTTTCCATAGCAGTATTCATTACTCCGCCGTAAGAGCCATCGGCAATTTGTCGATCAGAGAAAGCATCACCCATCATTACGATATCTATCCCCTTCCCTTTAGTGGCTGTTTGCAAAATGGTAACCAAACCATCTTGAGTAAAGTCGGTAGATTTGTAAAAATCAAGGTCATAGTGGTTGTCTTTATAATCATATCCCAATATAGTTGCTCCATGGCTTTCGTATTCTCCCCATGGGGAGTTCTTGTATTTTTCAAGTGATTCTTGTGGTACATATATGGTAGTGTAGTCATGATACATCATCTTAGAGTGATGGATTGTAGGAGGATCCAATGCCCTACAGTATATAGCATAAGGGTTGGGGTCTTTTATATATGTTCCTGGCCTAAAGACAACAGAACCAGGAAAAGGATCTGTTGAACAATTTATCATTTTTGCAGATATAGTGATTGATTTAAAATTTGGGGTATTCCATACAAGTCTATATTGGGATGATAGAACATCATCGCTTAAAATGATTTGCTCTAAATCTGGATGAGCCAATATGGCATTATGAGCCATACGGGGGACTTTCGGTGGTGTGGTGTATTCGGTTAATCCTCCACATACAGCTAAAACTAGAGTGTTATTTACAACCATACTGCGATTGTCTTCCAATACATATTTTCCAGAGATATATTCAAGGTTGTATGCATTATCGAATGCTCCTGGACAGAATTTGCGTAATGAGTCCGGGAAATGGAGCTTTCTTAATGTTCTGGCATAGGCAAATGCCCCATCGTTTAAGTAAGTAACCCCATCGGGTATTGCGTATTCTGTTATATTTGATCCAGTAGCAAATTTGGCAACTTCTTTGCCGTTGCTTCCATAATAAAATATTACTTTATTATCGTCTGAAACAAACTCGTTGTTTCCATAAAACGCTTTTATATTTTGATTTGAGTAAAATATGTCGGGATATATGGATTCAAGTGTTGAAGGTAAATATACCTCCTCCAATTTGTCTGTTTTTTCCCATTCTTCGCCTGTAAATCTAAAAAAAGCATTCTTTCCGATAGATTTAACACCTTCTGATATTGTTATTTTTTTTAGCTGACAATATTCAAAAGCATTATCTCCAATGGCAGTAACGCCTTTAGGAGTTGTGTATTCCTCAACACCAACGGGAGCATATGCAACAATAGTATTGTCGAGTATTATACAACGGCCATCCTCTGATATGTTGTATCCAGTAAAGCGTTCTAATATAAAATTTCTATAAAAGAGCATAGATTCAGGATGGTTGTAATATACAAGAGATTTGGGGACATGAAATTCCTCAAATTCAAATTTCCCGTTGAGCTCATAGATCGTTTCTATGCTATTCGGAAGATATAATCCTGTTATTAGAGGTAATTTACCGTAATCTGTAGGGTGAAAAGATGGACTATCAATAGTTTTAATGGGAGCATCAAATTTGATAATCCATTTTTTGCCATCGAATGTGTGTGACAAAATATTAGCTCCAAAAGCCGAAGCATCTAAATTTTCAATAGAGGATTTATCTTTTGTTGTGTACCATATTTCATCGTGTGGTACGTCTTCTGCATCAATTTTATTTGAAGAGTCTTGGGTGGAGTTCTCTTGATTAGAATTATTGCTGTTACCATTGCTGCCACCATCATCGCCCTTGGTGCAGGCGAAAAGGGTTGCGGTGGCCAAAAATGCCAAAAGAAAACGTTTCATGGTTGTCTATTTTGTGTTTGATTTTGCTGTAAAAATGATAAATTACACAATTTTAGCAATTTGTTGGTTATTTGTCAAGACGTAGAGGACAGAATTTATGTCGTGGGCGTGAAAAAAATGTTGCTTTTGGTCGGGTGGGGTTGCTTTCTGCATCGCCTCCTGCCATGTATAGGGTACTACTACGGGCGGATGCGTGTGGGGGAACTCCTTCACGCTATCGGCCTTTTCTTGTGGCTCGGCGACACTCTCTTTGGCGGTGCGAGAGCCTGCGCAGCCGCCCAACAGAGCCGACGACAACACGCATGTTGCCGCCAGCTTTAGGCTTATATTTTTCGACTTATTTTGCATCTTTCCACGATTTGTTTACTATTACAGGCGGGTGAGTAGGCTTAATCTCGGCATGGCGGTAGGGTATTGCGCGGGTTGCAGCCGCGGCCTTGCGGTTCTTGGCATCCCACTCAACGAACTTTTCGTAATCATACTGCCAATCAGCACCATAAGCGAGTTTGTGGATGCGGTAGTAGATAGCCTCACGCGAAGGGGCGTTGAATCCGCCTGTGTTGTGACGCATGATTGAGTTCTCGGT
>JAGBIC010000048.1 GCA_017935185.1 Alistipes sp. | reverse complement strand
TGGTTAGAGCACATGACTGTTAATCATGGGGTCCTAGGTTCAAGTCCTTGTTCAGGCGCATCGGGAGTTTAGCTCAGCTGGTTCAGAGCATCTGCCTTACAAGCAGAGGGTCGGCGGTTCGAATCCGTCAACTCCCACAAACAAAAAAGCATCCGAATTTCGGATGCTTTTTTGTTTGTGGGAGTTTCTCTCCCAACGATATTGACAATTCCTCTCCAAACCTCTCCCTTTGAAAAGGAAGAGGCTTTATTTTTTCTGCATGAAACATCAGGAATCTATTTTTTGTAGACGAATTTCGGATGCTTTTTTGTTTGTGGGAGTTTCTCTCCCAACCATATTTATAATCCTGCTCTAAACGATTATAAATCCACCTTCCACAATCCATGCAGATTGCAATACTCGTACACTGCGACAGGTTTTGCTCCGCATGTACAGATTGTCGCTTCGGGTTTATCCTTCAAATCAACTCGGATTCCGCCATTTTCGGTTTCTACATATATAAATGCGATATGGTGCTCTGCTAACATGGGGTGTGCTACACTGCCAACCTCGACTTTTATCGTACACTCGTCGAGTTTTGTTACTACGGGGATGTGCTTCTCTCCACTTGCCTCAACGGTATTGGGGATTAACTCCTCCATCTTTTCACCACAGCATACCACAGGAACTTTTGAGTCTACCAATTTCTCGATAACATTGCCGCAATGGCGGCAGCGATAAAATTTTGTTGCCATAATTTTGTCTGTTTTATAGTTTAATAATCTGTATTACATTTTACCCTTTAAGCAAATTATCCAAATGTTCTTTTAATTGCGCTTTGGGCATCGCCCCCATCGTTTTTCGAGGGTTGCCCACCATGGGGATATAAATCAGCGTAGGTACGCTGCGAATACCGAAAATTGTAGCCAAATCCTCCTCTTTATCGATATTTACCTTGTAAATATCAACTTTGCCGTCATACTCCTCGGCCAACTCCTCGAGTACGGGAGAGAGCATTTTGCAAGGGCCGCACCATGGTGCAAAGAAATCTATAACCGCAGGCTTGTCACCCAAAAATTTCCACTCATTAGGAGTAGACTCCAGATCCATAACTCGTCGCAGGAAATCTGATTTTGTTAAATTTATTGTTGCCATAATTTATAGTACATATTTAAGTTTTACATCTTACTGCAAATATAATACTATATTTATCATTTGTCAAATTGATATTTTTTATAGGGCTATAAGATATTGTTATATGTGAGACTGAAAAAAGACTACTATCGCAAACTTTACTATATAATCTTAAATCATTCACTATAACGTATACTAACATCATCAAAACATTCTCGCATGCTGTAACCTTTAATAATCACGAGCGTCTAATTAGTATAATCATAAAACTAATAAATATTATGAAGAAATTTTTATTGATTCTCGTGTTCGGAATATTCCATTATCAACTATTCGCTCAAACCGCCGAAGATGCTTTATCTGAATTTGACTGGCTTACTAACTATGTGGAACGTAACTATCCGGGTTATAAATTAAAAACACAAGGCAAAGAAGTAGAGTGGAAAAAATATGTATATAGCCAACGCCAAATTGTGGCGACACAACCCGACACACTTCCTATTATTCTAGATAATTATTTGAAGAGATTTAATGATAGACATCTGTATTTACGATTGTCCAACAAAACAATCTTCGAAGAAATCATACAAAGGGAAAAATTACGTCAAATGCAACAACAGGGATTACAATCTCATAGTGTTAATATGTATTATACAGCAACGGCTATGAATGATAGCACATTTTTCTTACGAATCCCATCCTTTGATAGTAATACATCCAATAAAATTGTCGATGAAAATTTCGAAGCTATAACATCTCGGCCATATCTAATCATCGATATTCGATCGAATAGCGGCGGAAATGATGCAAATTTTGAATCTCTATTGTCACTGATATATAGTCAGCCTTATTTAACCCATGGAACAGAGTTGTATGCCACAGAGGATTTTTTGAATATGTATCGTGATATAGTTAAAAAAAATCCAAATGAGAAATGGGTAGATTTCTATAAAAGAATAGTAGCTGTTATAGAAGAGAATTCAGGTGAATATGTCTTACGACCAGATTCAAAACGCATAGACATGGTTAAGCGTGATACTGTATATCATTACCCCAAAAGAGTTGGAATATTGATACATGGGCAAAACGCATCATCGGCAGAGCAATTTATCATCGAAGCGAGAGAGAGTGAAAAGGTTGTGCTGTTTGGCAATGAAAATACCAGTGGAACAATTGATTTGTCTAACGTGTATAGAATTGAGTCACCGCTCAAGTGGTTTAGATTGCATATTCCAACAACCCGCAGTTGTAGGTGGCCAGATATTGTAATAGATGGACGTGGGCTCGCGCCACAAATACCCATCCCATATAAGGAATCATTACAAGAGAAAGATAATATTGGCGATGAGATATTGTATGTAGAGCGGATTTTACGTGGCATCAATCCTGCTAACCAATAAGTTATTTGGAGAGGGATTATCAATATCGTTGGGAGGAATCTCCCACAAACAAAAAAGCATCCGAAATTCGTCTACAAAAAATAGATTCTAATATTTTTGTAGAAAAAATAAAGCCTCTTCCTTTTCAAAGGGAGAGGTTGGGAGAGGGATTATAAATATCGTCGGGAGGAATCTCCCACAAGTAAAAAAAGCATCCGGATTTCGGATGCTTTTTTTACTTGTGGGAGTTGACGGATTCGAACCGCCGACCCTCTGCTTGTAAGGCAGATGCTCTGAACCAGCTGAGCTAAACTCCCTAGCAATTTGCGACTGCAAAGGTAGCGCAAAAAACCAAATAAACAAATTTTTAATCAATTTTTAGCTCACTAATCACACTTTTCCGAGTATCAGCAGCAATTTTTGCATTATCGATAATAACCGCCAAAGCGCCATCACCCGTTACGTTACATGCAGTACCGAAACTATCCATAGCCACATACAACGAAATCATCAATGCCTGATCGTCTGGCGTAAAACCCAACATCGACGACAGGACACCCAACGCCGCCATAATAGCACCGCCAGGCACACCGGGAGCAGCCACCATAGTTATGCCGAGCATACATATGAATCCAAAAAACAGCCCAAAATCATACTCGATTCCTTGCATAATCATCAAAGCCAAAGCACACGCCACAATTTTGAGCATGCTACCCGACAGATGTATCGTAGCACAGAGCGGAATAACAAAACCCGACACACCATCGCTTACCCCCATTTTTCGTGTCTGCTCCAAAGTTACGGGGATTGTTGCAGCCGATGATTGCGTACCGAGAGCCGTGAAATATGCCGGCATCATGGTTGCAAGCATCTTAAGCGGGTTTCGTTTTGTCATCGTCCCCGCAAAGCCATAAAGCAAGAGCAGCCAAACTATATGCAATACGAAAATCACACCGATAATCTTAACAAAGACCTCCAACACGCGCATCACCTCACCCGCCGCCGTAATATCGAGGAATATGCCAAATATATAAAGCGGCAAAAGCGGGATAATAACACCGCGTATCAACATTGTGACCACCTCTCGCAACTCATCTGCCCCACGGCGCAACACGTCGCCTTGCAGATAAGCGATTCCGAGTCCAAAAACAAACGATGTTATCAAAGCCGTCATCACCCCCATCAAAGGTGGGATATCAATCGAAAAATAGGGGGCTATCTTCACCGCTTGCGCTGCGCTATCAACCGCCAACTGCGAATCAATCAGCGATGGGAATGTCAACACACCCGTAAAATATGAGAGCGAACCTGCGACAAGAGTTGTACTGTATGCCAACAGAGTGGTGGCTATGAGCATCTTCTTTGCGCCCTGCCCTATCTCGGCAATCGCCGGCGTTACAAGCCCCACGATAATCAATGGAACAACAAAGCCGAGGAGTTGACTGAAAAGGCCGTTAAATGTTATGAATATACGGCTGCACCACTCGGGAAGCACTCCTCCCAGCAAAGTGCCCAACAGAATTGCTATAATGATTTTAGGCAAAAGCCCAAGTTTTATCTTTTTCAATGGCAGAAATTTATTAGTAAACCAACTCTATATCCACTATTTTAATCCGACATGCTTGGCATCACTCAAATGCTCCAACTGCAAATCAGCAGCAATCTTATCCATGACCGATTTAACCACAATATCAATTTCCGAGCCTTCGGAGTAGTCGGCCGAGCAGACAAAATTCACACGATTATCACGAATCAAGGCATTCATCTCTTTGCGTTTTCCTTTATCTTCAGGATTATAAACCGCAATAGAGTGGCCACCATAGTTCTTAACAAGGCGCATGCATGGGATATCGGTAGTACCATCCCCAACATATATCATACGCTTAAACGGCACGGGGCGATTGTTCTCTTCCATATATTGATTGACCTGACGGGTGTCATACACCGACTCAACACCCTTATTTATCTTGAAAATAAATTGCGTCTTATTGGTGTAATTCACCGCCACCGCCGGCCAATATGCTATACCGTCGACATTATACAGAAACGAACATGCATAAATACGTTTGAACTCCTTTGCAATAGAGGTACCTTCGATAATCTCCTGCAAACCCGACGAATTGATATAATGCACAAGATTAAGTCCCCGCTCGGCAGCATAGGCATTCATGCGGGAAAACCACTCCTCGACACCCTTATAATAACGAATATTTTTACCCGATATACGAAATGCCTCACGACGCAACGACAGGCCCTTGCTCTGCGCCTCCTGAATCATACGGGCCATATAGGCCAAAACGGGGTCTGCGTCCTGAGTCTCTGCCAACACATTGGCCTCATTCCAAAACTCTTTATTGCTCTTGCCTACGGCCGGAATAAAATCATACTCCTGCATATTACCCGGCGCAAGTGTACCATCGAAGTCATAGATAAGAGCTACGGTATTCTTCTTATTCATATTTGCGGTGTCAATTTAGTTGGTTCTATTTTGTTCATTAGCAATATTGCTTGAGAAAATCTGCCAATGCAGCCACAGCACGGCCACGGTGCGAAATTGCATTTTTCGACTCGGCACTCATCTCGGCAAACGACAAATCATATCCCTCGGGGATAAACAAAGGGTCATAGCCAAAGCCGCCATCGCCACGAGGCTCAGACGAAATACTACCGCGCACAACCCCTTCGAAGAGATACTCTTTACCATCCAATATCAAAGCAATGGCTGTACGGAATTGCGCCGCACGGTTCTGCTTACCCGCCAACCGTTCAAGTAACAGCTTTTTGTTTGCTTCATCATCATGGCCATCGGTGGCATATCGTGCCGAACGCACTCCGGGCTCACCACCCAGCGCATCCACCTCCAGCCCTGTATCATCGGCGAAACAATTTTGGCCTGTACGAGAGTAAATGTAGCGTGCCTTGACAAGGGCATTACCCTCCAATGTGGGTTCGTTTTCGGGAATATCTTCAACCACGCCACACTCGGCAAGCGAGACAAGCTCTACACACTCGCCTATAGTCTGCGACACCTCACGCAATTTGTGGGCATTATTTGTTGCAAAAACAAGCTTCATTTCATTTATACATTTTTCGTTTCGCCATACCGACCAGCATGGCCGAGCAAAGAAAGCGAACATAATTAAGCGGTTTACAAATATAGTGATTATTCACAACTTATGCAAACGCAATATTTATGGAAGTTTATGACAGATAATTACAATTTTTCGATTATATCTCGTATTTTTGCAACCACAACTCTAACAGACACAATATGGCCGACAACTATTTGGGCAAAAAGATGGAGGATCACTATGCAAATACCGCCACCACAGCAAAGCGCACTGTCACGCTGAGCCGCCTATTGACAAAAAATCGCAGTCACCGAGGATACGACACATCATTCAAAGTTCGCGAAGACCAACTACGTCGTATAATCGAGGTAAACACAAAGATTCCTTCGGCCAGCAATCGCCAGATTTTGCGTTTCCGCCCCGTACTACACAACGAGGCTGAAAAAGTTCTGCCACACATTCGCTTGGGAGGAGCACTCCCCCACCTAAACCTGCCGAAAGAGGGATGCGAACCTGAAGCATTCATAATTATTTGCAGCACAATAGCCGAGGATAAATATGTTGATATTGATTTGGGGATTTCAGCTCAAAGTATGCTTTTGCAAGCTGCCGAGATAGGATTAAACGGCATTTGTATAGGCGCATTCGACCACGAGGCCATCAAGAGTGGTTTTGATCTAAAATACGACCCATTGCTTATCGTTGCAATAGGGCGTGGCACAGACAACATAAAACTCGTGGAGATTGGCGCAGACCAAAGCACCACATATTATCGGGAAGATGACACGCATTATGTCCCGAAAATCAGATGTGAAGATCTGATTATAAAATAGAATACAACAAAATATGCCGCAACCGAAAAAGTTGCGGCATGTCTTTTTATGCGAAGCTATTATAGTGTTGCGAGGAAATCACTCACGTTCTTCTCGATACGGGCCTCGATATTATCACCCTCGGCCTTAACGAATTTCTCGCCCACGATATTCTCATACAACTCGATATAGCGCTCTGTGATGCTTGACACAATTTCGTCGGTCATCTCGGGCACCTGCTGACCCTCCTGACCCTGAAAACCATTGGCCATAAGCCACTCGCGAACAAACTCCTTTGAGAGCTGCTTCTGCTTCTCGCCCTTGGCAAGGCGCTCCTCATAGCCCTCGGCATAGAAATAACGCGATGAGTCGGGAGTGTGAATCTCGTCCATCAAATAGATCTGACCATTCTTCTTACCAAACTCATACTTTGTGTCTACCAAAATCAAGCCCATCTTGGCAGCAATCTCGGTGCCACGCTGGAATATTGCACGAGTATATGCCTCCAACTGCTCATACTCCTCACGGCTAACCAAGCCCTGGGCAATAATCTCCTCTTTAGAGATATCCTCATCATGGCCCTCATCAGCCTTTGTTGTAGGAGTGATGATTGGCTCGGGGAATTTCTGATTCTCAACCATCCCGTCGGGCATAGCAACACCACAAATAGTACGCTTGCCGGCCTTATACTCACGCCATGCATGACCCGACAAATAACCACGGATAACCATCTCAACCTTATAGGGCTCACATTTATGACCCACAGTAACCATTGGATCGGGAACAGCTATCTTCCAGTTGGGGAGGATATCGGTAGTTGCATCAAGGAATTTTGCAGCAATCTGATTAAGCACCTGACCCTTAAAAGGAATTCCTTTGGGGAGTACCACATCAAAAGCCGAAATTCTATCCGACACTACCATAACCAAATAGTCGCCATCGATGCTGTATACATCACGCACCTTACCCACATAGTGGCTCTGCTGACCCTTAAAATTGAAATTTGTCTTTACGATTGCTTCCATCATTATTATCTTTTCTGTTTTTCACTATCATTTCAAACAAGCGCACAAATATAGTAATTTTTGGCGAGTCAATAGTATATACTATACTAATTTATTAAATATAGTTGGCCCATAATATATCCGCCTACATTCTGCCCTCATTACACCAACAGGGCTGAAATTACTTTTTCTTAAACAGGTTGAGCACCTTTCCTACAACCTCTTTCTTTTTGTCAGCCTCTGTGGGTGCTGCCGTATCAGTAGAATCCGCAGCCTCATTTTTGCCACCCAACAACTTGCTTCCGAGATTCTCGACAGCCTTCTGTGCAGCCTGCTTGGCAAGGCTCTCCATATCAATGCCAACCTTCGGAGCTGCAAACGTACCGCCGATAGTCATATCAACAGTGCCCAACTTCGATATATTGCCCGCCGATGCCGGAATGGTAATCTTACCGCGATAGTCAATGCTCTGATCAAGGCCGGTAGAGCCCGACAGATTCATAACATAGTCGCCCAACTTCAAATCGAACGGCTTTGTATTTATTCGGCCATTGACAATTGCAAAATCTATCTTAAGATCCTTTACCGCAATATCCTTCAATGCCGGTTTCTTTGTTATATCGGCCACCTGATCGATAAATTTAACACCGCTCAACTTTAGATCCTTGGTCGACAGGCTACCACTGCCGTTCATCGTATTGAGGATTGGGCTCATCGTACCATCCAACTCGGTATCGACCTTCACAACACCCGAGAAATTACCATTCAGGCCCTCAAAAATCGGAGCCATAGAACGTATCATATCGAGATCTTTATAAGCCTGTGCAAAACCGATATTGGCAAGATTGAATCCGGCATTAAGACGAGGATTCTCGCCCGCCAGAGTAGCATACGATCCATTCACAACCACATCACCACCCATAGTGTTGAGCGACAGATTCTGCATATCGACCTTACTATCCTTAATAACAAGCAGACCTTTCAGATTGTCGAACTGCATCTTACTAAACAACACCTTTGCAAAATCGGCCTGCATACGGAAATCGATATTATCAGGCACACGCAACACACCTTCAGCCGATTGTGTTGCCGCCTGCGGCTGATCCTGCTCGGTAGCGGTCTGCTCGGGAGTTGCCTCACCCTCCGCATCGCCTATGAAATCATTGAGATTAAGCATTTTGCTGCTCACATTGAGCGAGCCTTTGAGTGTTGTCCCCTTTAACACAAAACCCAAATAGTTCTCGAAACGGCTATCCAATGTAATATCATTATTTCCCACATTGATGGTAGTCTTGCCCAACTCGAGATATCGGGGCGAGAACGAAAATACCGAGTTATGGATATCAACCTCGGGAATCCCCTCCATCTGCAACTTCATATCGCTCAATGCAATGCTGCCCGCCGCCTGAACTTTGTCAAATTGCTCCTTTTCAATGTATGACAGACGCCCCAAAAGAGTCATATCGGCATTTATTACACCATTCAGATTCATATCCTCTATCGGATAAACATCCTTAATACGACCCAAATCGAGCTTACCCTTGGCCGACGCATTGAAGGTCGGATCACTAATAGGAGTCTGCACCTCGGCTGTAAGGCTGAAAGGATTACCCACCATGCTAAAGTTGAATGGATTGACAACGATTGTTGTAGCATCCAAGCTGCCGCCCGGATTCTTCACATTAGCCGCGATATTGATTCCGTCTACACCCGCGGGGAGTGAAGGATAACGGAACATTGCATTTTTCACATTTAGGGTCACATCGAATTCCGGAACAATATCACCCTGCAACTTACCCTTTGCATATGCCGCAAGAGTTGCGCTACCATCAGTTTTCAAGCCCTTGAAATCCTTGGCATAGATAGCAGGCACTAAAGAGAGAATCTCCTTAAATCCAACCTCATTGGTATTAAGCTTAAGATCCATCTCAACGCTCTGCTCGGCAACAGTCAGCCAACCATCAACAGCAGCTTTAATTGCATTCAGCTCAAGAACATTATCCTTAAGAGTAAATTTACCCGCCTTCAGATCGGCATCAGCATCAATATCTGCCTTAATTGATGCCTTATTCAAGAATGGGACACCACCCATGCGGAAAATAACAGCAGGTGCTTCAGCCTTAAGATTTACAGCGGTATTATCGCTCGCGAAATCGCCCGAACATGCAGCGCTCAACTCTGACACCTCGGCGTACATTCCGCCCTGACGATCGTCATATATTAAATTCACATTGTCCAACGACA
Organism: Alistipes sp.; assembly: GCA_017935185.1. Lineage (GTDB taxonomy): Bacteria > Bacteroidota > Bacteroidia > Bacteroidales > Rikenellaceae > Alistipes. Next base: position 1,529 of record JAGBIC010000048.1, on the reverse strand, counting down.
GTTTTTTCAACGATATGGCAAATGAGCCGCCATCCGCCTCAGTTTCTGCCGCCGGCTGCTCGGCGCTACCCGAAGACTTCATCACATCCCAATTGACGCTGCCATCCTCCAGCACAATCGCATGAAGTTTGGTGTCGTTGACAATAATCTTCGATATCTCAATAGCATCACCTCCAATAAGTGAGCCCACATTTACCGCAACGGCCAACTCACCCGCATAGACTAAAGTATCATTTTCGAATTTATCAATACCTTTCAGATAAAAATCCTCCAACGAAACCGACGCTAATGGGAAATTACGCAACAAGCTTATATTAAGATCCTTGAAATCGAACTGAGCATTGAGAAGCTTATTTCCCTCACTCTTAATCAGCGACTCAATTTTACCTTTAAATGCCACAGGAGCCACCATTAGAACAAGCAGCAATGCAGCCACCACCACACCAAAAATCTTTAAACCCTTTTTCATACTATGCAGTTTTATAAGTTCACCAACATGTTACCTACAAAGATAAAAAAACTGGCAGAAAAATCAACTGCCAATTTCTACTTTTTTGTAGCAAATTACAGCCCACCTTACGTAATTGAAAAAAAATGGTTATTTTTATCTCGAATTATATGCCAATAAACACACATGAAAGAGTATGCAAAAAATAGTCGCGAGCAAGAGAATGCTCAGCAAATGGCAGAGATTCCCGAAGTGCTCAACGCGCCAACTCCATCGGCCGAAGAGCTGCTGTGCAAGCAGATAAAGCAATCGTCGACATATCTTTTCATTGCCAAAATTTCGAAGTTAATGGATAACTCTTTCAAGATTTTCGGCATACCCATAGGCCTTGACCCACTAATCGGCTTCCTGCCCATAGCGGGCGACATGATAGCCCCAGCAATGGGACTGCCCATGATATATTTATCGTTGCTTAAAATAAAATCATTACCCCTTACGCTCGCCATTGTACTCAATCTGCTGATTGACGTTGCAATCGGAATAATACCGTTTCACATAGGCAACATAGCCGACTTTTTCAACAAGGCACATATAAGAAACATGAATTTGATCACGGGATACCTCGACGGCGACAAGAAAACAATCGAAAAAATTCATCGTCAAGCAACTATCGCCGCACTGCTCATCCTATTGCTGATATTTATTATCTACCTGCTAATCGCCCTCGCCACCAAAATAGCCACCACCATCGGCGGAATATTCGCCTGACAAAATGGGGAAACAGACAGGATTTTACCGTAGTGACATTTTGCTTGAAAAGATAAAAAGAAGAATCGCTAACAGCTTTATTATTTAGCTATTAGCGATTTTCTTCGTGGTGCCACCAGGGATTGATGTATCCTTGTAAACACTTGTATCTCAACGCTTTGCCTTTGGCTTATATAAAAAAGCCACGAGACTGGCACGTTTAATCTACAAAAGAATTCACCTTATTTCAGAAACACGTTACGTGCACATGTGAATTTCAACGATGCAAAGATAAGCATAAATCGGCTTACACGCAAGTCTCGTGGCGTTTTTA
>JAGBIC010000047.1 GCA_017935185.1 Alistipes sp. | reverse complement strand
TACTTCCGCAAAAACAAACCGCATCAGAGTAGCTTACTCATCCTTTACAGACATTTGCAACCCCGACCGGTATCGTTGTGGGAAGAGATGGATTCGAACCACCGAAGGCGTACGCCAGCAGATTTACAGTCTGCCCCATTTGGCCACTCTGGTATCTTCCCAATATTTTCGTCAGTTGTAAGCTCCTTGTCGAACCTATGGAGCAGATGGAGGGATTCGAACCCACGACCCCGAGATTACAAATCACGTGCTCTGGCCAACTGAGCTACATCGGCATGTCAACCGTTTACGGGATGCAAAGGTAGGGATATTTTTCTTTTCTGCAAATTTTTCGGCAAAAAAATTTATTCATTCCACTTTTTCGCCTTAATATGCCCTACTCCGCTCGGTCAAAGAACCTTGATTTTCTCACCTTTTTGGCTGTTGGCGGAAAATCGAGTGCAAATATAATTACTCTTTCCCTAATTAAAAAACAATTGAAACATTTTTTTTGCGAAAAAGTTAAAAAATATCATTTCAAGCCTCCCTTAATAATATATAAGAGGTATATCCCCGCCTCGGCCAATGATTTTGCAGCCCTCCTCTCGCCGGCATGAGCTGTTTCGATTTTCCACACCCTCGCACACTCCTCTGACCCGACAACAAAAAAAGTCCGACCCACTCGGGATCGGACTTTGCAAAGTAAATCTTTCGATTACTTGTTCTTCTTATCGTAGCGTTTTGCGTAACGGCTCATAAACTTATCCACACGACCAGCGGTGTCAACCAACTTCATCTTACCTGTGTAGAAGGGGTGAGATGTGTTAGAGATTTCCATCTTGTATACAGGATAGGTTTCGCCGTTCACTTCGATGGTCTCTTTTGTCGAAACGGCGGACCTGCACAAAAACACGTGGTCGTTAGACATATCCTTAAACGCCACTAAACGATAATTTTCAGGGTGAATACCTTTTTTCATTTCGTCTTTTTGTTTAATTAAGTACTTAATTCGGCGCAAAGGTAAGCATTTTATTTTCACCTGCAAACATTTCCACCGAAAAAATGGCTATTTATACTCAATTACCGTCGCATCGGGCTTCGCAAGGTTTCCTATCGTCTGCCCATTCGCCATATAAATTGTCGTAAGCAAGTTATTGCCATTCTCGTCGTTCATGGGTCTACATAGAATCTCTGCCAATATCGTATTCTTTGACACATCCAAGGTGGTTAGTTGGTTAAAATAACAACGCAAACCTGTCAGTGCCGTATTGTTTGATACATCAAGTGTGGTCAGCTGGTTAGAGTCACAACACAAGTTCTCCAGTGCCGTATTGTTTGATACATCAAGTGTGGTCAGCTGGTTAGAGTAACAATGCAACCTCTCCAGTGCCGTATTGTTTGATACATCAAGTGTGGTCAGCTGGTTATGGAAACAATACAACTTCTCCAACGCCGTATCATTTGACACATCAAGCGTAGTCAGTTGGTTAGAGGAACATTGCAAACTTTTCAAAGCCGTATTGTTCGACAAATCAAGCGTAGTCAGTTGGTTAGAGGAACATTGCAAACTTTCCAATGCCGTATTGTTCGACACATCAAGCGTAGTCAGTTGGTTAGAGGAACATTGCAAACTTTTCAAAGCCGTATTGTTTGATACATCAAGTGTGGTCAGCTGGTTAGAGGAACAAAGCAACCTCTCCAGTGCCGTATTGTTTGACACATCAAGAGTGGTCAGCTGGTTAGTCTGGCATCGCAAATCTGTCAATGCTGTATTGTTTGATACATCAAGTGTGGTCAGCTGGTTAGAGTAACACGAAAGAGCCGTCAATGCAACATTTTTTGACACATCCAAAGTGGTAATAGGATTATCAAATACGTCCAACAACTCCAACGCAGTATTTTTCGATACATCAAGGGCGGTCAGCTGGTTATAACTACAAGACAAATACTTTAAGTTAACAAAATACTCTATTCCAGATAGGCTTGAAATCCTCTGCGTACTAGTCCCACACACATTGATATATTCAACACCTTCGGCCTCCGCAATACTAATCTCTCCATCATTATTGGCATCTATTTTCTTGTCGGTGGCAACATAATTACCCTCACTATTTTTCTCGTATATATATTCATTCAATAGATATGCCTTAAACACTGCATCGGGGATATTGATTATATCCGACATCTCTCCGGTTTGAGTACCGCCATCATTCCATGGAGTAATTGTCGTGGAAGTGAGCGACAACTGCTGTGGCTCACGCACATTAACAGTCAGAGTATAGCCATACTGATAGGCTGCATCATAATCGACTGTTGTAGTATAGCTATAAATCTCATCATTCATCTCCAAACGGATTGTAATCTCGCCCTCTTGGGGATAGACGATTGCCGAATAATTCGCCCCGTCACTCTCATATGCTGTGATAGGGGTTTTTGTCGTTTTCGCCGTAGCTGTTCCCGTAGCAATGTCGATTAGACCATCGGTAACAGCATTTTCAATAATCAAACTCTTTTGCGCAGCAACCAATTCATCATCGGTTATTCCCGTACCTGCAACCAACTTAACGTTAATCTTACTCAACGCATGATTAAAGGTGAGATTAACGGGCGTGCTCTGCGGTGCAAGATTGGTGGCCTGCGCCGCAAGAAAATCGCTATCATAAAAACCTTTTGCTGTTGATTGGTCGGCTGCAACGGCAAACGGATATGCCGAGTTATCTGATATGCTTTCATCATAGGGATAGTATGCATACACACTCAATCTCACATCGGGAGTACCCCAATACACCTCCTTACCCGCGGGAGCAGTCAAGTTTCCTGACGAGTAGGCAAATGGCTCATTGTCGAGCGTATTGCCAGAAGCCGACAACTGACCTATTGTCGAAACATAGACACCGACTTTATCATCGGCCTCAAACCCATTTGCATTCACACGCGAGCCTTGCTTTAATGCGGCAATTTCGCCTTTGAGCAGAAGTTGTGTTGATGTTACGGTTGGTGATTCGGGCGGTGTGGGAACTTCGGGAGTAGAATCCTCGGAGCAGCCCACGAATGACAACACGAGCGCCGATGTTGCCAAGAAAAGCAAAAATCGTTTCATTGTAATTAGTGTTTTATGCGACTGCCACCTATCCCCCTACGAACACAAAGTGTGAACAAACTTGCCCAACTCTGCGGTCGTAGGAAACCGGTACAAACAGACAAGGATGCCCACACAAAGCAGGCATTCGCATAATCTGTTCCGATTTGCACTTTTGAAATTTCCTACGTTTCAGAGTTCTTGGAACAAATAGCAAACGCTAATTTATAAATATGTTATGCGATGGGCCGACCCATCTTGCTACAAAGTTAAGAAAAAATCTTAAACCTTGCACTTTTTTGCAATATATTCCCATATATAATTAGGTATAATATGAACAAAAAATATTATATTTGCATATCATAGGATTTTTGCTGCGCATCATCCCATGATAGTAACTATGCTAACCAAAATTATTAAATAACTCTTAAAACTTACGTCATGGATCAAATTAAAACCAAGTTCATCAACAATCCCGATGACATCACTCGCGAGCTCCTCGAGGGCTACGTTTTGGCTTATCCCGATCAGGTAGCATTGGCTGCCGAGAATATTGTAGTACGCAAGAACCCCAAGAGCGAAGATAAAGTTGCTATCGTGACTTTGGGTGGCTCGGGCCACGAGCCCGCTTTGAGCGGCTTTGTGGGCGATGGTATGCTCGACTGCTCGGTAGTGGGTGACGTATTCGCAGCCCCGGGCGCACAGCGTCTGTTCCAGGCCCTGCAAATCATGAAGCGCGAGGCTGGTATTCTGCTTGTTGTGCTCAACCACTCTGGTGACGTTATGAGTGCCAACATGGCATGTCAGCTGGCCGAGCGTGCAGGTATAAAGGTGAAGAAGGTGCTTACATACGACGACATCAGCGCAGGAATCGGCGCTCCGATGGATGACCGCCGTGGTTTGGCAGGTTGCGTGCCCCTCTACAAGATTTTGGGTGCTGCTGCCGACGAGGGCAAGAGCCTCGACGAACTAGTTGAGATTGCCGAGCGTTACACAGCAAATGCTGCTACACTTGCCGTTGCAATGCGTTCATGCTCACACCCCCAGAACAACGTAACAATGACCGACCTGCCCGACGGTATTATGGAGATTGGTGCCGGTCAGCATGGCGAGGGCGGCGGTGGTCGCAAGCCGTTGGTATCGGCCGACGAGACAGCCGCCGAGATGGTTGATCTGCTCTGCCGTCAGCTCCAACCCAAGGAGGGCAGCAAGATGATGCTTATAATAAATGGTGTGGGCGCAACAACTCACATGGAGCTCAACATCGTCTTCCGCAAGGCTTACAAGGAGCTTGAGGCACGTGGCTTGCAGGTTGCATACGGCCGTATTCAGGAGATTCTCACCGTTCAGGAGCAGGCAGGATTCCAGATGGTTATGGCTATCCTCGATGACGACCACATCGATTACCTCGTGAACAAGGCTTCAAACGCTCCTTATTGGACTACTATCGGAAAATAATTTAAGACATGAAAAATACTATCTCGTTGGCCGACTTCAAGGCCATGATAGACAACGCCCTACAGCAAATCAAGGCGCGCGAGGACGAATTTTCACAACTCGATGCCGTAATAGGCGATGGCGACCACGGTCAGGCCATCGCCACGGCGATGAGTGTCGTGGCCGAAAAGGCTGCAACAGGCTCGGCCTTTAAGTCGATGCTCGGCGACATGGGTATGGAGGTGCTTATGCAGGTAAGCGGCTCGACAAGCACACTGCTCGGCGCACTGTTTCTCGGCATGAGCGACGGCGTAGGTGAAGTGACAGAGCTTTCGGCTACAGATGTAAAGAAGATGTTTGCTTCGGCACTGAAGAATGTGCTGATGCAGACAAAGGCAAAAGTGGGCGACAAAACCATGATGGATGCCCTGCAGCCGGCGGTAGACGCCATCGTTGGCAGCAGCAGCGAAGATATTGCCGAGATATTAAAAGGCGCAGCTGAGGCCGCTATCGCAGGAGCAGAGGCCACCATCGAGATGAAAGCCAACTTTGGCCGCGCCCGTAACTACGGTGAAAAATCGATTGGCACAATGGACAGCGGAGCTGCATCGTGGAGCTGCATGTTTGCCGCTTTCGCCGAAGCCATAGAATAATTAGGAAATAACAACTTAAAAAATTAACGACATGGCAGATATGGATGGCTTCAAAGAGGCCACAAATTTTGGAATAGGGCAAGAGGTTAAAACCAGCAGCGTGGAGCTAAAAGGCACAGCCAACATGGGCTGGGGCATGAAAAACCGTCTATCAAGAATTTTCAACCCCAAAAGCGGTCGTACAGTAATGCTGGCATTCGACCATGGATTTATCATGGGCCCCACATCGGGATTGGAGCGCATCGACCTCACAATCGTTCCGCTGATGCAGTATGCCGATTGCCTGATGTGTACAAGAGGTATTTTACAGACCACTATTCCCGCAGGAGTCAACAAACCTGTTTGTCTTCGCTCTGACGCAGGCTCTACAATCCTTACCGAACTTAACCGCAACCTGCTCATCGACGTGGAGGATGCTATCCGCATCAACGCATCGGCAATGGCCGTTATGATGTCGGCAGGCGACGGCGATCAGGAGGCTATCACTGTGGCTAACCTGGTGAAAGCGGCCGATATGGGTGCTCGCTACGGCATACCCGTTATGGGTGTGACTGCTGTGGGTAAGCAGATGGCCCGCGACTCACGCTACTTCGCATTGGCTTCACGAGTTTGCGCCGAGAATGGAGCAAATATCGTAAAGACCTACTATTGCGATGGTTTCGAGAAGGTTGCTGCATCGTGCCCCGTACCTGTAGTGATTGCAGGTGGCAAGAAACTTCCCGAACTAGAGGCTTTGGAGCTATGCTACAACGCAATAAACGATGGCGCTGCCGGCGTGGATATGGGTCGCAACGTATTCCAAAGTGACAAGCCCGAAGCAATGATTCAGGCAGTGTATGGCGTCGTTCACGACTCGCTAACACCTCAACAGGCTTATGAGTTGTATCAAGATTTGAAGTAATTTTCGTAAAAAAAGTTGTAATTTTGCAGCGTTAAACATTATGAAAATGGAATCAATACTTACAAATCGTCCTGAATTGGCCTATCAGATAGGTCAGGCTGCCGAGGTTGCAGGTTACTTATGGGAGAAAGGCTGGGCCGAGCGCAATGGCGGAAACATCACACTTAACATCACCGAGTATGTTGATGATGAGATTAAGGCTATGCCCGCAATTAGCGAGCCTATAGCCATTGGTATGCACCTGCCCTACATCAAGGGATGTTATTTCTATTGCAAAGGCACACAGAAGCGTATGCGCGACTTGGCTCGTTGGCCCATGGACAACGGCTCAATAATCCGTATTCTTGACGACTGTGAGCATTATGAGATTATTGCCGACAAGGCCGTTATGTCCACATCAGAGGCTCCTGCCCACCTGAGCGTACACAACTACCTGCTTGAGAAGGGTTCTCCTTATCGTGCATCATTGCACACCCACCCCATCGAGCTTATCGCCCTTACTCACAACAAGCATTTCCTTGAGAAGGATGTTGCAACACGCACTTTATGGAGTATGATTCCCGAGACCAAAGCATTCTGCCCTCGCGGATTGGGTATTATCCCTTACGAGTTGCCGGGTTCGGTAAATCTTGCCGAGGCTACAATCAAGCAGCTGGAGGATTATGATGTAGCGATGTGGGAGAAGCACGGAGTATTTGCTGTTGATGTTGATATTATGTCGGCATTCGACCAGGTTGATGTATTGAACAAGTCGGCGCTTATTTATGTTGCCGCCAAGTCGATGGGATTTGAGCCCGACGGCATGAGCGACGAACAGATGGCCGAGATGACACAAGCATTTAATCTACCCAAATAAAGACCCCGAAAACAACTTTATTATATCGAAGGGCCTGCCTAACTGATGTTTAGACAGGCTCTTTTTTGCTATCAACTCACATGGGTTATAAAAAAGACCTGCCCAACAAAAGCTGAACAGGTCTTCTACTAAAATCGGTTATCTCTTATTACTCAAGAACCTTAACTTTGATGTTGCGGAACCATACATCGTCACCATGATCCTGGAAGCCGATGTAACCCTCGTGGTTCTCACCACCTACGTTAGTAAGGAGCTCGTAAGCTACGGGCCACTTCTCCTTGCTGAACTTAGAGTTATCGATCAACTCTCTCCACTGGTCAGTCCACAAGTGATACTCTACCACGGGAACATCATTCTGATAGTGAACAACGGTACCCTTGTAGCACAAGATCTTAACCTTGTTCCACTCACCGTAAGGCTTCTGATTCTGGGGCTTAGCGGGAATCATATCATACAACGATGCAGACATACGGTTGCCGTCTACGCCCAATTTTGCATCGGGGTGATTGGCGTTATCCAATACCTGATACTCCGGTGCTGATACGTAGATAGGCTCGTAACCACCCTTATCGTTCTTAACCTCCTGAGCCAAGAAGAAGATACCAGAGTTTCCACCCTTTGAAATCTTCCACTCCAACTCCAACTCGAAGTTCTTGAACTTCTGGGCAGCATAAATAATATCACCGCCCTCACCGGTCTGAGCCTCGCCACCACCTGAACCAGAGAACTTCAAACATCCGTCCTCGATAGTCCAACGTGAAGGAACATTCTCCTTACCATAACCTCTCCAACCATCAAGGCTGGTACCATCGAACAATACAATAGTATTTGCATCGTCCTCAGCAGCGGCCTTCTTATTGGCATTACCACCACAGCTGGCAAGCAAAGATACCATAGCGGCCATCATCATTATTTTTTTCATTTCAAAAAACGTTTTATTGTTAATCAATCAATTAGGGCATCTCGGGCAATTTCCAGCTACCACGATAGTTATGCTTGATCATCTCGGCAGCGAACTCCTGCGCGTTGATAGGATCGGTGTAAGTCTTGTTGAATGAGGGGTGACCATCCTTAACGGTGAAGCCATCCTCAATCATGATACGCAACTTCTCATCAGCACCGATGTTGGTGAACTGCATATTCTCGCCGTCCCACTCAAGAACCTTGTTGAGGCTCTGAAGACGTACGCCCAATACACCCATAACAACCATCTCGTTGAAAGGACCAGCCTCTGAGAAATCAGAGTTAGTCTTTGTACGATTTGCCTTGTCCTCCTTACAAGCGCGAACCCAATCCATCTCGTGTGAGAGCTCGACGTGGCGGGCACGTGAAGGAGCATTAGGTACACGACCTGATACCAAATAAGGATTAACACCGTAGCAACCACATACCAGAGTATCCTTTGTACCATAGAAGAGAGCACCACCACCGCTCATGTTGAGGTTCTTGCCGGGCTCCAGACCCTCGGGACGAGGAGGAGTCAAACCACCGTCATACCATGTAACGGTAACCTCGGGCAACTTAACCTTATCCTTCTTACCGCGTGCAGGGAATAC
>JAGBIC010000046.1 GCA_017935185.1 Alistipes sp. | reverse complement strand
TTCGCGCATACGGTATGACCTATTCAGAGTTTATGGGTAAGGTTAACGCCAAGGGTATCGCTCTTAACCGCAAGGTTATGGCTGATTTGGCGATGAACGAGCCCAAGGCATTCGAGGCAATTGTTAATGCAGTAAAATAGCCTGCTGCCGCTTGTCGGCTGTCAGTTACGGCGACCATTCCGCAAGGAGTGGTCGTTTTTTGTCGGCATATATTGGCTACGGCTTGTGCGGAATGAAAATTGCTGGGTATATAGAAAAAACAGTTTTATGTTACGCTTTCTATTTCCCTACAAAAACTATCCGACATCGGTAAATCTGATGTTGCTGGTTCTGCGTCTGCTTTTTGGCGTGCTGTTGATGTGGCACGGAGTGGTTAAGATTGTCAATTTCGGTGATATTGTTACCTCATTTCCCGACCCTTTGGGTGTGGGCAGCCGTATGTCTTTGTATATGGTAATTTTTGCCGAGGTGGTCTGTTCAATGGGGGTGATTGTGGGCGCATTCTATCGTTTGGCACTCATCCCGCCAATATTTTCAATGCTGATAGCATTCCTTGTAATCCATAACCACGACGCTTTTGCAGCCAAAGAGTTGGCCCTGATTTTTCTGGTGATGTTCTGCCTGATGTTCTGTATGGGGGCAGGCTCGCTATCGCTGGATAATATTATAGCCTCGCTTTTGCATAAAAACGAGGCTGAAGACAATTCCGTATCGCATCCTGTTAGTGCGAATCGGCAGGAAACACCACTCCCAACTGACGACGCACCTCGTCAATAATCTCCATGGTGGCGATTGAGTTGTCGTGGCTGTTGATTTTCGACTCGATGCAGCCCTGCTCAATGAGGTCGATGAACTCTTTTATCTCGTGGTAATACTCGTTGTGTGCATCGGCTCTGGAGAGCAACTCACCTTCGCTACGCGCCTCTTTGCCCGAGGCAGGAGCCTGACGGGGGTGGAAACGTACATCGATAGGCGTTTGTATACGGTCTATCAGGATATTTCCATCCTCACCCTCAATCTCGGCGGGTAGCAACGAGTTGGCAATTTTGGAGTAGAGCAGTGAGGCGTTCATTCCATCGTATTGCAGATTTACTGCGCCCTGCCCATCGGTTCCGCTCGAGAGGACAATGCCGTGGGCATCGATTTCCTGTGGTCGGCCAAAGAGTACAACCAAAGGATATACGGTATAAACACCTATGTCCATCATCGCTCCGTTTGAAAGCTCGGGGCGGAAGGCATTGAGAATCTCGCCTTGCTTGAACTTGTCATAGCGCGATGAGTATTGGCAGAAGGATGCAAAGTAGCGGCGTGGTGTGCCTATGCGATGTAGATTCTCTTGCACGGCCCTGAATGATGGCGAAAGGGTGCTTTTCATCGCTTCCATAAGTGTCACACCATATTTTTTTGCAGTGGCAACCATCTTCCGTGCCTCACGGGCATTGGAAGCGATGGGTTTCTCGCATAGTACATGTTTGCCGTGACTCATGCAAAGAATACTCTGCTGGGCGTGCATGTAGTTGGGTGATGCAATGTATATGGCATCTACCTTATCGCTCGAGGCCATCTCTTCGAGCGAGGTAAAAACGTGGGGTATGCCATGCTTTGCAGCAAACTCCTCGCCACGCTCCTGCGTGCGAGAATATACAGCTGTAAGCTCGAATCGCTCGTCCTCGCGCGCACCAGCTATCACCCAGTCGGTTATGAAGTTTGTGCCGACAACACCAAAACGTATCTTTTTCATAGTGTTATTCTTTATTCCATATTAACCTGTAATTGAATCTGCGGTTGGGTGCAGTATCGCCGTCAAGACATAGTGATATAGGGTCTTTTAGCGCATTGGGGTTGTCGGTCCACTTGAAGTCAAAGACGAATTTGTCATCAGTGAGGTTTATAAGCTTGCGAGGTATGGACAATTCCATGTGGTTGCCCGAATATCGCATAGCAACCTCTGCCACATGGCTCCATTGTGAAGTATTGGCATCGTAACGCATAAGCGTGGTTGTTTTCTCGCTTTTAATCTCTTTGTTGATGATGAAATCATAGCCATACCAGCCAGTCGACGAATTGTTGTCGGCATCAATCAATAGCAACATCCAATTTGAGTCGGTGTGTGGTGTGAGCTTGTCGGCCGTTTCAACATAAAATGCTATATTCTCTTCGCCAACGGCAACCTTTGATGTTGTTATATCGTTACGTCCGGATGTGTTGGTGTAATGCAGCCCCGCATAGCCTTTGGCATCACGATGGAATGTGTCACCATAAGTGTCGCGGTATTCAATTGAATTAGCTTTCCAATCGCCAAAGCGACCATCAATTTTACACTCGGTGTAACCATGGTGTTCTGGAATGGGACGCACGCCTTTATATCGACGAATGTTTTGCGCCATTTGCATATAGTAGTTGTCGGAATAACCGCCCATCATCGGTTGAATACCACGGTTGAACTCCAAATTATATTGATCAACAAACATAAAGGGATTTTTACGCCCAAGCCATAATCCATTGGTTTCGTCAGTATTTAGCTTCAGGGCGGTCCACTCGTTCCAGTCATTTATATATAGGAAATCGGGATCTCCTTTGAGTGCATAATCCCAGCTCTCTTGAAAGTATGCTCCGTAAAGATAGGGGTCATATTTTATCTGATTCAGATATGGTATATAGCCCAATTCCGGTAGGTCATACTCATTGAGTTGAGGCTGGCCATATGCGCGTGTCCACGATTTGCCCACGCCCATCGGGTTTTGTGTCATGGTCATGGGGTGTTGCGCGGGGGTGACGGCCGCTTGTTCGCGCTTCCCGTTGTGGGTTGACATCAACTCTTCGGGTGATAGGTTTTTGACCCGTTCATCAGCGAGGTTGTAGCCAAAACTCCAATTGTCCTCTGTGCCGATAAATCGTTTGCCTGCCCACTCATAATAACCCCACCACATGTTACGTAGCGTGAAAAACTCTTTCACCTCGTTGGTGTAGTCTTTTAGACTTTTCTGTGTGTAGTCGGGATTGTTGTAATTTGGATCGTTGGGGTCATTTGTTGCGGCCTCATAGTAGTTGGGGTTTGGGTTCTCTGTCCATCCTCCGCTTGCGTTGTGTTGAGGATCGCTATTGTATAGTAGTAGTGGTTTGCCATCCCAGTAAAACCACATGTCGGAATATTTGTTGGTTTTGTAGAAATTGTTGTATAACTCTTGTACGACAGTTATAACCGGCCCATTAAATGCCCAAAAGCAGAATTTTGGCACGATGTTACCCTCTGCCTTCATCTTCTGCATGGTTTGAAACACAACTTCCCACTCGTCCCAATAACGTACAGCATTGGTTACATCCATAATCATAACATCAACTCCTGCATCTGTAAGCATGGAGATGTCTTTACGGATAACCCATTCATCCTGGCTTAAAAAATATCCCATCTCAGGCTCGGCATAATGATACCATACAGAACTCCATGCAGGATGATTGGTGTCTTTGCGGGCTTCTGGAGTCTGGCGCAGAATTTTCGTTACATCTCCACTATATGGTGAAGGCTGGTCGTGTAGGTTTTGTGTGTGCCAAGTGACGTAGAAGATTCCAACTACACGTCGTTTGTCGTTTTTGACCTCTCCTGCCTGCTCTTGTGTGGGCATCGTGCGACCAATAGCATCGGTTGCAATCCAGGTGTCGGAATATAGGTCTCGCTCGTTGAGTGCATTACCAATACTCTTTTGTGCATTTGCCTTTATGTGTATGATTAGAATAACAAGCAGTAGTATATATATCTTTTTCATGACATGTAGATATAAATATATTTAGTAGGCCCTATGGAAATATGGAGAAATACTCTGGGTAGTTTATTGGAAAATGGTTGCTTATTTGATACAAAACGCCCCTTAACCGAGTCAAGGAGCGTTTTGTAAAAGTCTGTTACATGAGAATCTCGCGAGCGTGGCGAACACAAAGACCTAACTCCTTAATTGCGTTAGACCATGGCTTGATCTGGTACTCAAGCTCGATGTCGCAATAGATTGGCCATTTTTGCTCTTTGATGAGGGTCAAAATCTCCTTTAGCGGCGTCTCGCCCTGTCCCCACACCTGATTTGCATTAGGCTGCTGAGCCTTGGGGCCTGTCTTATCCTTGATGTGGATACTGTAAATGCGCTCGTGGTATTGCTTGATAAAGTCGCAAGGATTCTTGCCGGTTGAACCGAAGTAGTGGCCTGTGTCGAAATTCAACATCATCTTGGGTGATACTGCCAATACGGGGTCGCAGCTGAATCCCTCTTCTGCGTATTGCATATGGTTGTGGAATGCAACGATAACATCATGCTTCTCTGCAAACGGAGCCAAACGCTGTGCGTCCTTTAGGCTGATCTCTTGTGTAGTAGCCTTTGCCCCCATAGCTTTGGTTGCGCGGAATGCGTAGTCAATCTCTTCGTCAGACCATCCTGCGGGGGAGAACTTAACAATGTGAACATTGATACCGGCATCGTTGAGCTGCTTGCGAACAGCCTCTACCTTTGCCATATCCATACCAACGCGCCATGCCTTCAAATCCTCGCTATATTTGGCAACCTCGGCCTTCTGCTCCTCATTCATCTGGGGACGCTGGGGTCTTTCACCCTGCTTTGGCTGTGGCATATTGGCACGAAGCTCGGCCATGATGCGGGTCTGGGGATTTTCGGGAACACCCAATACGCGCTCCAAATCCTCGCCCTTAAGTTCCAATGAACTCAAGTTGGCCTCTTTGCAATATGCAATCATAGTCTCCACATCCTTCGGTGGCATTGAACGCCAACTGTAAGTGATGGTACCAATCTGAACACCGTTGAATTTTGAGCATGGTTTGCCAGCCTCACCTTTGCAGCACTCCTCTTTCTTTGAACATGAGAATGCAGTGGGAAGCATTGAGGCCATAGCCAAGGCTGTAGCCGACTGCACGAGGAATGTGCGACGGGATGTCTTTTCTGTAAATAGTTGTTTCTTCTCCATAGTATATAGTTTTAAGGTTACTAGCAAAGATAAGAAAAAGTTATTTCACGTCCAATACTATTTGTCTGTTTTATTATATAACAATTATTAAAATTCCACTTTAGGAGCAGTCGCTGCGGTCTCGTCAGCTTCGTAGTATGGCTTCTGGTCAAACCCGAAAATCATTGCAACGATATTGGCGGGAAAACGGCGCACCGCAACATTGTATGCCTGTGTGGTTTGGTTGAACTCTTTGCGGGCAACAGTAATACGGTTCTCTGTTCCCTCGAGTTGCGCTTGAAGCTCCAAAAAGTTCTGGTTGGCTTTTAGCTCGGGGTAATTCTCCGATACGGCAATCAATCGTCCCAATGCCGAGGTTACAGCCGATTGTGCTTTCTGGTACTCTGCCATGCGCTCTGGAGTAATATCATCCATGGTGAGGTTGATTGATGTAGCTTTGGCACGAGCATCGACAACTGCCTGAAGTGTTGACTGCTCATGTGAAGCATAGCCCTTAACTGTTGATACCAGATTGGGTATCAGGTCGGCTCGACGCTGGTATTGAGTCTCTACATTTGACCATGAAGTCTTTACCGCCTCGTCGAGGGTTACCATGTTGTTGTAGGTTGAGCAAGAGCTCAAAGAGAGCATTGCAACGATAGCCGCGAAGATGATTTTTTTCATAATGTATTATTTTTAATGTTATAATTTCTTTTTACCAGCGAGAGCCTGCACCTCCTCCGCCAAATGAGCCACCGCCCCAGCCTCCGCCAAATGAGCCGCCACCCATACCTCGGCCAAAGCCACCGCCCATGATTATGGGGCCGCCTCCGCCTCTGCGGTTGTGGTGTGATGAGTGATACTCTTTGCGTCGGCGCTTGGTTGTATGGCCACATTTGCTACATACGTATGTGTCTTCGTATGTGGTCATCTCACGTGTATGTGCCAATACTATTGCAGAGTCCTTTTGTAGTGCGACCTGTTTGCATCGGGGACATTTGCGCATGCGCCTATCGGCCAAAACAATCAATAGCAGTCCGCCAATGATAAATATGGTGAACATTGCGATGACTGCGATGATTTCATCGGTGTCATCTTCAACATAATCATCGTTGCCTCCCATATCAAGTTCGCTGCCGTTCAGAACCGATCTTATGGCCTCAAGACCGGCCACCATACCTTGGCTGTAATCCTCGTTGCGGAAGTGGGGCAGCATGTAATTTGTTTGAATACGTTTGCAGATAGCGTCTGGTAGTACGCCTTCAATCCCATATCCGGTGACAAAACGAATTTCGTGTGCCGATTCAACGAGCAGAATGCCTATACCGCTATCGCTGCGACTCCCGACTCCCCATTTTGAAAATAGCTCATATGCGAATTCAAAAACATCATCATTATCAATCTCTTCAACGGCTACGACAGCCACCTGTGCAATGCCGCGGTGGCGCAGGTCGTAGCATATAGAGTCAATCTGTGCTACGGCTGCTGTTGAAAGTATCCCGTCGGGGTTTGTGGTAAAACGATAGCGGTTTTGCAACTGAACATTCTCTATGTCGTCAATGTCGTAAGGACGTGCCGATAGTGAGAATGTTGTTGCAATAATAATCAGTATGAAGGTGATGATTCGCTTCATGGTATATATTCGTTGCAATAAAACGTTTTATCGATATAGAATAGTATAACCCCACGGCTCAATATCCGCTTCGAAATGTAGTGGCAGCTCCTCTTGCTGTCCCGTCATTGCATTGGTGTATGTGCCTGCATATATGCCGTTGTTAAAATCTGCATGTATTGTATAGGGTGACAAATTGAGTATGGCTACCACTCTGCTGTCGTCGCACTCTCTCACGAAGGTCATCATGCAATCTTTTGCGTTGTTCTCTATCTCAATGGTGCGACCACCGCGCTCACCAGCTTGCAATGCCCTTTGGTTATGCTTAAGCGATATTAGTCTGCGGTACAATTCCGTAAAGCTGTTGTGTTGGTAGCTTGGAATCGGGTCGCGGTCGAAAAATGCAAATGAGTGGTCGTAACCAATCTCTTGTCCTGTATAGATAAGTGGCATTGAGGCCTCCCAGAGGAATGTTAGGGCGGTCATAACCTCCAGCGATGCCCCAAAGCGGATAAATTCACTGCCGCTCCATGAGTTTTCGTCATGGTTGGAGGTGAACATCATGCGCATGGCACTTGCAGGATAGCGCTCTCGGTCAGTATACATTACATTTCGTAAATCCCACACTCGGCGTAGCCCTTGGGCAATATCACACATCATGTGATGAATCTCCCATGCGTATCCCATATCGAATGCCCTATTGAACAGGTTCAACTCCTCGGCTTCGGCAAGCATAAAAATATCGGGCTTTATAGCATGTAGAACCGATGATACCTCTTGCCAAAACTCTATTGGAACAAGCATTGCCATGTCGCACCTGAAGCCGTCAATATTGTGCTTCTCCACCCAGAAGCGCATTGCCTCGATTTGCCCGCGCCAAACATCATGGTTGTTGTAGTTTAGTTTTGCGGTGTCGGTCCAGTCCCACGGTACTTTTGCCGTGCCATCATCCTCGCGCTCATACCAGTCGGCAGGCTTTGTTTGCAGCCATTTGGCATCACGTGCTGTGTGGTTGGCGACCCAGTCGAGCAATACCTTCATGCCTAATGAGTGTGCCTTCGTAACAAATGAGTCGAAATCCTCCATTGTTCCGAATTCGGGATTTATGCCTTTATAGTCACGAATAGAATAATATGAACCCAACGAGCCTTTGCGACCTTCTATTCCGATGGGGTATATGGGCATCAACCATATAGCGTCAATTCCTATTTCGTGAAGTGATTCCAATCTCTCTTCTGCCGCCTGAAACGTGCCCTGAGGAGTGAATTGTCTTATGTTCATTTCATAAAGCACTGCCGAGTAACTCCATTCGGGGTGCTTAGAGGGTTCTGCTATTGCCATTGTATTTAATTGCTTCTCCATAACATTCTAATCGCTTCTTGAGCTTCCTGATTTTGACTCAGGCCACCCCAATTGTAGTATACTACCATGCGGCAGTCGCGGAATGAGAATGTTGTCTGAATATTTTTGTAAATCTTGTCGGCGCTATCTTCCAGCCATAACCATTCGGTTGCAGCCCAACGTGTGCGACCTGCTTTTTCCATATCGCTGTCGAGCGTGCCGGCAGTGTGGGGATTTATCGAGTAGAAACTCCATCCTGGTGTTGAATACTCGTTTATGGCCGGCCAATAGCGGTAATGCCGCTCGAAAGGTTCATAATTTCCTCCGAGGTGTGTAATTATCTGCTCGGGAGTAAATCCGTACGAGGCTGCGTGTTTGCACCACATTTCCAGATAACGGTGTGTCATTTGCTCAAAATCCTCCAATGTAAGTTTGCCTTCACTTTTTAACCCCAATGTTGTGGCGGCAGAATACCCTAAGACCTCCATGTTGCTTATGGGGTCAAGTACGTCTATTGTTGAACGCTTGGGGTCAAATTCCTCGGTGTCGGGGTACTTTTCGTATAGCTCATTGCCACCTTTGTAATGGTAGGCATTATAGTTAAATCCGGCCTCCCAGCCAATATGTAAGCCTATGAAGAGGTGCTTTTTCTCTTCCGGTAAGGAGTCAACCCACTCTTTTAGTACGGGAAGTAGGCGGTCAAAACCTTCGCGGTGTGCTTCGACAACTCGAGGTGCAAAGATGTTGAGGGGTGGGCGAACGCGCAGCTGTCGACCCCAGTCGCGCCAACATATTTTTACAGCCGCGTCGGCACTCCAATCATACCACTCGACATTGTTGCGATTTTCCGGATTATAGCCTGGTGCTTCGCTGTCCCACCAATTCCATAGGTCGGGACGGGCATCCACCCAGTTTTGACCATCTATATTTATATATATAGGTATATTCGTCTTTTCCGATAACTCTGTTATCTTGCGCAACTTTGCAACCTGCTCGTCAGGTTGGTCGCCGAGCATGCTTATTACAATACTTACACCCAAGCGCAGGGTGTCGTTTTGTACCTGACCAACAGCATCGACTATTTCTGTTAAAAAAGATTCGTTCAGTTGTGATGAGTGGGGAATATCACGGTGTATCACAAAATATCGACATTCTTTGTTTGCATTTTGACATGATATGCATGCTAAACTTATGCATAGTGATAGGAGGGTGGTTAGAAGTTTTTTCATGAGCTATAAAATTGTTTTCTAACGCAAATATAGTAAAAAAAGAACATTGTTTCAATTCTTTTAGAGCGGTTCTGTGGAAATATTAGAGAATTTTTGACAAAAACGGACTTCTCATTGCGTAAAAAGTGTTGCTGATAAATAAGATTTATAAATTAAAGTTCTAAAAATTTTGCAAAATAACTAATTATGCCGTATCTTTGACGTGTCAACTTGATTCTTATTGTAGCTTATCTATGCCACACATTTCACATGTGCCAAGTCTTTCTTTGATGATGAGCTGGGTTGACAATTGAAAATCTTCTTATGTGGATTTTTGGTTAATGTTGGTTCCCGCCTATGCAAATGGGCGGGTTTTTTTATTCGTATTACATGTGGGTTTGTGATTTTTGCGCAGCATGCCCTTATTTATTATATAAGGTATATACGGTTTAGGCAATAATAATTGATAGACTGCAACCGATGGTTGGGAGTGGCAAATGTTATTGTTGGTATTATATAATTTCCTAACTTACTCAAATACAGCAGATATCATTTTGATGAGCTTTTTTTTGCAAAAAAAGTGTCCAAAATATTTGTTTGTTTGGTAAAAATACTTCATCTTTGCACCCGCTTTGATGAGGTCTGGAGCCTCAAACAGAGTGAAAGTTCTTAATAAAAAAGTTTTTCTTAAAAAAACTTAAAAATTATTTGGAGGTTTAAAAAACTTGTTTTACCTTTGCAACCGCTTTCCGAGATAAAGGATTGGATAGCGAAAGGTTCTAAAAAGTTTCTTAAATTTTTTCGCCAAAAAATTTGGAGGTTTGAAAAACTTGATTTACCTTTGCAACCGATTTCCGCTTAAATGAGCGGAGTCGTTGAAAAAGAGATCTTGAGAAATTAAGATAAAGTTCTTTGAAGATATTGAGCAGCTAAGAAAGTTTTATTCACTCTTGAAAAAGAGTAATTTCAAAACAATACCTTTGAGATTAGAGCTAAGATTTATAACAATTTATTTTTTACAAT
>JAGBIC010000045.1 GCA_017935185.1 Alistipes sp. | reverse complement strand
GCGGCGACGACAGCCGCAGAGCGGGCACTCGCGCCCGCGCCCCACATACCACAATCCGAGCAGCGGCACACCCCACCCCGCCAAGCGCTGCAACAGCGGTCGGGGAAAGAGGTTGAGGATGAGTTTTATGAGTTGTTTCACTTTATATCTTTTCAAGAATATGCAAATACTCTGTTGTAGAATTTGCTATATGATTTCTATTTTCCGTTTTATCTGCCTTAAAGCGTTGGTATTGCTTGCACGCCACATCATATCGCCCAAATTTAGACATTATCTTTTTAATCTGATCAACGCTCATTAACCCCTCATTGTTGTAGGATAAAAATATATATCTAAATCTGGCTTTTGCCAACAATTGCTCAAACTCGCGGGCAACATCTTTTGTGCTACAATACAACGAGCGAGTATATTCTCTCAAACCTGTTTTTCCCTTTGGAACAAAAGGCTTATACTCGGCAATGGTATTCAACATATGATAATTTGCACCATACTGCCGAGCATTGTACGGAGGATCAAGGTACAGAATATCACCTTCAATCCTGCTAATCAGGCTATTGGCATCCTCACAATATACCTCGTGCTGATTACAATTTATATCATACTCCGCCGCACGCAAAACCAAGCGTTCAGACGCAGACTTCTTTATATTTTTCAGGAACGCTCCATAAACCGACGCGGTATTAGCTACTTTGTCCGCACTCTCCAGCAAACTGCACAGCAAAAAATAATATATATCGTCATCAATCTCTCCATTCTCTCGCCATCGCTCGATTTGTTGGCGAATAGAATCTATACGTTTGCCATTTTCGTCCGTAAAATAGAGCCGTTCGCTACCGCTTCCCCAACAATAATTCTGATATATAAATCCATCCTCAACAACGGGAATACGATTTAACTCGTTTATATAGGTCTCTTTATTAGGCCGAGCCAAATGATTTCCTATATAATTTCGATTTAACACATAACTATAATACTCTAAATCATTTGCGATAACCCTCCTCACGTCGGTTTTAAGACAACGCCCCACCATACCTGTGCCTGCAAACAGATCACACAGCACCTTATCGGACAAATCATTGCCGACAACATCATAGATAGCCCTCCGCAAAAAAGGCAACAGTTTATATTTTGAGCCTATATAGTTCATTAATACTCCTCCGCGTATAGTTTTTTCATTATAAATGATGACGCCTCTTGGCTAATCCTCGCCACACAACTTTTTCGATAAGCCACCGGGTCGTATTGATAGCAGCCAACACATCCTAATTCATCGGAATAGATCTCCGTTCCCTCATAAAATGAATACGGATTACCTTTTATATTCTTTGCATCCCAGCGAATGTTCGTCTGCTTACACTCCTTACAAATCTGTCTTTTGACATCATTCGCAGCCTTACATAGCGGCTGAAAATCCTCTACTTTTTGTGTCGCGAGATTTGAAACTCTACTATCATCTTTTCGACCATCCTTATGATCAATCTCAATTTTAGTGTTTTCCGATATTCCCCGCACACCCAACATTACACATCGCTGATTCTTATAATAATCTTTGATGTCTTGTCGGATGGCCTGACTAAAAACATTCTCTTCATTAAATCCATTTAATCGAATTGCATCGATTGACACACCTGACGTAATGGTTTTATCAGTTTCAACTATGTATTCTTTAGCCAATGAAGAAGACGCTCGGAGCCAACTTCCACCATTACCTAACTTAAGATCACTATATTGTCCCGTAAATTCCGTTACTGCAACCCATCGGCTCACTCCATTTTCATCGGGCTGAGCCAATTGTAAAAATAGCTCCTTCTTTGTCATAGTTGGTAGTTTTAGATTAATTCTTTAGTTGCTTCTTCACAGCCTTTTCAACGTCGGTGAGTTGGGCTTTGCACTGCTCGATAAGCTCCGTTGCGCGCTTGACCTCCGCGGCCAGCGTATCAACGTCGATCTGCTCATCGCGCAGGCGCGCAAGAATCTGCTCGATCTGGGCGACAGCCTCGGTGTATGAAAGTTTTTTCTCTGCCATATATCTCTGTTTTTCATTTACTTAATCTCGGCTCGCACGCTACCCTTTGCAAGCTCAATATCCACCTCGCGGCCCGAGAGTCCCTCGG
>JAGBIC010000044.1 GCA_017935185.1 Alistipes sp. | reverse complement strand
TCACGCGAACTGTTCCGTTGTAAAGCGGAATCGAGAGAGCGTCACCATCACGCAGCACCACATCCGAATCCGATCCCGGATTAGCCAAAGCCTCCTCGAGATTGATGCCCACTGTATAGATTGAAGCCAAATCCTCCGCACTCCATGCAAGACTATCGGTAGGATCTTGCGCCTGCTTGCTAATCAAGCTCTTCAAGGCACTATTTTGAGTACGCTCCTCATCTGTCATTTTTCGCAAGAGATAGGCACCCTCGATAAATGCCCCAGGAGTTACTCCTCCCGCAGCAGCAACCACCTCCGAAAGACGCATATTGCGATGCGAAAGCGGATAATTACCCTCAAAGGCCACCTCGCCCTGAACAGACACACTACTCTGGCTGATATAAACCGGCGAGCGACGAACATATACCTGATCGAAAGGCTTCAACACAAAGCCACTACCCTCGCCCACTGCAAGGCCATCGGCTACCTTAACGGTAAATGTCTCGAACAAATCATCGCGCACCTCAACACTCTTTGAATCCTTTATGCGGCGTGTGATGGTTATATTTGCAGTTGAAGCCGACTCAAGCAGACCGCCAGCAGCGACCAACAGATCCTCAACGGTCATATTCTCGGCATATGGATAGGTGTCAGGATTGGCTACCGAGCCAAATACTGTAACATTATACTCCTCACGCATATCCGATACAGAAGCAATCACCAGCATATCATTGGCTCGCAGTTTGATATCGGCAACACGGCCGGCCATCAATCCTGCCAAGTCGATCGACTGAGCCTCCATACTCCAATCGGGTTTCTCGCGATATAGAACTGCACGAGCCATAAATGCATCCTCACGCAGGCCATCAGCACGAGCGATGAGCTGCTTGATTGTCTGAACCTTATCATCGATGGCATAGTAACCCTCACGATATACCGCGCCCTTTATCTCTACTCGATTCTCATAGCGGTCGATACTTCCTGCTACCGACACCATATCGCCATCCTCCAGCACAAACGAGTCAAAATCGGCGCTATCCACCGTAAACGACTCATAGCGGCCACCCTGACGGCGGGTTACACTGACAATCTTACGATTTGCCTCGCTGGTGAAATCACCCGCAAAGGCTATAAGATCGGCTACAGTCTCGCCCTGCTTAAGTTCATAGAACATAGGACGCTTAACCTCACCCGAAATCTCCACCAGGCTGCCATAGGCGGGAATTGTAATCAAATCGCCATCACGCAGAGCGATATCCTTCTCGGCCTTACCATTCAGAATATAGTCGTAAACATCTACCTCCGAGAACAATTTGCCGCCACGATATACCTTCACACCACGCATTGTACCGAGATTATTTACACCTCCTGCCATATACAACGCATGAAACAGAGTAGCAAGCGAAGGCAAGGTATATGTGCCAGAGGCTCCAACTTCGCCCGTCACATTTACCTGAATGCTGCGAATACTGCCCAACGAAAGTTTCATCTGCACAGAGCCATCATACAAACCCTCATATATAGCAGCCAGCGAGCTACGCACACGGCGATTTGCCTCGCTAATAGAGAGGCCCACCAATGTTACAGGGCCAACACCCTGAATCACTATCTTACCATCTGGAGAGATAACGTAACTTTCGGCAGTTTGCGCATTGCCCCATGTGTCGATAATCACCTCATCGCCCGGGCCCAAAACATAATTCTCGGGAGTTGCGATATTGAGATTTGGTTCAAACGTGAGATTTGAGTTGGTAAACATATCGTGGCCAAAGATGCGACGTGCAACACGAGTCGGTTCAGCAGGCACATTGCTTGCAAGCGACTCGGTCAAACCGGCTTGAGGTTCTGCGGGCATATTGGTAACAACCTCATTTGCATTTGACTGCTCTACAATACCATTCTGCGTAACATTGGTTGTACGTGTACGCTGAATATTACTCTGTTTTTGTTCACTCTGCTTTTGCAGTTCATCAATCTGCGACTGAGTAAGAGTTCCATTGCGATACGCCTCAATCAACTGCTGTTGTGTTTGCGCCACAGCCGACAACGACATTGCAGCAAACACGAATAATACCAATAATCTCTTCATTATAATAGCTATTAATTTTCCCAATATTATCAACACATAAAACACGTGCGGCAACTTGCCATATCCCACAACGATGTTTTATGGAAATATATTTCACAAAAATAGCAAAAAAATCCCCTATGACCAAATTTCACAACCATCAAATGACCCCAAGCCAACGATATTGCAAAAATCAGGAAACAAGAGGATTAGCTTACTTACTTTTCGGCTTGCGCTTTTTACGTACCGACCAGCCAAAATGGCCTATAACGTCACCCAATCGGAAATACTCACCATGGCAATATGTAATAGGCTCGGCGCGTCGCAAATCAAACTTACCGCTTTCGGGGTCGATATACTCCTCCGAGACAAGTACATTGACAACCTCGGCAATAAACATATCGTGCGAGCCGAGTGGAAGGATCTGCTTCACCCTGCACTCGATAGAGACCGGCGACTCCGCCACCACGGGAGCCGACACCTCAACAGCCGACATAGGGGTGAGCCCCATCTCTGCAAACTTATCGTAATCCCTACCCGAACGCACACCACACCAATCTGTTGCACGGGCTAGTGACGCTGTTGTAAGGTTTATAACAAATTCACCGGTACGCTTGATAATCTCATACGAATGGCGTTCGGGGCGTACCGAGATATAACACATCGGAGGATTTGTACACACCGTTCCTGTCCATGCCACGGTAAAGAGGTTATACTCCTCCGCCGTCGCACCACAGCTGACCAACACCGCAGGCAAAGGGTATATCATTGTTCCGGGCTTCCAACTTTGCTTCATATTTTCACACTTTTATGCAATAAAGATAGGCAAAACTAAGACTAATTTATCAACTTTTTGCCAAATCTTATTAACTTTGTGAAAAATCCTAAACTACAAGACCATGAAAAAAGGCATTTTAATTTTACTCTTATCAGCAGTTGCTGCCGGTTCAGTCTTCGCCCAAACCTCACGCCGTGATGCTAACGCCTACCGCAAAGAGGGCTACAAACTGATTTGGAGCGACGAGTTCAATAAGGATGGCCGTCCCGACCCCAGCAAATGGAGCTACGAGAAGGGCTTCGAGCGCAATCACGAAGCACAATACTATCAACGCGAAAATGTTGAGTGCAAAGATGGCTTGCTGATATTTGAAGGTCGCAAAGAGCGACGCGTGAGTTTCGAGTACGACCCCAACGGCCGCGGATGGGACCAGAAGCCCCTCTATGCCGAATACACCTCGGCCTCGATAAATACACGCGGGAAATTTGCATTCCGCTATGGTCGCATGGAGGTACGAGCAAAAATCCCAGCCGAAAAAGGTTCGTGGCCTGCCATCTGGCTATTGGGCAAGCAATACCCATGGCCCCATAACGGCGAGATTGATGTGATGGAGTATTACCATATCGGCGGCAAACCCCACATCCTGGCCAATGCCGCATGGGGTGGCAAGAAGCAATATGAGGCAATATGGGATGATGAAAAGATTCCTTACTCTCACTTTACCGACAAAGAGCCCGATTGGGCCGACAAATTCCACATCTGGCGCATGGATTGGGACGAGGAGGCAATAAGAATATATCTCGACGGCGAACTCCTCAACGAAATTCTTCTCTCCGAGACCATCAACGAAGGTAGTCGAGGAGAAGGCTTCAACCCCTTCACACAAGAACAATACATCCTGCTCAACCTCGCCATGGGAGGCAACAACGGCGGCCCGATAGACGACAGCGCATTGCCGCTGATTTACGAGGTGGACTACGTCAGAGTTTATCAGAAATAACAATTGCTACTACAATATTTAAGTGCAGCCCCGTGTGGGGTTGCACTTTTATTATGACGCAAGCCCACAAAAAAATGGTTGCGGCGCATCTTAACGACACGCCGCAACCCACCAAATACTTACTATATTAACCTAACCTTGAAAAATTTAGACAATTCCCTGTACCAACATAGCCTCGGCAACGGTCATGAAACCTGCAATATTTGCGCCCTTAACATAGTTTACATAACCATCGGGCTCGGTTCCATACTCCACACATACCGAGTGAATCTTATTCATAATATCATGCAGCTTTGAATCAACCTCCTCGGCACTCCACTTCAGACGCATTGAGTTCTGAGTCATCTCAAGACCCGAAGTTGCTACACCACCGGCATTTGAAGCCTTACCCGGAGAGTAGAGAATCTTCGCCTTCTGGAATACCTCGATTGCCTCGGGAGTAGAGGGCATATTTGCACCCTCGACAACACACATACAACCATTTGCAACCAACATTGCAGCCTCCTCGCCATTAAGCTCGTTCTGTGTAGCACAAGGCATCGCAATGTCACACTTCACGCTCCAAGGACGCTGGCCCTCGAAATATTGAGCCGAAGGATACTTCTCGGCATATTCACGGATACGGCCACGCAACATATTCTTAAGCTCGAACACATACTGCAACTTATCGCTGTCGATACCATCGGGATCGTAGATAAAGCCATTTGAATCCGACATTGTAACGACCTTTGCACCGAGTGCCAAAGCCTTCTCGGCCGCAAACTGTGCAACATTACCCGAACCAGAGATAGCAACAACCTTGCCGGCATAAGAGTCACCCTTGGTCTGCAACATCGCCTGACCAAAGTAGCAAGCGCCATAACCCGTAGCCTCGGGACGCATAATTGAGCCACCAAAGCTCAAGCCCTTACCTGTGTATGTTCCTGTGAACTCGTTCTGCAAACGCTTATACTGACCAAACATATAGCCTACCTCGCGACCACCTACACCGATATCTCCCGCAGGCACATCGGTATCGGGGCCGATATGGCGATACAGCTCTGAAACAAAGCTCTGGCAGAAGCGCATAATCTCCATATCAGACTTACCCTTGGGGTTGAAATCCGAGCCGCCCTTACCGCCACCCATGGGCAGGGTTGTAAGACTGTTTTTAAAGGTCTGCTCGAAAGCAAGGAACTTCAAGATGCTCAGATTCACACTCGAGTGGAAACGGATACCTCCCTTATAAGGACCAATGGCGCTATTCATCTGCACACGGTAGCCCTTGTTAATCATAACCTCACCCTTATCGCTAACCCAAGGTACACGGAACATAATCACACGCTCGGGCTCGGCAATACGCTCGAGAACCTTCATCTTAACGAGTTGCGGATTCTCCAAAACATAAGGTGCAACACTCTCTACCACCTCGCGTACGGCCTGATGGAACTCCACCTCACCAGGATTCTTGGCCACGATGTCGGCCATGAAATTATCTACATACTCTTTTACTGATGTGTTCATAACTTTCGAGATTAAATCTGTTATTACTAAATTCTGTGGCAAATTTAATTAAATTTCTTAATAATACAAAATAAATGCCCATAAATTTCACACTTTTCTGCATATATATGCAATAAAACAGCCAAAAACATCAGATTTAGACGCATAATTATCTTGTTACAAACTATAATATATAAAACAACAAATTACATTATCTGCATGACAACACGCTTTGTTTTAACAAAAAAAATCGAAATAAGCACACCATACTTACAATTTGTAATCACAAAAGATAATGCATCAAAAATTCAGATTAAAACGTCAATATGCAAGTTTTGCAATAGCAGGACAGATGTTATTATCACGATTGATAAATATAAAAAAAGGAGATTAGCTCAAAGGCCAATCTCCCATATTATATCTACGAATTTCTATTACAACGCCTCCAACATACGCTTCAGCACGACGGTAGCCGAAATCTCACGATTGGCAGCCTCGGGGATAACAAGCGAACGTGGGCTGTCGATAACCTCGTCGGTCACAATCATATTTCGACGCACGGGCAGACAGTGCATAAAATGGGCGTTACTGGTAACAGCCATCTGGCGTGCGCCAACAGTCCAACTCATATCCTTAGACAAAACCTTACCATAATCCTCGGGGTGGGTAACACCGGGACAGCTCCAATTCTTTGCATAGATAAAATCTGCATCCTCGAAGGCCTTCATCTGATCATACTCCACCTTCGCATCACCAACAAACTGCGGGTCGAGTTCATAACCCTCGGGGTGGGTAATAACGAAGTCGACATCGGCAGCATTCATCCACTCGGCAAACGAGTTGGGGACAGCCTGTGGCAGAGCCTTCGGGTGGGGAGCCCACGTAAGCACCACCTTGGGGCGCTTGCGCTCCTTATACTCCTCGATGGTAATCAAATCAGCAAAACTCTGCAGAGGGTGAACGGTCGCGCTCTCCATAAAGAACACTGGCTTACCTGAATATTGTATAAATTGCTCAAGAATCTTCTCCTGATAGTCATCTTCGCGGCTCTCAAACGTTGCAAACGAACGCACGCCGATGATATCGCAATAGCTGGCCATCACAGGAATAGCCTCCAACAGATGCTCGCTCTTATCGCCATCCATAACAACGCCATACTCGGTTTCGAGTTTCCATGCGCCCTGATTAACATCCAGCACAATGACATTCATACCCAGATTCATCGCAGCCTTCTGGGTACTCAAACGCGTACGCAGACTATTATTGAAAAAAATCAGTAGAGCTGTCTTATTACGGCCCAACTCATGATACTTAAATCTGTCGGCTTTAATTTCGAAGGCCTCTTTGAGAGCCAAATCGAGATTGCCCAAATCCTTAACGCTTCTAAATACTCTCATACAGAAAAAAATTGTAGCTCCACCGCGACTCGAACGCGAATTTAGGGTTTAGGAAACCCTCGTTCTATCCCTTGAACTATAGAGCCAAAACCATTGTCGCAGGACAACAATTACAAAGGTACAAAATAATTGCAAAAAAAATAGCCCAATCCGAAGATTGAGCTACTTTTTAATATGGTATGAGGAAATTCTCCTCTTTATTTGCCATTACTCTGCATGTGATAGAGCCTCTACGTCAGACTTAAGACCTACGATAAGGTTGTCGTACTCACGCAGACCAGTACCACCAGGAATCAAGTGACCGCAGATTACGTTCTCCTTGAGGTTTGCCAACGGATCGACCTTACCCTGAATTGCAGCCTCATTCAAGACCTTCGTAGTCTCCTGGAACGATGCAGCCGAGATGAAGCTCGATGTCTGCAATGCAGCACGGGTAATACCCTGAAGAACCTGATTAGATGTTGCAGGAACGATGTCTCGCACCTTAATCTGCTTCATATCGCGGCGCTTGAGAGCCGAGTTCTCGTCACGCAACTTGCGCAATGAGATAATCTGACCGGGCTGAACATTCTGTGAATCGCCGGCATCCTCGACAACTACCTTGTCGTAAAGCTCGTCGTTCACATCCATGAACTCCCACTTATCTACAATCTGATCCTCGAAGAAACGTGAATCACCCGGATCCTCAATCTTAACCTTGCTCATCATCTGACGAACGATAACCTCGAAGTGCTTATCGTTAATCTTCACACCCTGCATACGGTACACCTCCTGAACCTCGTTCACGATATACTCCTGAACCTTGGTAGGACCGAGGATACGCAAGATATCGCTCGGAGTGATTGCACCGTCTGACAACGGCATACCGGCCTTAACGTAATCGTTCTCCTGTACGACAATCTGACGTGACAGCGGCACGAGATACTTCATTACATCACCCTGCTTTGAGGTGATGATAATCTCACGATTACCACGCTTGATCTTACCGAATGCTACCTCGCCATCGATCTCTGATACAATAGCGGGATTTGACGGGTTACGAGCCTCAAAGAGCTCTGTCACACGAGGAAGACCTCCGGTGATATCGCCACCACCCTTACCTACGGCACGAGGAATCTTGATGAGGATGTCGCCAGCCTTAATCTTGGCATTATCCTTAACCATGATGTGAGCCGTTACGGGAAGGTTGTATGAACGAACATCCTCGCCCTGCTTGTTCACGATGTGGATCACGGGGTTCTTGGTACGATCCTTCGACTCGATAACCACCTTCTCCGACAATCCTGTCTGCTCATCACGCTCGTCACGATAGGTTACACCCTCGATAATATTCTCGAATGATACCTTACCATCGTTCTCGGCAATGATTACTGCATTATAGGGATCCCACTCGCAAATCAAATCGCCCTTCTTTACCATTACACCATCTGCCATATAGAGCATTGATGCATAGGGAAGCGGGTGAGTATAGAGTACAATCTCGGTCTTGGGATCTACGATACGGAACTCCGACTGACGTGAGATAACGATATCGGTATCATCGCCATTGGCATTCTTA
Source organism: Alistipes sp. (assembly GCA_017935185.1). Taxonomy (GTDB): domain Bacteria; phylum Bacteroidota; class Bacteroidia; order Bacteroidales; family Rikenellaceae; genus Alistipes. The sequence continues at coordinate 7,189 of JAGBIC010000044.1, read as the reverse complement.
CCCTTAATGGTACGCAACTCGTCAATCTCCAGACGACCCTCATACTTCGAAATAACATTGGTCTCAACAGTAGAACCACCTGCAACACCACCGACGTGGAAGGTACGCAGAGTAAGCTGGGTACCAGGCTCACCAATAGACTGTGCAGCGATAACTCCTACAACCTCACCCTTCTGTACCATGCGGGCTGTTGCAAGGTTGCGGCCATAACACTTGGCACAAACACCGTGACGTGACTCACAAGTAAGTACCGAACGAATCTCTACTGACTCCAGCGGCGACTTCTCGATAGCCTCGGCAATCTGCTCGGTGATCTCCTCGCCGGCCTTACACATAACCTCACCGGTGATGGGGTGAATGATATCATTCAAAGCAGTACGGCCCAAAATACGGTCATAGAGAGTCTGAACTACATCATCGTTACGCTTAATAGCGGTAGCGGTAAGTCCACGCAGAGTACCACAATCAACCTCATTGATGATAACATCCTGTGCAACATCCACCAAACGACGGGTCAAATAACCCGCATCGGCTGTCTTAAGTGCGGTATCCGCAAGACCCTTACGAGCACCGTGGGTTGAAATAAAGTACTCCAGCACCGACAGACCCTCCTTAAAGTTCGAGAGAATCGGGTTCTCGATAACCTGCTGACCACCCTCTACTCCAGACTTCTGGGGCTTCGCCATAAGTCCACGCATACCAGAGAGCTGACGAATCTGCTCCTTAGAACCACGGGCACCAGAGTCAAGCATCATATATACGGGATTGAAACCATCCTGATCCTTTACAAGGGTGTCGATTACCTGCTTGGTAAGCTTATTGTTGATGTTTGTCCAAACGTCAATTATCTGGTTATAACGCTCATTGTTGGTGATAAGACCCATGTTATAGTCCTCCATAATGGCATCAGCCTTATCGTAACCCTCCTGCACCAAATCCTGCTTTGACTCGGGGATAACCACAGCGTCGAGGTTAAACGACAGACCACCCTGGAATGCCATACGGTAACCCATATTCTTGATGTCATCCAAGAACTTGGCCACCTTGTCGGCACCCGCCTTCTTGAGCACTACGGCGATAATATCACGCAACGACTTCTTGGTAAGAACAGTGTTGATATATCCAACCTCCTCAGGAACAACCTGATTGAAGAGGATACGACCAATGGTAGTCTCCTTGAGCTCGGTATACTCGTTACCGTTCTCATCAAGATCACGTACCATACACTTCACCTCGGCATGCAATGCTGCACGCTTCTCGTTGTAGGCGATAATTGCCTCCTCGGGGCCATAGAATACAAGGCCCTCACCCTTGCTGCCCTTGCGGGGCTTGGTGATATAGTAAAGGCCCAATACCATATCCTGTGAAGGCACGGTGATAGGCGCACCATTGGCAGGGTTAAGCACGTTGTGCGAACCGAGCATCAAGAGCTGAGCCTCCAAAATAGCTGCATTACCTAGTGGCAAGTGTACCGCCATCTGGTCACCATCGAAGTCGGCGTTGAACGCTGTACAAGCCAACGGATGGAGCTGCATTGCCTTACCCTCGATAAGCTTCGGCTGGAAAGCCTGAATACCCAATCGGTGCAGGGTCGGAGCACGGTTCATCAATACGGGGTGACCCTTGATGACATTCTCCAAAATACCCCAAATAACAGGATCCTTTCTATCGATAATCTTCTTTGCCGACTTAACAGTCTTCACGATTCCGCGCTCGATGAGCTTACGGATAACGAAAGGCTTGTAAAGCTCAGCAGCCATATCCTTCGGAATACCCATCTCGTGCATCTTGAGCTCGGGACCTACAACGATAACCGAACGTGCAGAGTAGTCAACACGCTTACCCAACAAGTTCTGACGGAAACGGCCCTGCTTACCCTTAAGTGAGTCAGAGAGCGACTTCAACGGACGGTTGCTCTCGTTCTTAACGGCATTGCTCTTGCGAGAGTTATCGAACAATGAATCGACAGCCTCCTGCAACATACGCTTCTCATTGCGCAGGATCACCTCGGGAGCCTTAATCTCGATAAGACGCTTAAGACGGTTATTTCGTATGATAACACGACGATACAAATCATTCAAATCCGATGTTGCGAAGCGACCACCATCCAGGGGCACCAAAGGACGCAAATCGGGGGGAATAACGGGGATAACGGTCAATACCATCCACTCGGGGCGGTTCTGACCATTTGAAGCACGGAATGACTCGATTACATTCAACTGCTTGAGAGCCTCGCTCTTACGCTGCTGTGAAGTCTCGGTAGAAGCCTTGTGACGCAATGCATATGACATTGAGTCGAGATCCACTGTCTTCAGCAACTCATAGATAGCCTCACCACCCATCTTTGCGACGAACTTGTTCGGATCGTCATCGGGCAATGACTGGTTACCCTTGGGAAGAGCGTTGATAACATCCAGATACTCCTTCTCGGCCAATATCTGCAACTTCTCGATACCCTGCTCGGCCGCCTGACCTGCATTGAGTACCACATAGCGCTCATAATAAATAATCGACTCCAGCTTCTTTGTGGGGATACCCAACAGATAGCCAATCTTCGAGGGCAATGAACGGAAGTACCAAATGTGTACAACAGGCACTACCAACGAGATGTGACCCATACGCTCACGACGTACCTTCTTCTCGGTTACCTCCACACCGCAACGGTCGCAGACAATACCCTTATAACGGATACGCTTATATTTACCACAGTGGCACTCATAATCCTTTACGGGACCAAAAATGCGCTCGCAGAACAGACCATCACGCTCGGGCTTGTAGGTACGATAGTTGATCGTCTCCGGCTTCAACACCTCACCACTCGACTGTGCCAAAATCTCCTCGGGAGAGGCCAAGCCGATTGAGATGTGGTTATAACCGTTCTGTTGCTTATTATCTTTAATTGACATAATACAATTTCTCTTTAACGTTTATTATACCTACATATTATTATTCAAGTTTTACCGACAGAGCCAAACCACGCAACTCATGCAAAAGCACATTCATTGCCTCGGGAACACCCGGACGTGGCATGTTGTCACCCTTAACGATAGCCTCATAAGCCTTGGCTCGACCCATCACGTCATCAGACTTGATGGTAAGAATCTCCTGAAGGATATTGGCGGCACCAAAGCCCTCCAAAGCCCAAACCTCCATCTCACCAAAACGCTGACCACCAAACTGGGCCTTACCACCCAACGGCTGCTGGGTAATGAGTGAATATGGACCGATAGAACGAGCATGCATCTTATCATCGATCATGTGGCCCAACTTCAACATATAGATAACTCCCACGGTAGCAGGCTGGTCGAACTTCTCGCCGGTACCACCATCATAGAGGTAAGTACGTCCGCTGCGAGGCACACCTGCCTTGGCTGTGTATTCGTTAATCTGCTCGAGTGATGCACCATCGAAGATAGGAGTAGCGAACTTAAGACCAAGCTCACGACCTGCCCAACCGAGTACGGTCTCGTAAATCTGACCGAGGTTCATTCGTGAAGGCACACCCAACGGGTTCAAACAGATGTCGACAATAGTACCATCCTCAAGGAAAGGCATATCCTCATCACGAACAATCTTCGCAACGATACCCTTATTACCGTGACGACCCGCCATCTTATCACCAACCTTCAGCTTACGCTTCTTGGCGATATATACCTTGGCCATCTGGATAACGCCGGTAGTGGGAAGCTCATCACCATTGGTGAGGTTATACTTCTCACGCTTGATACGAGCATCAATTTTCTTCCACTCAAGGCAGTAGTTATTGATAGTGGCCTCAATGAGTGAATCGAGGTGAGCATCACCAGTCCACTTGCAGCTACCCAGATTGAGGTAACCGGCCATTACACCACTCTTCTCGTCAACGCTACGGGTTGCAAGATCCTCCAACAACTTCTGGCTGAACTTTGTACCTGCGGCACACAGCTCCACGCCAAAGTAATCCGACACATTGCTAACAACCTTGCCCTCGACAAGCTGCCAGAGTTTTGAAACCAATATCTTGGTCAAATCGGCAACCTCCTTGGCAAACTTCTGATCAATCTGCTCGAGCTGAGCACGCTCGGCAGCCTTGCTCTTCTTACCCTCCTTCTGGGCGTGGCTGTAAAGCTTGGTATCGATAACTACACCATGCAATGAAGGCTGTGCCTTAAGTGAGGCATCCTTAACATCGCCGGCCTTGTCGCCGAAGATAGCACGCAGAAGCTTCTCCTCGGGAGAAGGATCGCTCTCTCCCTTCGGAGTAATCTTACCAATCAAGATATCGCCCGGCTGAACATTGGCGCCAATACGAATGATACCGTTTGCGTCCAAATCCTTGGTGGCATCCTCGCTGACATTGGGAATATCCGAGGTGAGCTCCTCAACACCGCGCTTGGTGTCACGAACCTCCATGATATACTCATCAACGTGTACCGAGGTGAAGATATCCTCACGCTGGATACGCTCCGAAATAACGATAGCATCCTCGAAGTTGTAACCCTTCCAGGGCATGAACGCAACCTTAAGGTTACGGCCCAACGCCAACTCACCGTTCTGGGTTGAGTAACCCTCGGTAAGAATCTGACCGGCAGTAACATGATCACCTGTGAGAACGGTAGGCTTCAATGTAACTGTGGTATTCTGGTTGGTGCGACGGAAACGAGGCAACTCGTATGTGGTAATCTCGGGAGCAAATGAACAAATAATCTCCTCCTGACTACGCTCATACTTGATCTGAATCTTGGTTGCATCGGCAAAAACCACCTCGCCATCACCCTCGGCAACAATCTGGATACGGCTATCGGTAATCATATCCTTCTCGATACCGGTACCTACGATAGGCGACTCGCTGGTGATAAGAGGTACGGCCTGACGCATCATGTTCGATCCCATCAACGCACGGTTAGCATCATCGTGCTCAAGGAACGGAATAAGGCTTGCCGCGATAGATGCAATCTGGTTAGGCGCAACGTCCATCAAAGTAACCTCTTCTGAAGTAACAACAGGGAAGTCAGCACCCTCGCGAGCCTTGATACGGTCGGGATTAAGGAAGTTACCCTCCTCATCTAAAGGCTCGTTAGACTGTGCCACAATGTGACCGTCCTCTGCCTCGGCCGAATAGTATTTGATGTGGCTGTTATCCAAATCAACCTTACCATTCTCAACAGAACGGTAGGGAGTCTCGATAAAGCCCATATCTGAAATCTTGGCATATACACACAACGATGAAATAAGACCGATGTTGGGACCCTCAGGAGACTCAATCGGACACAAACGACCGTAGTGTGTATAGTGAACGTCTCGCACCTCGAAACCTGCACGATCTCGTGAAAGACCTCCAGGACCCAAAGCCGACAGACGACGCTTGTGAGTTACCTCTGCAAGCGGGTTGATCTGATCCATGAACTGCGAAAGCTGGCTTGTTCCGAAGAACGAATTCACAACACTCGACAGAGTTTTGGCGTTAATCAACTCCACAGGAGTAAAGGTCTCGTTATCACGCACATTCATACGCTCACGAATAGTACGAGCCATACGAACGAAACCTACCGAGAACTGATTTGCCAACTGCTCACCAACGGTACGGACACGACGGTTTGAAAGGTGGTCGATATCATCCACCTCGGCCTTTGAGTTGATAAGCTGAATCAAATACTTGATAATCTCGATGATATCCTCGCGAGTAAGAATACGCACGGCGGGATCGATATCCAAGCCCAACTTGGTGTTGATACGATAACGACCAACATTACCCAAATCGTAACGCTTATCCGAGAAGAAAAGTTTGTCGATCACGTCGCGAGCTGTCGACTCATCAGGTGGCTCCGACGCGCGCAACTGTCTGTAGATATATACCACAGCATCTTTCTCGGAGTTGCACGGATCCTTCTGCAAGGTGTTATATATAATCGAGAAATCGATACCTGAAGCATTCTCCTTGTGCAGAAGAATAGTCTTGGCACCACTCTCGATAATAGCGTCAATATGATCCTCGGTGAGTTCTACCTCGCGGTCAACAACCACCTTGATACGCTCGATAGATACTACCTCGCCGGTATCCTCGTCTACGAAATCCTCGAAACTGCTTGAAAGTACACGTGCAGCAAGCTTGCGGCCGATATACTTCTTAAGGCTGCTCTTGGTAACCTTAACCTCGTCGGCAAGATCAAAAATCTCGAGAATCTGCTGGTCGGTCTCAAAACCGATAGCACGCAAAAGAGTTGTAACGGGTAACTTCTTCTTACGATCAATGTAGGCATACATCACATTGTTGATGTCGGTAGCAAACTCGATCCACGAACCCTTGAAGGGGATAATACGTGCAGAATAGAGCTTTGTACCGTTGGTGTGCATGCTCTGACCAAAGAATACACCGGGTGAACGATGCAACTGTGATACCACAACACGCTCGGCACCGTTAAATACGAAAGTACCACGCTCGGTCATGTAGGGGATGGTTCCGAAGTATACATCCTGAATCTGCACGCCGAAATCCTCGTGCTCCTCGTCGGTGCAATAGAGCTTCAACTTGGCCTTCAAAGGCACGCTATATGTCAAACCACGCTCCAAGCACTCCTCAATCGAGTAGCGAGGGGGGTCAATATAGTAGTCGATAAACTCCAGAACGAAATTATTTCTGGTATCAGTGATAGGAAAATTCTCCTGGAACACTTTGTAGAGGCCCTCGTTTTTACGATTCTCGGCCGTTGTGTCCATCTGGAAGAAATCGCGGAATGATTTAAGCTGTACCTCCAGCAAGTCGGGATAGGGAACCCTGTTCTTAAGCGTAGAGAAGCTAATTCTTTGTTGTTGTTTTGATGCGGACATCTTAAATCAGTTTTGTTGTAGCATGAGTACTCATAAGGGGTGCGCACCCCTATAATTACGGGATTACTTTATCCCGCTAATGCCCTCTGTGCAAGTACAATACACAATGAGAGCATTCAAAAATTCCAAAAATCGGGCACAGCTCCGAGGCACTCCCAATCTTTAGACTACAAAAGGTATAGAGCTTACACCGGTGTAAACTCTATACCTGAGTTGTGTCGGATAGAAATCAGCAACGAATTACTTAATCTCAACCTCAGCACCTGCATCCTCCAAAGAAGCCTTGAGTGCCTCAGCCTCCTCCTTAGATACACCCTCCTTAACAGCCTTGGGAGCAGCATCAACCAATGCCTTTGCATCACCCAATGAGAGACCAGCAGCC
>JAGBIC010000043.1 GCA_017935185.1 Alistipes sp. | reverse complement strand
TTTTGCAAGTTTTTGTACCTCGGGTTTTGATATTCAAGAAATTACACTTACTTTTACATTCCAAAATGGAGGTACAAGGCGAAAAGTGCGTTGAAAATCACTAACTTACACATTCTCAACGACTTGCCAAATGAGTGGTTGCACCTTTTAGAGTGCTAAATGACTGATTGATAATCATCTACACTTTCTGCATCGGAAAGTAAACAACTTTACGTCATCGCTTATTTTTGTATACCAAATAGAGATAGGATTGTTATGGGAAATAGTAGCAATCTACACTTTGGACTTCACTGCTATCGCCAGTAATTATCCGTTCTACCGCCTCTAAAGTCGTGGGTGTTATATGCGACCAACGGCCTAAGATGACACCATTTTTATCAATAAGTACAAAGCAAGGTATCTGCTCTATTCCATAAGCAAGTGACATATCCGCCTGCTCTGCAAAGTAATAATTTTCAGCGTTATCAGGATTATCTATAATCAACTGTGGCCAATCAGTGAGATGCAATTTTTCAATCGCATTACACCAATCGGTTGCGTCCTTATCTATCGAAATACTGAGAATTTGCAATTTGTCACCATACTCTTCGTGTAGTTTTTGCACCTTTGGTATTTCGTTGATGCACGGAATGCACCAACTCGCCCAAAAATCAAGCAACACATAGCCTTTGGCATAACACTCCGAGAGCTTAACATGTCTGCCCTCGGCAGAACGGAGTACAAAGTCTAACGCTTCACCACCTATCTTTCCACCGTATAGCTTGGCTATATTATAGCGATTTCGCATCAATTCACCGAGAGAGCTAGATTGTTGTTTCTCTGTTAGCGCGCTGATATGCGATTCTATAGCCGTTATATCGTAATTAAAACGGATTAACTTGTCTATCAGATATGGGATAATAACCTGGTCACTGTGGCTTTCAATATATGAGACAGCCATATCAGGCCATTTGTCGCTTATGGTATGATGCTCTAATATCAATTTGTAAAACTCCGTCCATAGTTCGTTGGCATTTGCAGAGCCGATATTATTAGCCACCACCCACTCCTCATTCTTACGCATCGCTTCGAAGTTCTTCCGATAAACTGCCTTATCGTATTCAGAAAAAGTTTTACGATACTTGTTTAGTTCGTTGTCAATACTTAATCCCAATATTGAATAGTCATACAAAGCACTTCGCTCGGCACTAAATGTAATTTCCGCAGGCTCTATAAATAGCTCTGCAAAATCCATATTCTGAAATGACAGTTCGGCGGGGACGAGTCCATCAACCCTACCATCGAAGCGGAAATGCCCACCATTGACATATGTCGTATCGCACTGCTTATACCAAATGCCATCACGCTTTATTGGATACGATAGACAAATCATTTCACCAACATTGGCATCTACTATCGTTCCCTCCAAAACAAAGCATTGCGAGCTATCGCATGACACAAGCAATACAATAGCAAAAATAGATATTATAATTCTCATCATAAATATAAATGCAATACGATATTAACGGATTGTATATTGATATTATTGCAATTTGGTAATAATGTGAATTAAAATCACAAAGATTGTGTATCTTTACACGCGTACTCTGCGAACAAGAATACAAAGACATAGCACAACACATTGATTTTGGTAAACTTAACAGCATTATTTATATGAAAAACAAAGGATTGTTTTTACAGTTAATATCTTTGGCGGCAGCCATATTTGTAGCCATGCCGTCAATTGCTCAAAGTGAGAGCGTTGTCAATTTGGCAGGCAACGCATATATAACTGCCGGAGACACCGCCTCTATTGACGAACGCAACAACGCCGTACGCAATTGGAGCGACAAGGAGAGTGTGATAAGTTTCTACTTCAAAGCAAAAGAGAGCGGCAATATGAATATCGCATTGCAAGCCAAAGGCAACTCGCGTATTGAGGTTTCATTGTTGGGCAAGAAGAAAAAAGTCACACTCAACAGCAACACCCTATCACGCATCGATTTAGGAGTATTCAAGGTTGACAAACCCGAATATATCAAGCTGGACATTCGTGGCATCAAGATAATCGATGGCATCGATTTCGGCAATATTGCTGCCGTCATCGTGGGTGGCGATGTTAGCCCTGTGGTGCGCGTCACCCCCGATTTCAGTTCCCATTTCGGGCGACGTGGCCCATCGGTACACTTGCGTTACGACCTGCCCGATGAAAATACAGAGTGGTTCTACAACGAGATCGTTGTGCCTGAGGAGGGTGACATCCCCGGCAGTTACTATATGGCCTGTGGTTTCGGAGAGGGTTATTTCGGAATTCAGAACAATAGTCCAAAGCCTCGAAGGGTTTTATTCTCGGTATGGAGCCCTTATAATACCGACAATGCTGCCGAGATTCCCGACTCGATGCGTGTGACACTCGTCAAAAAGGGTGCTGATGTAAAAGTTCAGGATTTTGGCAACGAAGGCTCTGGCGGACAGAGCTACATGAACTATGATTGGAAAGCCGGCGAACGCTGCCGTTTCCTGATGGGCGCTAAACCCGACGGTCAAGGCAACACAGTGTATACCGCCTATTTCTACGACAACACCAAAGCCAAGTGGGTACTTGTAGCCTCTTTCCGTCGCCCGAAAACCAACACTTGGTACACAAACGCCTACTCGTTCCTAGAGAATTTCTACCCCACAATGGGTTATATCAACCGAAAGGCATACTACGGCAACCAGTGGGCTCGTACCGCAGACGGCCGGTGGATTCCTATAACGAAAGCGCGTTTCACCTGCGACACAACCGGCCGACAAGAGATGCGCCAAGACTATACCGGAGGTGTGAATGGGGAGGGGCAATTCTTCTTGTCGATGGGAGGATTCTTTAATGACTACATGGAGTACGGAACCTATTTTAACCGCACAGGCAACACGACAGATGCCCCCGATATTGACTTCTCGACACTTGAATAAGCCCCGCGACATTAGTCGAAAAACAAACTAGAAGACTTACTCCTTTACGCATAAAACATCACAGATGAAATATCTATTGATTTTCATATTAGCCCTGAATTTTATTGGATGTTCTCCACGTATCGACATCGCCACATTGGAGCGTGAGTACGTCAGGGCCGACAGCACCTTATGGGCTGTTTATGAGCAGGAATCGGAGAGGCTTATGGAACAATATGCCGAAGACGAAGATTCGTTGTATATAATGGCATTGGAGCTGGAGGCCACGACCGATCGCAAGAATCGAGAACTTGCGCTTGAATACTCATCAACGCCCAGCGGATTGCGCAGATGTTTCATGTTGCGATTAGAGATTGCGAAAGATACTCTTCGTAACATCATTACACGCCTTCCTCGCAAAATGCGCAAGACCGATAGTGCACAGGCTATTGCCGAGCATATACAGACCGACCAGATAGTCGAGGGGATGGATTACTACCCTTTCGATGGCATAGATGCATACGGTCACGGAATTGCGTGGGAGCGCTACACGGGTAAGAATTTATTGCTTATTTATGGCGGATTAGGATGCATGGGTGCATCTGGCCGCAGCGAGCTAGCCAAACTATATGACGATTATTCACCAGAGGTGTTAGAGATTATGGTCTACTGGCCTGTGGAATCTTTAGAGGAGCTACAAAAACTTCAACAAAAATACCCTGCCAACTACTCGTTTGTTTCAGAATTCATGCCCGACTATTCACCATTTAAGATTAAATATGGTGTGCAAGCCATGCCCACATGTCTTTTAATCGGTCGTAACGGCAAAGTGTTACTTAAAACCGTCGGGTTCGACTCTCAAGCAATAAGGACTAAAATAGAATAATATCATGATTGACACACTCACCATATTTCAGTGGACTATTCTCTCGCTTACAGCACTCTGCATCGGCATGTCGAAGACGGGCATACAAGGAGTGATGCTACTTGCCGTACCATATATGGCAATGGCATTCGGCGCAAAGGAGTCGACGGGCATTATCCTCCCCATGCTTTGCATGGCCGATATTATGGCTGTGGCATACTATAAGCGTATTGCCGATTGGATGACAGTATTAAAACTCTTGCCAACTGCCGTACTCGGTTTCTTTGTCGCCATTGTTGTGGATAATCTGATTCCCGCCGAAGAGTTTCGCCACCTGATGGGCTGGACACTCGCCATGGCCCTGGCTGTAATGATCTGGAGCGAGATTTTCGGCAAGGAGAACAGATGGATGAAAAAATGGTGGTACTCGGCCATATTCGGACTTCTAGGAGGTTTCACCACCATGATTGGCAATGCAGCAGGCCCTGTGATGTCGGTCTATCTGCTCTCGATGCGTAAGGACAAAATGGAGTATATCGGTATCAATGCATGGTTCTTCCTTGTGGTAAATCTGCTAAAAGTACCACTCCAGATTTTTGTATGGGATAACATCTCTTGGGGCACATTCTCCCTCAACCTCGCCATGCTGCCCATCATTGGCATAGGCGCATGGATGGGCATAGGCATTGTGAAGAGGTTTCCCGAAAGCGCCTTCCGCCGATTTATACAAATCGTCACAATCCTATCTGTTGCAATGATGCTGATATAGTGCCTAAGGCAAACACGTTCTTATTTATCGGAATCGGCCATCCTTTGCTCATAGGTGTCGGTTATCAGCGTCAATGCGCCGTCACCCGTGATATTGCAGGCTGTTCCAAAGCTATCTTGTAGGGCGAATATCGTCAGCAATAGGGCTGTTCCCATTTCATCAAACTGAAGAACAGATATAATCAACCCCAACGAAGCCAGCACCGTACCGCCCGGCACTCCGGGTGCGCCAATAGCAAAAAGGCCCAACATCAGAATAAACAGTGTCAATGTAAAGAAATTGGGCATTGATCCATACAACAACTGCGACACAGTCATAACAAACACCGTTTCGGTCAAAATTGAGCCACATAGATGGATATTAGCAAATAGGGGTATGGTCACATCACTAACCTCTCTGCGCAATATTGGACTTTTATGGGCACAATCCAACGCCACACCCAATGTCGCAGCCGACGACATTGTTCCCAATGCGGTAAGATATGCCGGACCATAATACTTCAGCACCTGCCAACTGTTTTTACGTGAATATATCGCCGCAATGCCATACAGCAATGCCAGCCATAAATAATGGCACAATATCACTACCAAAAGTATCGAAAGAAACACAGGCAATTGTTTGGTCACAGCACCCTGATAGCTCAAAATGCAGAAATTAGCAAAGATAAAAATCGGCAGAACAGGCAACAGAATCTTTTTCACCAGCACCAATACCATCTGCTGGAAAGCATCAAGCAACCGAGAAAATTCATCCGACTTTACCCATGCTGTGGCCAGCCCAATCATCACCGCCAAAACCAATGCCGTCATCACATTCATCACTGGCGGGATGTCGATTCGCAACATATTTTCGGGCAGCTCTTTCAATGCATTTGCATCAGAAGCGATATTTAGGTGGGGAATAATCTGATAGCCAACAGCAGCGCCAAAGAATGACGCCCCGATAGATGATAGGTATGCTATGCCGAATGCAAACAGCAACATCTTCGAGGCATTGCTGCGCAAATGGGCAATCGAGGGGGCAATAAAGCCCAAAATAATCAGCGGCACAAGAAAAAAGATGATTTGTCCGCTTATATGTTTCAGACTGACGATAACCGACAAGGGCGCGCCATCTATAAACACTCCCACCAATATGCCGACAATTACCGCTATCAGCAGTTGCACTATCGTATTACGAAAGAAGTTTTTCATTGCAATAAATTTATTTGACATCTACAAATATACGAAAACCGAGAGCAGAAAAACAAACTTATTCACTTTTTCTGTCAAAGCACATCCAAAATTTTATAAATATAACAATTTCACTGCCAGATTGCAGGTAATATACGCCTCGCCTATCATTTCCTTTACCATACTACAAACCATTATCAAATAAGAATCAACAAACATTTGCTGATAATTATATACCGAAAACGAAAAAAATGTTTATATTTGTAGGAGAACTAAAAATTTCAAACTTAATAATACACCTAAAACTCAAAATCAATGGCACGTCAAGTCTTATTATTTACAGCACAATATGGAGATATTCCATTAGAAACACTATGTGCAAAAATCAAGGATTGGGGATATGACGGAATAGAGATTGCATGCAATGACAATCATCTGAATCTGGACAAGCTCTCTCAAGAGTATTGCGACGAATTGTTGGGAACACTCAAAAAATACAATCTCGCATTATACGGCGTATCCAACCACGCTGTAGGGCAGTGCGTATGCGATCCTATTGATATCAGACATAAGGGTATTCTTCCTGCCCACATCTGGGGCGATGGCGACCCCGAGGGCGTACGCCAAAGAGCTGCCGAGGAGATGATTAAAACGGGTAAGGCGGCCGCCATGCTGGGTGTAAAGACGGTAATCGGTTTTACAGGCAGCCCGATATGGCATCTACTCTACTCATACCCGCCCGTACCTCCCGAAATGATTAGTGACGGCTTCAAGGAGGTAGCAAGAAGGATGAAGCCCATCTTGGATAGTTATCAGGAGATGGGTGTACGTTTTGCTCTCGAGGTACATCCAACCGAAATAGCTTTTGACATCGCCTCTGCCGAGATGTTGTTGAAGGCTCTCGATTACCACCCCGCATTCGGATTCAACTTCGACCCCAGCCACATGGGCTATCAGGGCGTTGACTATCTGGCCTTCATCAGAACATTCGCCGACCGTATATTCCATGTTCACTGCAAGGATGTTTGGTGGAGCGACACCCCGACCAAGGGTGGTGTATTTGGTGGCCACCTCCCCTTCGGCCATCAGGATCGCTATTGGGACTTCAGAAGCATAGGTCGCGGAAAAATCAAATTCGAAGAGATTATTCGTGAGCTAAACCGCATCGGATACAACGGCCCGCTCTCGGTAGAGTGGGAAGACAGCGGAATGAATCGAGAGAGCGGCGCGGCTGAATCTCTGAAGTATGTAAAGCATATCGATTTCGAGCCTTCGAATATTGCTTTTGATGCAGCCTTCATAAAGGAATAAATGCGTATCCCATAAAAAAATCCCCGCAGGGCAACCTGTGGGGATTTTTTAAATATATGGGCTTCACTAAAACATATTCTTAAACTCCTCAAGCGGCATCTTCTCGACACGACACGAGCCAATCGCCTCGGGCAATACCACATGGATATAATCGCCCTCGCTCTTTTTATCTTTCGAAACCGACTTAAGCACTCGACGCATCTCGACAGGGGGCTCAAGCACGAATCCGGCTCGCTCGATAAGGCCCACAATTCTATCCTTATCAAATTCCGACAACACGCCCTTCCGCATTGCTGCATCGGTGATATATTTCATGCCCACAGCAACCGCCTCGCCATGATTCATTTTAGAGGAAGATTTCTCGATAGCATGTGCCAATGTGTGACCAAGATTCAATTTTCGACGATCACCCGACTCTCGCTCATCCCGTTCAACAATATCGGCCTTAACCTTAATGGCTCGGTAGACCATCTCTTGCAACAGTTCGGTATTATGTTGCAATGTAGCAAAATCCGCCTGTTCCAACATTGCAACAAGCTCACCATCGGCAATTACACCCGACTTAATCACCTCAGCCAGACCTGAGCGGAACTCACGCAACGAAAGAGTGGAGAGCATATTCACATCACAAATAACAAATCTCGGCTGGGTGAAAGTGCCGACCATATTTTTATATCCATCGACATTTACGCCATTCTTCCCTCCTACGCTGGCATCAACCTGCCCAAGCAATGATGTTGATATAAAACCGAACTCCAGGCCTCGCATATAAGTCGAAGCCGCAAAGCCTGCAACATCGGTTACAATACCACCACCAATGCCAAGAATAAATGTCGAACGATCGACACCCAACTCTATAAATCGGCGATATATCATATCGAGGGTCTGAAGTGTTTTGCTTGTCTCCCCCAAACCTATCAGGATATGATCAAAACGATTTATCAGCGAATGGTAATAGCGGTCAAGATTGGTATCCGATACGACAACCACTCTGCGCTTTGGCAATAGGCGAGGCAAAAGTTCACCAACGCTACCAACAAAAATTTCACTATAATCTTTTATCTTGATACTATAATCCATAGTAACTAACCCTTGAATTGCAGAGCAAAAATAGCACATTTTAACTAATTTTATTAACTTTGCGCGAATAATTTCAATTACTATGCAAAAACTACGCAACATTGCCATTATTGCCCATGTGGATCATGGTAAAACCACCCTCGTGGATAAAATGATTGTTGCCGGACACTTGTTGCGCTCCGACACCAATACGGGAGATTTGATTATGGATAACAACGACCTTGAGCGAGAGCGAGGTATAACCATATTGTCAAAAAACGTTTCTGTCAGATATAAGGATTTCAAAATCAACATTATTGACACCCCGGGTCACGCCGACTTTGGCGGAGAGGTCGAGCGCGTGCTGAACATGTGTGACGGTGTCTTACTGCTTGTAGATGCCTTTGAGGGTACCATGCCACAAACACGCTTCGTACTACAAAAAGCCTTATCACTGGGTAAGAAACCCATAGTTGTGGTTAACAAAGTCGACAAACCAAATTGTCGTCCCGAGGTGGTCAACGAGCAGGTTTTCGACCTGATGTTTTCGCTTAACGCCACCGAGGAACAGCTCGACTACACAACCATATATGGTTCGGCAAAGCAGGGATGGATGTCACATCTGTGGAATGAGCCCACCGATTCTATCGCACCGCTACTCGATGCAATAATCGACGAAATTCCTGCTCCTGAAAATGTGGAAGGCACACCCCAGATGTTAATCACATCACTTGAATACTCACCTTACGTTGGTCGTATCGCCGTGGGCAAGCTTACTCGTGGAGAGTTGCACGCCGGACAAAATGTCACTCTGGCAAAACGTGACGGCGAGACCAAAATCAAGACCCGCATCAAGGAGTTGATGGTATTCGACGGCCTTGGCAAGGCAAAAGTCGATAAGGTTGAATGTGGCGAGATTTGTGCAATAGTAGGTATCGAAGGCTTTGAGATTGGCGACACTATCTGCGACTTCGAGAATCCCGAGCCGCTACCACCCATCGCCATTGACGAGCCCACCATGTCGATGCTCTTTACAATCAACAATTCACCCTTCTTCGGTCGTGACGGCAAGTATGTAACATCACGCCACCTCAAGGAGCGTCTGGAGCGCGAGTTGGAGCGCAACCTCGCTTTGAGAGTTGAGCCCGGACAGAATGCTGACTCATTTGTGGTATACGGCCGCGGAGTATTACATCTGTCAGTACTTATTGAGACGATGCGCCGCGAGGGCTATGAATTGCAGGTTGGCCAGCCCAAGGTTATCATAAAAGAGATTGACGGAGTTAAGCATGAACCTGTCGAGGAGATGACAGTAGATTGTCCCGACGAAGTCGCCGGCACGGTAATCGAGATGGTAACAAAGCGCAAAGGCGTTCTCACCAATATGGAGTCTGACGGTGAGCGCACACGCCTGGAGTTTGTCGTGCCCTCAAGAGGAATCATTGGTCTGCGTTCAAATATGCTTACAGCCACAGCTGGCGAGGCCATCATGACACACCGTCTGAAGGATTTTGAGCCATGGATGGGCGATATTGAGATGCGCACAAACGGCTCACTCATAGCATCAGAGACAGGAACCGCCTATGCATACTCTATCGACAAATTGCAGGATAGAGGTCGTTTCTTCATCTCTCCGATGGATGAAGTCTACTGCGGGCAGGTTGTTGGCGAGAGTACACGTTCGGGCGACATCACAATAAATGTAACCAAAGCCAAACAGCTGACCAACATGCGCGCATCTGGAGCTGACGACAAAGCGGTAATTGTTCCTCCAAAAGTATTCTCACTTGAGGAGGCTTTGGAATACATCAAGGCTGATGAATATGTTGAGGTTACACCCAAAGCAATGCGTCTGCGTAAGATTCTCCTAAACGAAGTGGATCGCAAACGTGCCGCCAAACAGGAATAGTTAAATTTAGCAATCACAATAGAGACAATCCGAGCCATATAAGGCTTGGATTGTTTCATTTTACACAACTTTCACCACAAAACGATTCAAAATTTAAGCACAGCCATATTTTTATTTGCCATTATTTACTTTGTTTAGACTTTTTTTGGTAATTTTGCACTATTATATACCTTATTTGAAGATGCATAAATTTGATTATATAATCGTAGGTAGCGGACTTGCAGGATTGTATGCGGCATACAAAGCATCATTCAAAGGCTCGGTTGCCGTCGTAACCAAGTCGTTTCTACGAGAGAGTAACTCTTTCAATGCTCAGGGCGGTATCGCCGTGGTAACAGCATGTGATGACGACCCCGAAATTCACAAATCAGACACATTGATAGCCGGCCGCGGTCTTTGCGAAGACAGCGCAGTAGATATACTCGTAAACGACGGCCCCGACAGAATTGCCGAAATCATTGCCGACGGCATGAAATTCGACACTGAAGGAGGTGCATTGGCATTGGGCTTGGAGGGCGGCCACCACAAACGTCGCATACTCCATGCCGGTGGCGATTCCACAGGAAAGTGGATTACAGAATTTGTAATATCAAAGGTTGTTGAGCGGGAGAATATCACCATTTTTGAGAATACCACCCTGCTTGATTTACTCATAAAAAATCAAACATGCTACGGAGTCAGATGCTGGAGCACAAATGACAAATTGTGTGACAATTCAGACAAAGAGGGCTCTGAGACATTGCTTTACGCCGACCACATCTTTCTCACTTCGGGTGGAACGTCAGCCATCTATGCCCGCACGACCAACCCCGAGACAACCGTTGGCGACGGATTGGCAATCGCTTACAATGCAGGATGTCGTATTGTCGACATGGAATTTATTCAATTCCACCCATCGGCCCTATATCAGGAATCGGCTAAAGCGATATTGATTAGCGAGGCTGTTCGTGGCGAAGGGGCCCACCTGCTTGGCAAAGATGGCAAGAGATTTATGGTGCCTATCCACGAATTGGCAGAGCTTGCACCCCGAGATATTGTGGCTCGCTCGATATATAAGCAGATGCAGAAGGATAACATGCCACACGTTACGCTATCTCTCAAACATCTCAACAGTGAGAGCATTAAAAAGCGTTTCCCGGGCATCTATGCCATGTGTAAAGAGCATGGATACGACCTCACTCAGGCTATCCCCGTAGCTCCGGCTTCTCATTATACTGTGGGTGGAGTTGCCTCCAATCAGAATGGCCGCAGCGATATAAACAGGCTTTATGTATGCGGCGAGATAGCTGCAACGGGTATTATGGGCGCCAACCGTTTAGCATCAAACTCTCTTATCGAATGTCTGGTATTTGCAAATCGAGCAGTAGAGGACTCTGTTAAGGTAGGAGGCCATGATATCACTCCCCACTTTGACAAGGTTTTCAGCATAAACGAAAATAACAAAACAACCTATACCGAGCTCAAGGCAGAAGTTTCAAAAATAATGAACACCTACGCCGGCATTATACGCTGCGAAGAGGGGCTGAAAGAGGGTCTGTCAAAAATCGAAGCACTAAGCAAAGATTTGGAGCGTAAAACAGATGGTTGCGGCAAAGAGTTCTACAACGAAGCGTCAAAACGTCTGCTCACCGTAGCGTCATTGATTATGACACCAGCACTTATGCGACGCGAGAGTCGCGGAGGTCACTATCGTGAGGATTTCCCCTGCGCCGACGAAACGTATGCCGTTCACTCGGTTCAACAAAAAGGCAAAGAGGTGGCTACAGCACCCGTAAATGTTGATTATTTTAACTTTTAAGCAATATATGCAATACGAAAATTTAATTAACAAGCTTATTGATCTCGGCATTGAGGAGGATATCAATACCGGCGATATCACCACCGACTCAATCATTCCCGAGTCACTACACGCCACAGCCACGATGACAGCCAAGCAAGAGGGCGTTATTTCAGGCTTAGAGATTGTCAAGATGGTATATGACCGTTTTCAGAAAGATGTCATCTTTACACCATATTTCAAAGATGGCGACCATGTTCAGAAGGGTGATGTTATTGTAAAGATCGAAGCTACCTACCCAACCCTGCTGCGCGGTGAAAGATTGTCATTGAACATTTTTCAGCGTATGTGCGGTATTGCTACCGAGACTGCAAAATATGTAAAGGAGCTTGCCGACAGCAACACACAATTGCTTGATACCCGCAAGACTGCTCCAGGCCTGCGCGTTCTTGACAAATTGGCTGTAAAACATGGCGGAGGCACCAACCACCGCATGGGACTTTACGACATGGCTATGATTAAGGACAACCACATCAAGATGGCCGGCGGTATCACCAAAGCTGTTGAACAGGTGCGCAGCCGAATCGATTGCGGCATTAAGATTGAAGTAGAGACAACAAATCTCGACGAAGTACGAGAGGCCATAGCAGCCGGAGCTGATATCATAATGTTTGACAATATGAGCAACGAGACCATGAGCGAAGCATCGGCTATCATCAAAGCCTCTGGCAAAGATATCAAGACCGAGGCTTCTGGAAATATGAATATTCCTCGCCTTAAAGAGGTTGCAGCCACAGGTGTCGATTTCATCAGCGTTGGTGCTTTGACCCACACGGTAAAGGCTATGGATATAAGCATGAATATACAAATTGGATAAAGTTTCAAATATGCCTAACAAAGAGTTAATACAGCATATCGAGCAATTAAAGAAGGATAAAGGGGCCGTAATCTTGGCTCACTATTACACCCGCCCCGAGGTGCAAGCCGTAGCCGATTATCTTGGCGACTCTCTTGCGCTGTCGGTCAAGGCTAAAGAGATAGATGCTCCAATAATTCTCTTTGCCGGCGTAAACTTCATGGCCGAGACAGCCAAAGTGTTATCACCCGAGAAAAGAGTGCTTATTCCCGTACCTGAGGCCGGATGCTCACTTGCCGAATCGTGCAACGCAACCGATCTTGCCGCATTAAAGGCCAAACACCCCAACCACATCGTGGTTTCGTATGTAAACACCTCGGTGGAAGTTAAGGCGCTGACAGATATATGCTGCACATCTTCAAATGCTTTGCAGGTTATTGAGAGTATTCCCCGCGAGCAACCCATAATTTTTGCACCTGACCGCAATTTGGGCAGCTATATCCAAAAGCTCACTAACCGCGACAATATGGTAATATGGGATGGTGCATGTACTGTTCACGAAGAGTTTTCATTAGAGAAAATCCTTCAACTCAAGGAGGAAAATCCCGACGCAAAGATTGTTGTGCATCCCGAGTGCAAGGCTTACATTGCAGCTGTAGCCGACTATATAGGCTCTACGGCAGGAATTTTGACATATTGCGGAAAGAGTGAAGCAACAACATTTATCGTCGTAACCGAGGCGGGAATTTTATCCGAGATGCAGAAACAGTTCCCCAACAAAAAATTCATTCCTGCACCGCCGATAGATTCCACATGCGGTTGCAACGAGTGTCGCTACATGAAGATGGTTACACTGGAAAACATTATTGCGTGTCTTGAGAGTGAGTCGCCCGAGGTAATCCTAGATGAGGCAACACGCAAGGCCGCAGAACAGTCAATCATAAATATGGTTACCATACAATAAATTACCATGAATATAAATATAACGGAAGATGTTAAATATATCGGTGTAGACGACACCTCACTCGACCTATTCGAAAGCCAATACATCATTCCTAACGGCATCTCATACAACTCCTATCTGATTATAGACGAGAAGGTGGCTATCATGGACACCGTAGACTCTCGCAAGGCAGATGAGTGGTGGACAAACCTAGAGAACGGTCTTGCAGGTCGCACTCCCGACTATCTTATCGTTCATCACATGGAGCCCGATCATGCAGGTGTAATAGCCGATGTTGTTGCGAAATATCCCGACATCAAGATTGTAGGTTCGGCACGTGCAATTCAGATGTTGCCACAATTCTTCGAAGGAGTAGATTTCGGGCAGAATACAATTGCCGTTAAAGAGAACGACAACTTATCGTTAGGTCGCCATACCCTACAATTCATCATGGCCCCCATGGTACATTGGCCTGAAGTTATGACTACATATGACCATGCCGACAAAATTATCTTCTCGGCTGATGCGTTTGGCAAGTTTGGGGCATTGAGCCACGAGGAGGATTGGGCCTGCGAAGCTCGCCGATATTACTTTAACATTTGCGGCAAGTATGGAGTACAGGTTCAGGCTCTACTATCAAAATTATCAGCGCTCGATATTGAATGCATTTGCCCACTGCATGGCCCTATCCTAAAGGAAAATTTGAGTTATTACATTGGCCTGTATGATTGCTGGAGCAAATATGATGTAGAGACAAAAGGTGTGTTTATCGCCTACGCATCAATATATGGAGGCACTGCTGCCACAGCAAACAAACTTGCCGAAATACTGCGCGAAAAGGGTGCCGAAAAGGTATCGTTGACTGATTTGTGCCGTGACGACATGGCCGAGGCCATCGAGGATGCATTCCGCATGGGCAGAATGGTTGTTGCTGCATCATCCTACGATGGAAATGTATTCCCGCCGATGCACGATTTCCTGCATCATCTGCAAATGAAAAATTTCCAGCGCCGACGCGTTGGTATTATCGAGAATGGCTCATGGGCACCTTGTGCCGGCCGAGTTATGCGCGAGATGCTCGACAAGATGAAGGATATTGAGATTGTAGAACCTATGGTAACAATCCGTTCACGCATGAAAAGCAGCGACATTCCCGCACTGGAGAGTCTTGCAGAGGCTATATTGGCATAGAAAATCAAAATATAACAGAAAATGAAGAAAATAGGTATTGCATGTGACCATGCCGGCTACCAGATGAAAGAGTTTCTGGTTGGCTATCTATCAACTAAAGGCTACGATGTTATCGACTTCGGCACACACTCTGAAGAGAGTATAGACTACCCCGATTTCGGCCATGCGCTAGCAGAGGCTATTGAGAATGGTAATTTGACACAGGGCATAGCATTGTGCGGATCAGGCGAAGGTATGGCAATGACTCTCAACAAACACGCAAAAATTCGTGCCGGACTGTGCTGGAACAGCGATGTAGCGGCACTCATTCGTCAGCACAACGATGCCAACGTAATTGTTCTACCCGCGCGTTTTATCGACAACGACACGGCTATAACATTGGTAAACACCTTCTTGGCTACCGATTTTGAAGGAGGCCGTCACGTTCGCCGTGTAGAGAAAATTGCTTGCAAATAAACACTTTAACAGAAACCTCGATGTATAAAGATTCTCAACTCTATGTAGCCCACTCCGCAAACGGCCCTATTAACATCATAGGCAAGATGGCTAACCGCCACGGACTTATTGCAGGAGCAACGGGTACAGGAAAGACTGTCACATTACAAGTATTGGCCGAGACCTTCTCTCAGGCCGGAGTACCATGTTTCATGGCCGACATGAAGGGTGATTTATCAGGCATATCACAAACTGGCAAATTAAGCGGCTTTATCGAGAAGCGTTGTGGCGAGTTTGGCATAAACCCTGCGGAGTTGAAATTCGAGGGTTCACCAGTAAGATTCTTCGATGTATATGGCGAGCAGGGTCATCCTATGCGTACCACTGTTGCCGCAATGGGCTCAATGTTGCTTTCACGATTGCTGGAGCTAAACGACACCCAATCGGGAGTGCTGGCTCTCACATTCCGCATCGCCGAAGACGAGAACCTCCCGCTCATCGATATGAAAGATTTGCGACTCATGCTTGACTATGTCGCAAAGAATGCCGACCGCTATTCTACCACATACGGCAATGTTTCAACGGCCACAATTGGTGCCATCCAGCGCTCTTTGCTCACCCTTGCCGAGCAAGGCGGAGAAAAGTTCTTTGGCGAACCCGCTTTCGACATATACGACCTGCTGCAAACCGAAGGAGGCCTTGGTGTAATGAATATTTTGGCGGCAGATAAATTGATGTTGCAGCCAAAGTTATACTCCACTTTCCTGATGTGGTTGCTCACCGCGATATATGAGAAGATGCCCGAGATTGGCGATATGGAGTTGCCAAAGATGGTATTCTTCTTCGATGAGGCACACATGCTCTTTAAGGATACCTCGAAAGCATTGACAGACAAGATTGAGCAGATTGTTCGTCTTATACGATCTAAGGGGATTGGCATATATTTCATTTCACAATCGCCATCGGATCTTCCGGAGGCCATTTTGGGCCAATGTGGTAATCGAGTACAACATGCATTGCGAGCATTCACACCCAAAGACCAAGCTGCAGTAAAAGCCGCGGCACAAACATTCCGTCCGAATCCGGCATTCTCAACCGAGAGGGAGATTCTAGAGCTGGGAACAGGTGAAGCGCTGGTGTCATTCCTCGACGAGAAGGGCGCGCCCAGCATTGTAGAGCGCGCAAAGATTCTATTTCCCTTGAGTCAGATAGGTGCTATAACCGCCGAGCAGCGTTCGGCAATAATCGCATCATCCCGCATAGGTGGTAAATACGATACTGCCGTAGATCGAGAGTCTGCATTCGAAAAGATTCTGGAACAACGCCAGCAGGCGGCAGCCGAAGCCGAGAAACTGGCCGAGGAGCAAGCAGAGGCCGAAGAGCGTGAGCGTCGCGAGAAGGAGGAGGCAAAAGCATCAAAACGTTCAAGCACAAAGAAGAGTATTTTTGCCACAGTTGTAGGTACAGCCGTAACATATTTCGCCAAAACTTTGGCTACACAGATGGCACGCAAAATTACCGGCGGAACAATTCGCACCACAACTACGAAAAAGAGAAAGACTTCAAAAAGAAGATAGTCCATCCTAAAAACCAAATGCCGACTAAACAAAAGTTTAGTCGGCATTTTTAATCATATCCACCACATGTATATCTGACTAGAAAGTGAACTTCACTCCCAAGAGGCCTTCAGCCGAGTCGCGATAATAACCCAACCACTCATAGACCTTACTACCTGTGAGGTTGCGGCCTTCGGCATAGACCCCCCATCGGTTGTTGATACGATACTCCGCATACAGACCTAACGTCAATTCGTTATCAGTCTTAACATGAGAGAACTCGAGAGTCGGAGGTGCCGACATTTCGTAATTACCATCCGATTCAACCTCTGCCAATGTCATCCATTTGATTCCGCCGCGATAGGCAAGATTCACATCAGCGGTAAATCTGCGGGCAATGAATGACAGTTTGAGAGCCGTCTCAAAATTGGGGCGATTGCTATAATGATTGTCGTAATTCTCCCAAGCATAGACACCAGCCTTTAACTCGGCCTCAAACCATGATGCAGGACGCAACAACACCGAACCATCAATTCGCAAGCTATGCTGATAAGCCGAGGTAAAATAGTAATCGGCTCCGTAACTGTACCAATAGAAATGGTCATTGGCAAATGACAACTCCGCCGAAAGATTATATGAGAAGACACCACGACCAAGAACACCTCCGATTCCTATACGACCATTATACACCGACTCGTTGGGCGATGATGCCAACTTCACCCCTATATCACCCGTCGTGGCAAGGAAGGGATTTGCATATTTTAGCGAAGCGAAATCATGACGCTTGATACCTCCGTCAACTTCAACATACGGAACAAATGTCTGCTCGCTGTTTTTCCATGTCATCTTCAAGCTTGGGAAGATATGGTGAGGTGAATCGACCGACTCGGCAACCTTGTCGTAATAATAATCTGCACCTAACACAAATTCAAGACGTTTACCGCTAAATCCGTAGCGCATACCAGCCATAAGGGGTTATTATTATATACATCTATGCTTTTAGCACCAAAAGCCCCCAGATATTCGACATGCAACTTAAACAGATGTTGGCCCAACATCTTGCCCACAGCAGCTTTAGCATTGAGATTCGACTGGTTTGCCGCACTCACATTCTTACCGTCAAGGAAAAATCCTCCACCGACCTCAACATTAAAGTTCCAACGGCTCAAATCGGTGAAATCATCACCCAAGCGAATCTTTCCCTGCATAGAACCGAACTGAACTTTTGCACCGGTTGTCGGATAACGATGGCGTAGTTGATGATCACCATATATATCCACCTCCAACAGACGACGTCCCCATATCAATCCGGCACGACCTCCTATGCGATTGCTCATCTCGGCGGTTTTACTCTTCACCAACTCACCAAGCAAGTTGTGGCGGTTTCTGTAATCACCCCAATGATTAGCATAGGCCATGGCATAGCCCTTATCTTTGTTGAATGTAGACAAATAAACATCCGCCTCGCTCTGTAACGGGGCACCCATAGCAGCACTCACATACAACGGGCGAGTGTTGTTATAGTCCCAATATGTTATTGTGGCCGGCTTAAAATTGCGGGTCATAAGCGAGGTCTCATAAGACCTAGGGGTAATAGTGTAATCGATATCGGGACGCATGGTAACCGTATCGGTCATATCGGGCAAAATCGACATCTTCTGGGCCGTACTTACACTGGGGGTATAATCTTTTGTAACCTCCACCTGCTTGGCAACCTGCGCCGACACGGCAACAGGCAAACACAAGATGAGAAATATATATAATAATCTCTTCATAAGCTAATTCATTTTGGAAATTTTCTGTTTTGCTTCCTCGACAATTCCATCATCCGCAGGTGAATATCCATCAACAACGCTCTGATATGTTGCGCGAGCCTGGAATGCATCGTTACGGCTCAAATATATGTCACCCAAAAGGATAAATGACTTCGCAAGCCAATAATTTTGAGGAGTCTTGCTGTCGGAGAACTCATAGACCATATCTTCTGCCTTTTGCAGATTTCCTGCCTTGAACTCCGCCTCAATCATACGGTAACGAGCCTCGGCACCTTCAGCACTTTTCACCTCGCTTGATAGAAGTTTGAAAATATCCATCGCCTCCTTCTCTTTTGCAGAACGGAGCAAAACTGTAGCTTTGGCATAACGAGCCTTACGGCGTGCCACATCGCTCAATTCAACCATTTTTTCGGCATCATCAGCCATGACAATCAGACCCTCATCGTCAGCATATTTAAGTGTCGAAGCCACATATCCCGAAGCGGCATTGGATTTTGTAGCCTGCACCGAGGTGATATCATACAGCTGACGATAGGCCTTGGCCGCATCAGCCCACATCTCGCGCTTATAGCACATTGACGAGAGTTTCTCCAGCACACGCTCGGAGTATTGCGTTTGCCCCTGCGAAGAGAGTTCCGACAGGGTTTTAATGGCCTCATCCTCCTGCCCGTTTCTAATATAGCAATCGCTCAGGAAGAATAGCGCATCACTTCGATAGTAACCCTTGGGGTAATTATTCAGATATCCGGCAAAGCTTGTCGCAGCCTCTTTGGTTTTATTATCAAGATAGAGTTTTTGCGCCGCAACATACGACAAAGAGTCACGAGTCATAGCACTGACATTACCCTCCAAACCCAAACTTTGGGCATAATTGAAATAGTCATCTGCATTACCACGAGCCATGTAGATATCCTTAATACCCTGCAATGCGCTTTTTGATTGCGCCGACTGCGGTGCTGCCTGCACAACTTTATCGTAATAGCTTAAAGCGCGTTTTTCGTCACCCAAATTCACA
Organism: Alistipes sp.; assembly: GCA_017935185.1. Lineage (GTDB taxonomy): Bacteria > Bacteroidota > Bacteroidia > Bacteroidales > Rikenellaceae > Alistipes. The sequence continues at coordinate 28,880 of JAGBIC010000043.1, read as the reverse complement.
TAAGCCAAACCCAAATCCGACAAAGCCTGCGCATTATATTGAGAATTTGGATACTGACCAACAAACTCCTCGAGAATCTTCACACCTTCGTTGTATTTCTCATCAGCGATATAGGTATGACCCAATTCATAGGTGGCCGCATCAACATAATCGCCACGATTGGCCTGCACTATACGCTTGAGGGCATTTATCTTTTCAGTGCGTTTGTTCTGCACGCCCAGAGTTTTTGCACGCTGGAATTCGGCATAATAGCGCTCGGGGCCGTTCTGGGAGATAGCCTTGTCGTAGCATGCCACAGCCTTGGCAAATTCGCGACTGCCATAATGCACATCACCCCGACGATTCAGCGCATCAGCACGATATGAGTCACGGAGTGAACGCAACGACAGGAATTTATCGAAGTATTCGCCTGCAGTGACCAAATCGCCACTGTTGAAATAGCAGTATCCCATATTATAATGGGCCATCGCATACTCCTCGCCTGTCTTGGGGGCACGGGCAATAAAATTGCGATATCTCTGTAATGCCGAACGGCTGTCGCCCTTTGCATAAGCTATCTCTCCCAACCAGAAAGATGCAAGCGCGCCATATTTAGCATTATTACTAACACTCATAGACTCGGCAAGCGAGCTCTCAGCGCCCGCCAGATCACCGGCTGTATACGCCTCCAAGCCATTAAAGTAGGCTATCTTCTGCAATGCCAACTGCACTTCGCCATCGGGGTTGGGCATGCTCTTGATAGCCTGATAAGCCTCGGCGTAGTTGTGTGAGTTATAATATGCAGCCACAAGTAACTTGCGAGCCTCCTCCTTACGGGGAGATGAGGGATAGGTAGATATATAGCGATTCAGCACATTTATAGCTTCGTTAAACACACCACCGCCCAATTCATACTGCAATTTACCATAATTAAAGAGTGCGTCCTCAGCAATATCGGAATCAAAACCCGAGTTCGCCGCCATGGCAAACGAATGCATGGCATTAGTTTTGTCGCCCGCATGCAGATAGCAGTCAGCCAGATGATATGAGGCATTCTGGGTGAGCAGATCGTCGGCACCGCACACCTCGCGCAAATAGGGGGTCGCCTCGACATAGAGGGTTTGACGGTGTAGCGAATAACCCATAATGTAATTCTCCACTCGACCCATTTCGCCACCCATAGATTTATAGGCATTCAAATATTTAACCGCCGCAGAATAATCATCCAATTGAAACCACGACTCGGCCATCATACGATGAATCTGCTGCGCGTGCTCAGAGGTGGTCTGCGACACCAATGCGTCACCCTTGCTTACCACAGAGCGATAGTCGCCATCCTTAAAATCGAGTTGCAACAGATAATACGGCATCAACTCGCTATACAAACTTCCCGAAGCAAGCGACGCGAATCCATTGCGAGCCACATTTACGTCACCACGCGAATAGGCTATATATGATTTGTAATATGTTGCATGGTCGGCATAGTCGCCACCTGCTCCGATACGGCTAAAATATTGTTCGGCCTGAGGATAATCGCCATCCATAAAGAATTTATAGCCCATTCGCAGATTGTATTTATCCTTTTGTGTGGGGTCGAGACGCTCATAATTAACCTTCTCGAGTTCACTCGCTGCCAACTCATTTTCACCATTGGAGCTATACATTGAGGCCAAGGCGAATTTAATATCGTTGGTATGGGGTGAATAACCATAATCGGCCAAATATCTTTTTAATCGGCCTTCGGCATCTTTGAGTTTCAACTCGGCATCACACAACGCCAGATAGTAATCCACGCGCTCTATATGAAAACGGTCTGTAACGGGCGACAGCACCGCTTTAACACTCTGCAATTCAGTGCGTGCCTCCATCCAATGGCCAAAGTTATATAACGACACACCTCGCTCAATACTCTGCTCTACCGTACGATTCTGCACCTGCGCGGCAACAGTTCCGCAGAGAAGTATTGACAAGAGAAATACTGATATACTTTTTCGCATAATCACACTATTTTCTACAACCTACAAAGATAACATTTTGAAAGGAATTACACAATATAGGAACGATTATTGTCGGTGTTATATTGCACTAAAAAAACAGCTTTTTGAGCTGTAAGCACAAATAATCTTAAATATCGACAAGATGAATAACACACAAAAAGTATCCGTTGAACTCAAGAACGGAAAATTTCGACTAATGAAAGGCGTTAAAATCGAGGAGTTGAATCCCAAAGCCTTGCTATTATGCGCGACGGCGCAATGTGCCGGATTCACAATCATGAACCAGCTGGGAAGGGATCATATTGTCCCAAAACGATGCGAGATCACCATAGAGGGGGTTCTCGACACCACACGCCTGTTGCCAGAAAGCAAATTTCGCAGTTTTATGATAAGCTATAATATCGAGAGTCGCAACATGCTCGAGCAAAAGGCTACAAGCGAGGCTGTAAATGCAGCACAAGAGCGACACTGCGGCATGATTGCCATGCTCCGCAAAATCGCTCCTGTATCTCATGAGATATCTATCGTAAGCACCGAAACAACCACCGTTTAATCGGCCGCTGTTGTTCTCATATACGCCGACACCGCCACCGCATAATCAAAACGTGCGGTGATGGCGTTGGTGTATATCTGTATCCAACTTATCTGCGCCTGCAAAACATCAAGAACCGTCGCTTTGCCTTCGCTATACGAGTAGGTACTAATAGAGAGATTCTCGCCCGCAATTTCCAAATTATGCAACGATGACTGCATTTGGGCATAACTGCTGCTCAGGCGGCTCCAATCATCCGCCTCAAACTGGGCCGCATCACCACACACCTCATCTAGGCGATTTTCCATACGCCCAACCTCGGCTCGCGCCATAGCCACCGCCCGCTTGCGTTCTCCCCAATGAAATATCGGCACATCGAGCGACAAAACCATTGCGCCATCAAGATAGGTACGCCCCCCATTATTGGGAGAGTAGGTCTGCCATGAGCCACCCACCTCCACTCCAATTTGGGGATTATATGCAGCCCGAGCAATTTTGACTCCGTATTTTGCCGAAACAATATCGAGTTCCGCAAAGTTCACATCGGGTCTTCGGTCAAACATCTCCTCAAGACCGATACGGCGCGGCATTGGTATAGAATCGATTATCGAATTTTGCAGCTCCACATCAAGCCCCTCCTCCCTGCCGCTTAAATTATTAAAACGGTGCAGGGCTACATCGTAGTTGTTTTTGATGGCAAGCAACGAATATTCGGCATCGCTTAATCGGGTTTCCACCTGCAACAAATCGCCCTTGGCTACATATCCCTCCTGAAAGCGTTCTCTCACAACACCATAAAGTGATTTTATTATTCCGACATACTCCTCGGTTGCCGCCACATAAAGTTTCATGGCCGACAACAGCCAATAGGCATAATCGGCCTCATAGCGCATATCAAGAATTGCTGCAGCCTCACCCCACAATGCGGCCCGATAATTATTGTCGGCCTGCTTATAGGCATTTCGCACAATTCCACCCCCATAAATCAACTGTTCAATACGAGGCCCAAGGGTGAAATTCCACAAATCACCACCTTCGGGACGGCGAAAAAGCGTTGTAAAAGAGCCCGAGGCAGATACCTCCGGCAAGAAATCGGTTTTTGCCATTTTCATCTGCTCACGACTCTGCTCAACCACAAACACCGCATCTTTAATTGAGTTACTATATTTATAGACGCTATCACGATATTCCGCGAGTGATATTTGAGCCCACGACGCAGTCGAAAAAAGAAGAGTAAATGACAATAAGAGTATTCTGTTCATAGCATTATAATTTATTTATTCGTTTTTACACCAACAAGTTTTTGACCGCCCACAACACCATAAAACAGTGCATAGACAACCGGAAGAACAATCATTGTAAGCATGGTAGCTACCAGCAATCCACCCATAATAGTGGCGGCCATACCGGCAAATAGAGAGTCGAAAAGCAGAGGAATCAACGCCAAAATCGTAGTAAGAGAGGCCAGGACAACAGGAACAAAACGATTGGTTGCTGCCAAAAAGACCGCTTCATAGGGCGTTTTACCCTCCTGCCGGAAATCGTTTATCGAACTGACTAAAATCACAGCATTTTTGATATTCATGCCAACAAGGCCCAACAACCCCAGCAAAGAAAAGAAATCGAAGCTGTTTCCAGTCACAAGCAGTCCTGCCACTACGCCTATAAAAATCAGTGGAATCATAAGCAATATAACAATGGGATCGCGATAATTATTGAAAAGCAGTAGTAATATGATAAATATCAACACCAACGCCAAAGGCATATTTTTACCCAATGCCTCGTTTGACTCCTGCTGCGACTCCTGTTCACCAAATATCTTCATGGTATAACCATCGGGGAGAACAACATCGCGTTTCACCTGTTTCAGCAATTCATCATAAAGACGAAGGGTATTCTCACCTTTGGTTGGATCACACTGTGCCTTTATCACTCGTTGGCGGTTATACTGATGAACCACCCCCTGACGATATTCAAAATCAAAGCGGCTGCTTGCCTGTTCGATTGAGAACACCCTGCCTCCCTGCGAAAAAATTGGCATAGATTGAAGATTCGACAGGTTGTAACTTCCAATATCCTCATCCTTAAGCAAAATCGGCAACGATTCATCCCCTCGGCGGAACTCGCCCATATTATAACCTTGCGTGGCAAGTGTAATCCACTGCGCCATACGGCTGCGCCCAACCCCTATACGTTGGCCTTTCACCTGCGAGTAAACCGGAAGCCATGTAGGAATACGATTACCCCAACTGTTTCGAACATTGACAGCCGATGGATTATCCCACATAATCTGCTCCACCTGCGACGCCAAAGCAAGCAGGGTGTCGACATCATGTCCGACAAAACCAATCTCGATAGTAGCATCTGGAACAGGTGACAACTTAAACAGTGATGAACGCAACCACACATCAGGGCATTGCTCGGCCACATATTTTTCAAAACGGCCCATCACCTCCGCAGTATGACGCTTGTGACTTATCTCGACAAGCAGATTACCGAAATTAGGGCGTTGAGATACGCTACTGCTTGCCAAATAATAACGCAGAGGAGTTCCTCCCGCCACAGTCGAGACCCTGACCACTTCGGGTTGCGCCAACAGCCAATTGCTCATATGGGATAAATTCTCTTGCGTGGCGTTTATATCGTAACCCTCGGGGAGTATAACATCTGCTCGGAAATAGGGTTTATCGAGTTGCGGAAAGAAGTTTTGAGGCATCATGCGCATGGCCGCAATCGAGGCAACAAATGCCAGCACAGAGATAACCACAACCATTACTCGGTGATTCAGCGACCAATGCAGCACCGATTCAAACCATTTGTATCGTCCGACGGGCGCCACATCCACCTGTACCTTAAGCATTGACAACCCAAAGGCCGGCACTTGCGTTATGGCAAGCAACCAACTAACGAGCAACGACAGTGAAATAACCACAAAAAGAGGTTTTACAATCTCGGCAACAGACGATGGAGCCAAATAGAGGGGCAAGAACGAGAATATAGCTATCAACGTCGCACCCAACAAACCCCATTTAGGCTTATCGGCCCCATGCGAGAGAGAAGCATACAATGGCATGCCACCTGCAACGCCTTTAAACGCATTATCGACAACTACAATGGCATTATCGACCAACATACCCATAGCGATTATAAAACCGGCCAAAGAGGTACGATTGATACTCTCACCCATCAAGTACATGCAGAGCATAGTGCCACCAATAGTAAATATTAACGACATGCCGATAAGCGTGCCGCTACGCAGCCCCATAGCCAACATAATTACCACAATTACAATGGCAACCGACTCCAGCAGATTCATCATAAACGACAGGTTGGCCTGCCGTGCAATAACATCTTCGGGATATAGCGGAACAATCTCCATTCCAACGGGCATTTCACCCTCGATGCGCTCCAGAACCGACCTGACTTCCGAGCCCAACGCCACCACATCATAACTACTATCAGATGCCACCCCTATACCCACAGCATTTCGGCCATCAACACGCATAATCACCTCAGGCGGCAAGGCATATTCCTGCTCTATGCGGGCTATATCACCCAAGCGAAACTGCTTACCATCGGAGGCTATCAAAAGTTGATTGGCGATATCATCAATAGTGGTATAGACTCCGGGCTCGAGGATTCGTATCCTCACCTCGCCGGCATCGATATCGCCCGTATTGATAATATCATTCTGCTGCGATATGGTGGCAACAATCATCTCGGGAGTGATGGCAAAATTTGCCAGCATTGATTTGGTGATATATATATTCACAACAGGCTGCTGTTCGCCTTGCAGAGCAACCTTTTGCACACCATCCACTGTGACCACCTCAGTCTTGATGCGTTGCGCCCAACGACGTATCTCACTCCACGAAAAACCATCATCAGCAACTAAACCGTAATACAGACCATACACATCACTAAAGTCATCGTTCACAACAATAGGCCCTGCGCCAGCAGGCAGATGCAAAGAGATGTTACTTACTTTACGACGCAATTCATCCCATAATTGCGGTATCTCATTGGCCTGAGTGCCCGATTCCAGCTCGACAGTGATATATGAAAAACCATAATAGGACTTCGAGGTAATCTTATCGACCTTACGCATCGATTGTAATTCACGCGAAATAGGCTCGGATACAAGCTGCTCCACCTCAAAAGGGGTTGCTCCGGCATAACGGCATGTGACAACGGCGCTTTTCAGCACAAAGGTAGAATCCTCTTTCTTGCCCATCTGGGCAAACGACCACACCCCACCCACGACAAAAAGTATCAACACAAACCATAGCAGGTTGCGATGACGCATTGAATATTCGACAACCGACATAATGTTAATTATTTAATATTCTCACCTTTTGACCGTCACGCAAATGATAGACACCCGCCACCACAACTCTTTCACCCGAACGGAGTCCCGAAGTTACGGCAACCATATCTCGTCCAAATATATCACCCAATTGTACTTTACGCAGATGCACCACATCATCGGCATCTACACACCAAACATACTCACCACCCTGCGCAGGAGAATAGATGGCGGTAAGCGGAACAGACATTGCGGATTGCAATTTATCGGATGCACGTATTGTCACCTGGCAGGTCATACCCGGAGAGATATTATACTTTGCAATTTCACCTTTATTGAGTTTAAGTGATACAGGGAACCCCGAAGCGTCTGATGAAGTTTTGGCATAGGTATCAAGCCGAGCTTCAAAATTGACATTTGGATAATTATCAAATCTGACAAAATAGCGTATTGATGACTCCGAGAGAAGAATCATACTCTTTTCGGGCATGGTAAATTCAACAGTTGTACTGACCGGATTTACCAACCGCAAAATGGTTTGTCCCGACTCTACTCGCTGAAAAGCGTCAACATAGGTGCGTTCTATGACACCTGCAAAAGGGGCACGCAGGCGGGTCTCATTTAATAAATCCTTGGAATTTTCGTAGACCGATTCCGCCTGAACATAAGCCGCCTGGGCCGACTCATACTCTTGTCGCGAGACAGCCTCATGATCAAGCAACCGCCTCATACGCTCAAACTGAGAGCGCGCCCGCTCATATTGCGAGCGGTCGGAAGCTACCTGCAGCTCCACATCGCGAGGATCGAGCCGAGCAAGAAGTTCACCTTTTGAGACCATCTCGCCCTTCGAGACATCGACACTTGACACTTGTCCCGCAATTTTGAATGCCATATTAACAGCATCATCGGCAGTTGCCATTCCTGCAAAGTCACGATCCACATAATCAATAGCATGCACAGTCGCAACTTTCACCGGACGTATAGGCGAAGGATTTACATGAGAAGATTTACACGACACAAAGAGTGTCACAATCAGAATAGAGAGTATACGATACATAAACAAAAAAATTGACCCTCCTCGCAGAAGGTCAATTTTTATACCATATTATCCAGCAGACCAGAATTGCTATAAATCAATCTGACGGCAATTGTATTTATCTTCGATGACTCCATCTTTTAACACCACAACACCATTCTCGGCTCGCAACATAGTTTTCATAACCGTTGCATCAATATTATAACAACGCACCGGTTCGCTACCTGCAAAACTCATATAGGTAACCTCTTTTAGAGGCTGTGGTGTCAGGCATACAACATGCTCATCCTCGGTTATTGCCTTTTCGACAATCTTGCCTAAACGAGCTTTACACTTTTCCGACATGCGATCAAAATCTGTTACGCAGAGCAGATACATATAACCATCCTGTGTGAGTATCTCTTGCGTTACATTGCCCTCGACATCAGAGATAGAGAACTCGCTAATAAGGGTCTGAACGGGCGAAATCTCATTATCCACGCGGGTCTCAACCCACTCCCATTTCGAGTCATCCTGCCACTCCTTATCATCAATCGAAAACTCCTTGATCTTGCCATTCTTGCGATTCCGATACACAAGGACATACTCCTCTTCCACCATCTCTTCGGTTCCGGTATCGTGCTGCGCCACAATCATATCGTATATATTTGCGCCCTTTTTATACGGCAAGAAATCAACCAAAGGCAAAGTAAAATAACAATAGGCCCCCAAACCCATCGCCACCGTACAAAACAAGCAAGTCAAGAATATTTCGATAGGCTTAAAAACAAATATCTTATCTTTGCGATAACGATACCACACAACAAATACCATGGGCAAAATTGCCAAATTCTTAAAAAATGTCTCCCACGGTGAGAGTTTCAGCGCATCGCCAAAACATCCACAATCCTCAACAGGTATCCACGTGGCACTCAAGAAAGTAAGTACCGTAAAGAATATCATCGAGGCTAAAGCGAATATTGAAATTAGACGCGTGCGCACTCGAAAAATGAGCATAAGACCCATCATCAGCTCGGCACCGCACAGCCATATTGAGAATATCATACTCAATGGTGTCAACTCTTCAATGCCATATATCGAAAGGTACTCATTCACCTTGAGAGATGTTCCCCAAGGATCAACGACCTTAACGAAGCCCGAAAAGGCAAACACCACTCCGACTATGACACGGCAGATATTTGCCGATATTTTCAAAGCCCTCGATGCCATTACTTGATATATTTATCAACAACACATTTAATTCTCTCAAAAATCTGTTCAGGAGAAGCCATAGTATCATCATCTGCACTACAATCCACAACATGCATATTGTCATCATGCTTGGCAGCATCTATATATACCTGCCGCACTGCTCGTTGCAAATCCATCGACTGCTCATGGATATCTTTTTTACCCTGCAAATAACTACGATCATCACCCTCACGCACCTCCTGCAACAATTTGCGTTCGGTGAAAGCAAACGGCACATCCAAAAACAACGACATATCGGGACGAGGAATGGCAAAATAATCATACTCGAGCGACAATATCCACTCGCGCAGCTTCTCGCGCTCATCGGCATCGGCAATTTTAGCACATTGATACCCCACATTCGAATAGACATATCGATCACAAATAACCACCTTACCCTCTGCTATCCACTCACGAATCTGCACTGCAGCATCGCGTCGATCACCAGCATAGAGCAATGCAACCACATAGGGATCGACCTGCTCAATACTGCCCAACTCACCACGCAGGAAACGTGCAATAAGATCACCGAAATATGGTGCATCAAAACGTGGAAAATGCAAATACTCGCTCGGAACTCCCTGCTGGGCAAACATTCGCTGCAAATTGGCAATCTGTGTTGACTTACCCGAGCCGTCTACTCCCTCAAGTACAATAAACATGTTTTCGATATTTAGTTTGGTTAACGTTTGGCTATATTGTTATTTCAACATTCTCACAGCACGTTCAACGCCCTTACATAGAGCATCAATATCGCTTGTGGTATTATACATCGCTATCGAAGCGCGACACATACCCGTCACTCCGTAATGAGCCATCACAGGCTCGGCGCAATGCTGGCCCGTACGCACTGCAACGCCCAATTTATCGAGAATCATTCCCATATCGTAATTGTGAACACCCTCGACATTAAACGATATTATAGCACACTTATCGGCCGTTGTTCCATATATTTTAAGCCCATCAATCTGCGACAACTGCTGCTCGGCATAGCGCAAAAGCTCCTGCTCATGTGTCTCTATAGCAGCCATATCCTGCGCCACGAGATACTTCACCGCCTCGCCCAAACCTATCGCACCGACAAAATTTGCTGTGCCGGCCTCAAACTTAAGAGGCAACGGCGCATAGGTGGTTTTTGCAAACGACACCCTATCGACCATATCGCCACCACCCATAAACGGCGGCATATCTTCAAGCAATTCCTGACGGCCATACAGCACACCTATACCCGTAGGGCCATAGAGTTTATGCCCTGAAAAGGCATAAAAATCACATCCCAGCTCCTTTAGATTTGCTCCACCATGAACAACGCCCTGACATCCATCTACCATAACCAAAGCACCCGCAGCATGCGACTTTTCGATTATGGTTTTAAGGTCGGGGCGGGTTCCCAACGTATTTGAGGCTTGCGCAATGGCCACAATTCGTGTTTTATCATCGAGCAACTCATCCAATTGCTCGACCATAAGTCTGCCGTTATCATCAAATGGCAAAACTCTGATCTCGGCCCCCACACGCTCGGCGGCCAACTGCCACGGCACGATATTGGAGTGGTGCTCCATCTCGCTCACAATGATATTATCACCCTGACGCAAGAATTTTCCGCACCATGCATATGCTACGCTGTTTATCGATGCGGTAGCTCCTGCGGTAAAGATTATCTCTTCACGCTTAACGCCTCCCAAAAAATCACATACACGACTGCGAGCCTGCTCATACAACTCGGTCATCTCCTCCGAAAGACGATGCACACCACGATGAATATTGGCATTCAACTCACGATGCAAACGATTGACACACTCGATAACACACTCCGGCTTTTGAGCCGTAGCCCCACTATCGAGATATACAAGCGGCTTACCATTCACCTCACGCGAGAGAATGGGAAAATCCTTGCGTATGTCATTTACATCAAACACAACAATTATAATTTTTCAAGTTTAGCCACCAACTCCTCTTTGAGGGCCTCTCCTATTTCTCCATTGACCGAAATAACATCGGCAACAAAACCCTCGAGCTGCATACGGCGAGCCTGTTGTTCAGAAAGACCGCGCTGACGCATATACATTATCGCATCACCATCCATTTGGCCAACAGTTGCGCCATGCGAGCACTTTACATCGTCGGCATAAATCTCAAGCTGGGGCTTGGTTATAATTTTAGCATCGGGACCAATCTCCACATTGCGGTTGGTCTGTCGGGCATCGGTACGTTGAGCGTCCTGCGCCACGTAGACCATACCGTTGAACTCTCCAACGGCCTTACCGCCTGCCACGCCCTTGACCAAAGAGTCACTCGTGCAATCAGCAACATTATGATTAACACGCAAACTGACACGGCAGCGCTCTTCATCGCCAACAACATAGGCAGCACGCAGACGATTGTCGGCATGTCCGCCATCCAGATTGATAGTATAATCGGCAATAGCTCCTGCAACCTGAATCATCACGATATCGCACTCGCTATCCGCCTGCTGATTGATATTGCACTCGACAAAACTATCACCAAGAAATACCTCTACCAACCTCAACGAGCCATGTTGTCCGACATTAAAATTCATTTTCGCCGAATCACTCTTACTGTGAACAACCAGAATTGAGAGTTCACCCCCCTCGGCAACAGCACGCTCAAGTTGCTCGGGATTCATAACGACCTCGGCCGGTTGCCACACCTTCGCATCCGCCATGCTCGTTGCAGAGCCACAACTGGCTTGAGAATTATCTATATAATCAAGCAACCTCATGCCCTACTCTTTATGCTGGTTAATAAGCCAATCGTAACCCTCTTTCTCAAGTTTAAGCGCAAGGGTCTTATCACCCGAATAGATAATCTGACCCTTATACAGCACATGCACATAGTCGGGAACGATATAATCAAGCAATCGCTGATAGTGTGTGATGACCACAGTGGCATTATGTTCGGTATGAAGCTTGGTTACTCCCGTAGCCACAATACGCAGGGCATCAATATCCAATCCCGAATCAGTCTCATCCAAAATAGCAAGTTTCGGATCAAGCATAGCCATCTGGAAAATCTCATTTTTCTTCTTCTCCCCGCCCGAGAAGCCCTCATTGACAGCTCGGCCTGTGAGCTTTGAATCGAGCTCCACCACAGCACTCCTATCACGCATCATGCGAAGGAACTCTCCGGCAGTCAAAGGCTCTTCACCACGAAATTTTCGCTGCTCATTAACAGCCACCTTCATAAAATTCGCCATCGTAACACCCGGAATCTCCACAGGATATTGGAATCCGAGGAACAGACCCATACGGGCGCGATCCTCGATAGACATATCCAACAGGTTCTGCCCCAAAAAGCTGACCTCTCCTTCGGTTACGGCAAATTTGTCATTACCTGCCAACACCGATGCCAATGTACTTTTTCCCGAGCCATTAGGGCCCATTATAGCATGCACCTCACCGGCTTTCACCTCAAGATTTATACCTCGAAGAATCTCCTTGTCGCCAACAGAGGCATGCAGATTTTTAACACTTAACATATCTTTTGTTTTTATTTTTCGTCTTACACCTAAATTAGATTACCACTATCCCACCGATCCCTCCAAACTGAGTGCAAGAAGCTTCTGCGCCTCAACGGCAAACTCCATCGGCAGTTTTGCCAACACTTCGCGGGCATAACCGTTTACGATAAGGCCTACCGCATCTTCTGTGGAGAGGCCTCGCTGATTGCAATAGAAGAGCTGCTCCTCCGAAATTTTCGAGGTGGTAGCCTCGTGCTCCAGCACCGCTGTGGGATTATGGGAGTCTATTTCGGGGAAAGTATGCGCACCACACTTATCGCCAATGAGCAAGGAATCACACTGCGAATAGTTGCGGGCATTATCAGCGCCTTTGGCTACTCTTACCAAACCACGATAGGCATTCTGACTCTTGCCGGCCGATATTCCCTTCGACACTATTCGGCTACGAGTATTTCTACCAATGTGAATCATTTTTGTGCCGGTATCGGCCTGCTGGAAATTGTTTGTCATGGCAACCGAATAGAACTCACCAACCGAATTATCACCCAGCAACACGCAACTCGGATATTTCCATGTGATGGCCGATCCCGTCTCCACCTGAGTCCACGACAGACGTGCATTCTCACGACAAAGACCTCGCTTGGTCACAAAATTATAGATACCGCCCTTACCCTCTTTATCACCAGGGTACCAATTCTGAACAGTAGAATACTTCACCTCGGCATCTTTCTCGACAATAATCTCTACAACGGCTGCATGCAACTGATTCTCGTCACGACGCGGGGCGGTACAACCCTCAAGGTAGCTCACATAAGAACCTTCATCGGCCACCAGCAATGTACGCTCGAACTGACCCGTACCCTCGGCATTTATGCGAAAATAGGTCGAGAGTTCCATTGGGCATCGCACGCCCTTGGGAATATAACAGAATGAGCCATCAGAGAAAACCGCCGCATTAAGTGCAGCATAGAAATTATCGGTATGGGGCACTACTGTACCCAAATATTTCTTAACCAGTTCGGGATACTCCTTGATTGCCTCTGAGATAGAACAGAATATAATTCCCTTCTCGGCAAGTGTTTCGCGGAATGTGGTTTTGACCGACACCGAATCCATTACCGCATCAACAGCAACACCCGCCAATGCCATCTGCTCTTCGAGCGGAATACCCAATTTATCGAAAGTACGCTTCAACTCGGGATCAACCTCATCCATCGAATTAAGTTTCTTGCGCTGCTTGGGAGCTGCATAGTAAATAATATCCTGAAAATCAATCTCCGGAATATCCAAATGCGCCCACTCCGGCAACTTCATTGTCTGCCAATGACGGAACGCCTTGAGTCGACGCTCGAGCATCCACTCCGGCTCCTCTTTCTTTGCGGAAATGATTCTTATGACCTCCTCGTTCAATCCTCGACCGATGGTTTCGGTCTCGATATCTGTGGTAAAGCCATATTTATATTCGCTATCTATCCTTTCAATTATCTCCTTTTCAGCCATAATAAGCATTTATAATTTGCAAAAATACAAAAAAAATGCAAATGCGCCACCATCTTAACTGATAGTGGCGCAATATATTTAATTATATCTTCAAAAACACTTGTTTTCTATAGAGTAAATAGAGGAATAACCAACATACCACGATATATCCGGCATTGATAATCACTTCGGCCCATGGCTCAGGGAACAGGCCTGCAAAGCCTCTGAAAAAGAAGTTATTTATACCACTAAAGTTAATTATCCTCTGGGCCATATATATCGTAATGGAGTTCATTCCGACAACACGCAACACAAAGGTCCATTTTTGCCACCCCCTGACATCGATAAGATAATAAAACAATGCCATCATCGCCAACGAATATGCGCCAACGGCACAAACAAAGGTGCTCGACCACAACATTTTATTCACAGGCACAAAGCCGTCTGCGAGAATGGCTATCAATGCAAGCGCGACAGCACCGATGACCATATACAGACTCTTTCTACCGCCCGAAATACCATCTTTACGAATAAGCTCCCCCGTAAACATTCCGAGCATAGCAGTCACGACCGCCGGCAATGCCGACAGCAACCCCTCGGGGTCGAAATGGTTATTTACATATAGACGTCCGGGAAGGATTAGCCGGTCGATATATCCCACAATATTACCTTCGCGGCTCAAAGGCCCGGCATTGGGCACATCGGGAGCTCCCACATATTTTGTCAGCAATGCGTACCCAATCAAGATTACGACTGCAATGACAACCCTGCTTCGTACCCCGAAATTGAGGAATAATACCGCTGCAACCGCCCATGCGATACCTATACGGGCCAAAACGCTGGCACAACGCAGATTTGCGAAATCAAAATTCAGCATGCCGTTGTATATCAATCCGAGGAGAATAAGGATTGCTGCACGTCTGACGATTTTTCCGTAAATAGCGGCCTGCGACACCCCTTTCTGCTGCATTTTGCCCAACGAAAAGGGAAATGACACGCCTGCAAGGAACAAAAACAGAGGGAAGATGGTGTCGTGGTGACGCAAACCATCCCAATCGACATGACTCATTGATTGAGCAACAGCATCGGTTACTGGATTGGGCCACAAAGCACACAAAGATACTATCAGACCCGAAAGTCCCATGATAAAAAACATATCGAAACCACGCAATGCATCGAGCGAATATAAACGCTGATTTTTCATAGCTAATAATAAGTTTTAGTAATTAAGGTATCTACAAATTTACTCTATTTTTTCATAATAGGCAAATTTACCGATTGCGGCACAAGGTAACCATCTTCGCTCACCGAAAAAAGTACACTACAGACGTTGTTCTTAATAAAAAATAAAAAAATTGCGAGCGATATTTGGCACAATAGTTTTTTTTGCCTACATTTGCACCACTCTTTAGGAGAATCGGTCAGGAAGGATGGGTGAGTGGCTGAAACCACCAGTTTGCTAAACTGACGTACTCGATTAGGGTACCGGGGGTTCGAATCCCCCTCCTTCCGCGAGAGTAAACAAGAAAAAGGTGTCGAAAATTCGACACCTTTTGTTTTTGTTGTAGAGTCGTTGCGAACTTGTTAGCATAAGACTCTACAATGAAAACAAAAAACGGTTGAGTTGTCAATCTTTTCTTGTTTACTCTCGTAGGGGCCCATGCGGCGAGCAGAGGGGAAAGGGCATGCGCAGCATGGCCAAACCCCCGAAATAAAAAAGACGCACGAACTTTTGTGCAATCCCTGCGGTGAGCGTAGATGAAAGGTGTTAATGGAGCAAATCTCTGTTTGCGGAGTAGCCTATCTACCTCAAAGGAAACGCCAATCTACCTATGCCTCAACGCCAACTCGTGCTCCATATCCTCCAGCGAGCAGCCCATCTGCTCCATCAGCACGAGCAAGTGATATATCATATCGGAAGCCTCATAGATAAAACGGTCGCGATTGCCATCCACAGCCTCAACAACGCTCTCAACAGCCTCCTCGCCCACTTTTTGAGCAATCTTTTTCACGCCCTTGATAAAAAGTTTTGTGGTATACGAGCCTTCGGGCATTTCACGATGACGCTGCTGAATCACACTCTGCAAGTGACGGATAAAACCCTCGCTATCGGGGGTATCGAAACAACTTGTCGTGCCACGATGACATGTAGGGCCGGCGGGAATGGCCTTAATAAGCAGAGTATCGTTATCGCAATCGAGATACATATCTTTGATTGTGAGATAATTACCGCTTGTTTCACCCTTGGTCCATAGACAGTTGCGAGAGCGGGAATAGAACGTAACACGCCCCTCGGCAAGGCTCTTTTCATAAGCCTCACGATTCATATAGCCCAACATCAGCACTTTAAGCGTCACTGCATCCTGCACAATTACGGGTAACAGGCCGTCGGCACACTTTTTCAGATTAAGGTCATCAAATTTTATCATAGTCTAACATCAATATTTCTTTCTCTCAACTCCTTTTTCAACTGTGCCACAGTAATCTCACCAAAATGAAATATACTTGCAGCCAACGCCGCATCGGCTCGGCCTACGGTAAGCACCTCGGCAATATCTTCAACCGAGCCTGCGCCACCCGAGGCTATTATGGGAATGGTTATCGTATCGGCCAACTGCGCAAAGGTATCACACGGATAGCCCTGACGAGTGCCATCATGATTCATCGAGGTGAACAAAATCTCTCCCGCGCCACGCTCCTGCGCCTCACGAGCCCACGAAAAAAGCTCTTTGTCGCTGGGACGGCTGCCGCCATGCGTTGTTGCCCGCCAGATACCATCCTCCATCTGTCGGGCATCAATTGCCACCACAACGAACTGACTACCATAGCGAGCCGCAATTGAATCAATGAGCGACGGATTTGCTATGGCAGCACTATTTATCGAAATCTTATCGGCTCCGGCATCGAGCAGACGCGATGCGTCATCCAACGATGAAATACCTCCACCAACGGTAAAAGGGATATTTATACCATCAGAAATACGCTCCACAAGGCGAGTGAAGGTATTGCGACCCTCACGTGTAGCACTTATGTCAAGATACACCAACTCATCAGCTCCTCCTTTGGCGTAAAACTGGCCCAACTCGACCGCGTCACCGACATCACGCAGGTCAACAAAATTCACACCCTTGACCGTGCGACCATCCTTAACATCAAGACAGGGAATTATGCGTTTAGCGACCATTGTTCAATATCTTTTAATGTTATACGATTCTCATATATAGCCTTGCCGATAATCACCTTACGCAGTTCGAGTTCGTTCAAACGTTCAATATCGGCCATCGAGCTAATGCCTCCCGAAACAGTGAAGTCGACCTCACCGAAACGACTCTGCAGTTCGGTGTATAATTCAAACGACGGGCCTTGCAGCATGCCGTCACGGGTTATGTCGGTACATACGACCTGACGAAGTCCCAACGGCAGAAAACCCTCGACAAGTTCTTCGATAGATATAGCCAAATCCTCCTGCCAGCCATTTACCGAGACCTTACCATTACGTACATCGGCACCCAGCACCATCCGTTCGCCACCAAATCGGGCAAGCCACTCACCAAAGAGTTGCGGTTGTTGTGCCGCAATACTGCCCACAATAGCATAGGTTGCACCATAATCAAACAATGCGCGCAAAGATTCCTCACTTTTTATTCCGCCGCCCCACTCAATATCGACCGAGGCCCCGAGAGCCATCTTTTCGAGAGTCTTAAGATTTTTTGGTGCAGAGGATTTTGCGCCATCCAAATCAACCACATGGATACGCTTCACGCCACAATCGGCATATCGCTTGGCCATATCTACGGGGCTGGCATCATAAACCTTGCTGCGAGCATAGTCGCCCTGCGACAGGCGCACGCAACGACCCTCGATAATATCTATGGCGGGTATAAGCTCTATTTTACTCATAATTTCAGGAAATTTGCGATTATCTGCTCACCCACATCACCACTCTTTTCGGGGTGGAATTGCGTGCCATAAAAATTCTCATACTACAGCGCTGCGCTGAACATTTTTCCATGTGTTGCCGTGGCAATGGTGTCGGGACATAATTCCGGATAAAAAGAGTGAACAAAATACACATAGCTTCCACCCTCAATACCCTTAAACAATTTCGACTCAAGATTGCCAATCTTATTCCATCCCATATGGGGGACTTTCAAATCGGCGGTAGGGACAAAACGCTTGACATGCGTATCAAATATATTAAGGCAGTCAACATCTCCCTCCTCGCTATGGCGGCACATAACCTGCATGCCGACACAAATTCCCAGCACAGGTTGCCTCAATGAACGGATAACATCCACAAGACCCGCCTTGTGCAGATTCTCCATAGCCTCGGCAGCATTACCCACTCCGGGCAGCAACACCCTATCGGCAGCACGAACGACATCAGCATCAGCCGTTACGCAAAATTCTGCGCCCAAACGCTTCAACACATTCTCCACCGAGCGCAGATTACCCATTTTATAATCTATTATTGCTATCATAACACGCCTTTGCTTGATGGTAACTCATACTTGAAAACATCGCGCCGCACAGCCATCTTCAACGCCCGCGCAAAGCCCTTGAAAACGCCCTCGATAAGATGGTGATTATTCTCGCCCTTTGCCTCGATGTGCAAATTGCATCGCATAGCCACGCACAACGACTTGAAGAAGTGCTTAAACATCTCGGTAGGCACATCTCCCACCTTTTCTCGGGTAAACGGCACACTCCACACAAAATCGGCACGGCCACCGAAATCGATCAGCACCATCGCCTGACATTCATCCATCGGCAGCACAAAACCATAGCGATCAATACCTCGTTTCGAACCCAAAGCCTGATATATCGCCTCACCCAAAGCTATTGCGACATCCTCGATGGTGTGATGCTCGTCTACCTCCAAATCACCACGGCATATGGCTGTCATGGATATTCCTGCATGATGAGGTAGTTGCCACAACATGTGATCAAAGAATTTTAGGCCCGTATCAACTTGAGAATCGCCACAACCATCGAGATCGATTGCGATACGGATATCGGTCTCTGACGTATTTCTGACAACCTCGGCACGACGCTCCGTACGACGCAAGAACTCGGCAATATCGCTCCATTTATCACTCATTAAAACACATGCCGATGCAAACGGTTTACCCTTGAGCATCTGCTCACCCTCGGCAGGCGATTGCAGTAAAACAGCCTTTGCTCCCAGATTATACGCCAGCTCCACATCGGTGGCTCTATCGCCTATCACATAGCTTGAGGCCATGTCATACTCGCCCGAGAGATACTTGCCAAACATACCCGTTTGTGGTTTTCGGGTTGGAGCATTATCTTCAGGCAAAGAGGGGTCGATAAGTTGGTCATCGAAAAACACTCCCTCACCCGCCAACGTTCTTAACATCTTGGTGTGAGCCGGCCAAAAGGTCTCTTCGGGGAAAGAGTCGGTACCCAGTCCGTCCTGATTTGATGCCATAACCAATTCATAATCCAACTCTGCCAAAGAGCGCAGGCCCGATATTGCTCCGGCCACAAATTCCAGTTTCTCCAATGAATCAACCTGATAATCCACCGGCGGTTCGACGATGATTGTACCGTCGCGATCAATAAACAAGACTCTCTTCATATTTTTTGAGTGATTTTATCAACTTTTCATTCTCGTGTGACATACCGACAGTTATACGCAGACACCCCTCACAACCTTTAATACGATTACGGTTTCTGACAATTATACCATCAGCAATAAGGTGGTCATACAGCGCATCGGCATCAGCCACTTTCACCAACAAAAAATTGGCATCGCTAGGATAGACATGCTCTACAAACGACATGGAAGTCAGGGCAGCCGACAACGCCTCACGCTGAATCTTTATCTCCGCAACATGCTCCAACACAGGCTCACGGAGCAACTCCTCGACAAGATGCATGGTCGCCAGATTGATATTGTAGGGGTATTTCACCTGCGACATCAAGCCAATTATGTAATCATCGGCAATAGCAAGCCCCACACGCAGGCCAGCCATACCCCACGCCTTGGACATGGTTTGCAGCACTACAAGATTGGGATATGCTGCAATTGCATCCGTAAGACTCTCGGCATCGGCAAAATCGATATAAGCCTCATCGACAACCACAACACCCTCAAACTCCTCTGCCACACGCAACATATCTGCCCGCAGAAAGCTATTTCCTGTAGGGTTGTTCGGCGAACACAAAAAAATCAGTTTTGTATGCTCATCTGCACTCTGCAACAATTCGTCAACAGGCAACGAAAAATCTGTACCCAATTGCACCTCCCGCATTTCGACATCGTTAATTGCAGCAGCCACCTTATACATTCCATAGCTGGGAGCTATGGCCACGACATTATCCTGACGAGGTTCGCAGAAGACTCTGAAGAGCAAGTCGATAGCCTCATCGCTACCGTTGCCTATAAATATATTTTCAGCAGCCACACCCTTCACTTGCGAAATAGCCTGCTTGAGCTGCTTCTGATGAGGATCGGGGTAACGGTTGTAGCCGTTTTCGTAGGGGCTCTCATTAGCATCGAGAAAAACACCCAACGAACCTTTATATTCATCGCGAGCTGTTGAATATGGCGAAAGTGTAGCTATACATCCTCGTACGATATTCTTAATATTTTGCTCTTTCATAGTTACTTGCAATTTTTAATTCTCACCTTCACCGCTGCCGCATGAGCCTCCAACCCCTCGGCCTCGGCCATAGCAATAATTGTAGGAGCCAACCCACGAATTCCATCAGCCGAAATCTCCTGAATAGTCATCTTGCGCATAAAGCTATCGATATTGACTCCACTACAAGAGTGCGCCCAGCCTGATGTGGGAAGTGTGTGATTTGTTCCCGAAGCGTAGTCGCCCGCACTCTCGGGCGAGTAATTACCGACAAAAACACTTCCTGCCGCATAAATTTCCTCAACCACGCCCCACGCATCCTGCATCGAGACAATCAGATGCTCGGCAGCATACTCGTTGGCAAAGGCTATCATGTCGTTGCGATTATCAAAAACCACCACCCGACTGTTGAACAGCGAATGTGCCACATAATCTGCCCTGTCAAGCAACTGCGCCTGACGCAGCACCTCGCATACAATTTCATCGGCCAACTGCTCGCTGTTGCAGACAACCATAGCCTGACTATCACGCCCATGCTCGGCCTGTGAAAGCATATCTGCAGCCACGAACTCGGCCGAGGCTGACTCATCGGCCATAATCATCACCTCCGATGGGCCGGCGGGCATATCTATTGAAGTATTTCGACCGCTTACCAACTGCTTGGCAAGAGTCACATAACGGTTACCGGGACCAAAAATCTTATCGACCTTTGGCACCGACTCCGTTCCATAGGCCATGGCAGCCACAGCCTGCGCTCCGCCAACCTTAAAGACCTTCTCCACACCACAGCGACGAGCGGCATAAAGCACCTCGGCAGCTACCTGTCCCTGCTTGTTTGTGGGGGTACACAGCACCACCTCGCCACAGCCGGCAATAGCAGCCGGCAGTGCCAACATCAGGACCGTAGAAAACAGCGGAGCAGTACCACCCGGGATATAAAGACCTACACGCCTGATGGCAATAGGTTTCTGGATGCACTTTACGCCTGCGCTTGTATCCACTTCAATGCAAGCGGGCATTTGCGCCCTATGAAATGCTGTGATATTCTTCACAGCCACCTCAATAGCACCCTTAACCTCGGCGCTCACCTTCTGTTCAGCTTGCAAAAACTCTTCTTCAGCAACAGCCAACGAGTCCAACTTTACGCCATCAATCTGTGCAGCGAGGTCATACAAAGCCGCATCACCCTCCGAAGCCACTCGGCCGACAATCGCCTCCACACGTTCGGCAATAGCAGAATTATCCTGCTCGGCACGCTTGCAGAGCTCGGGCCAGACCTCTTGAGGAGGGTTTATATATATTCCAATGTTTTGCATATCTCTACGGAATTATCTTATCCAACGTAAGCACCAAAATTCCCTCGGCACCAATAGCTTTCAGCTGGCGCACTTTCTCCCACAAATCGGCCGAATCAACTACCGAGTGGAGCGAACACCAGCCCTCGGCAGCCAACGGCATAACTGTAGGGCTGCGCATTGCAGGCAGAATCTTCACCGCCTCATCTAGTGATTCGGTAGGTATATTCATCAAAAGATACTTCTTTCCTCGACTCACACGCTCCGACTCTATACGGAACAACAACTCGTCAAGCACCTCTCGCTCCTCGGGCGAAAGATTACGATTTGCAATAAGGACAGCCTCCGACTCAAATACTCGCTCGACCTCCTTTAAGCCATTCGACACCAACGTGCCACCCGAAGAGACAATATCGAAAATCGCATCGGCGATACCTGCCGCAGGGGCTATCTCGACAGAGCCTGTAATAACCTCCAGCTTCGCCTCAACACCATGCTCCTTAAGAAATTTCGACAGAATTGCAGGATATGATGTTGCAATACGTTTGCCTTGGAAATACTCCACGCCATTATATTCGTCAGCCTTGGGTATTGCCAACGATATGCGACAACCGCCAAAGCCCAACTTTGTCACGACCTCAACATCACAACCCCGTTCCGCCACCTCGTTCATACCAACTATACCCAATGAGGCGGTACCATTCTCAACTACTTGCGGGATATCGTCATCACGCAGATAAAGCAACTCAACAGGGAAATTTGCCGCTTTCGATAAAAATTTACGTTTGGCATCATCCACATCGATACCTATTTCTCGAAGCAGGCCGAGACTCTGCTCATTCAATCGTCCTTTGGTTTGGATAGCAATTCGCAACATAACTATTTAGCTTTTTGTTATAATTTCTTAAATCAATAAATAAAGGCTCACCTTATCGGTAAGCCTTTTGTATGCATCTATACACCATACTCCACAACCTACCGTATCTTTCGCAAGATATGGTGATGATGATGGATATTGATGGCGATAATCATATTCGTATGCTTTGTTTATGCAAATATAGTATTTAATTGCTATAAATATTCATTTTCATGCAAAAAAATAACAAAAAACACCATATTTTATAAATAATTTGACGCTTTATACCGAAACTTCAAAGAGTCGAAGTTGCCCGACATCGACACCATCGACCAATATCGGGTCTCTGCTACCCTCGATATTACAAGCCATATCGGTAAAAGACTTAACATTTCGACGAACCGACAACGCCCCACAACGAGCAAGGCATATCATTCTGTTATGCAAAAAGTTATCACCGACAATAAAACCCGTATCACACAAAATTTCACCCACGACTCTTGCTGCCGAACGCCACTCGCGACCACATGTCTTTATGATAATCTCATCAAGAAAATCCTTGCTTACACCTATAATCTCGCCACATTGAGTCGAAACACGCAATTCGCTCGGCGATTCAATCCATCGCTGCCACATCCTTGCGGCATGCACCTGATTATTTTGGGGTATTTTTGCAATAGAATAAAGTAACACCTTTATATTATCCACCGAACATATTGTCAGCGACACACTTGTGTTAGGATTTGGCAACATCGGACGAATACGATTTATGCAAACCTCATGCAACTCCACAGAGAGCATATAACATACCATATAATAAAACAGCGTGTCGCCAACGGTATCACCATGCCACAGAATTATATCGTCATAGCCCGAAAAATCGAAATTCGAGAAAGATAATATTGCCTCAACTACCCCTTCACATTCACTTTTGCCCATGAGAAACATATCACGACAACTATCGACATATTTTCGCACAGGCTCTTCATCGAAGGCTGTGGGCAACAGACCGTATTGCAATATATTCGGAAAGACAAGTATCTGATCATGCCGACAAGAATCAGAGAGAGCCAGACGCAACGTTGCTGCGCCTGACTCTCCACATATCAGATGTAATCTTCTTGCCATATTCGTCTGCTAAGACACCGGAGCCTGACCCTCGACATTAAGATTCACCTTAACATATTTATAGCCACGGTGGCGCAGCTCAAGCGACACACCCAGGCGGAAAAAGACCTTAACGACACGGGCAAAAAGGTGGAACGCCATAACACTCTGCGGCTCGATACCCTCCTTGCGGATCATCGTTTGCGCAGTGTGGGCGCACTTGCGAATAGCGCTCTCGAGCTTTTGATTATCCTCGCTATCAAGGCGATACCCAACGAGGCACTCCACAACATACTCATCCAAAGCATCGAAACCGCGAGGTTTGGACATAAGAGTATACCAATCCTCCAGATCCTTATACTCGCCCCACGACTTATCCCACAAAACGGCAGCACCCATACCAACATAGCAAGCCCATGCAATGGCAGCCGATGGATACTCTGCAATCTGCGGAACAGCATCAACCATATATTCGGGAGCTGATGTGCGCCATTTTTCGTCAAGTTCCTCTACCTCAAGCATCTTACCATCCAAAAGTGCATCGGCAGTACATTGATCCACCAATGTCTTCTCCAGCTTTTCGGCAAAGGAGTTAAGAAATTCTCTATCTTTTTCCTCCATATTAGAATGTTCCGAGTTTGAATACAATCTTCTGACAATACATATCACCGGCCTTAAGTTCAATAGAAGGGAACGAAGGCTCGTTCACAGCATTAGGATAGTTTTGACACTCGATAGCCACACCGGCATAATCCTGATAACGACCGCCCGACTTTGTTACGGGGCAACCACCCTCAAGCCAATTACCCGTGTAGACCATAGCTCCAGCCTGTGACGAAAGCACCTCCACCTTACGACCTGTTGCCTCGTGGCGCAACTCTCCGATTTCGGCCAAAATATTGGGTTTCCAATTATCCAGCACAAAGAAGTGGTCATAACCCTTGAAATCTTTCATGTGGTTGAACTCCGACAGGATCTCGTCGCCAAACTTACGCCATGAGGTGAAGTCCTGCGGTGTGCCCTTAACGTCGAGCAACTTACCTGTGGGGATTTGGGTAGGATCCATCTCCAATACATTCGAGCAATTCAAATGCAACTCGTGGTCAAAAATAGTCTGACCGCTGCCCTCGCCTGCCAAGTTCCAATATACATGGTTGGTGAGGTTTACAACGGTATTCTTATCGCTCTTGGCAACATAGGTAATCTCCAACTCATTTTCATCGCTGAAATAGTAACCTGCCTCGACATACAACTCACCGGGGTAGTTCTGCTCACCATCGGGCGATACACGCGAGAAGACCACACGATTAGTCTCCACTCGGCTCTCCCACAGCTGATTGGCAAAGCCCTTTGAGCCACCATGCAGATGGTTGGGGCCATTGTTAATCTCCAATGCATACTCCACACCGTCGACACACATCTTACCCTTTGCAATACGGTTCGCAACACGACCCACGCTCTTGCCACTTGCAGCGCCATCGCCAAAGTAGCTCATGGGTTCTTTGTAGCCAAGCACAATATCATCAAATTTACCATTGCGGTCGGGAGCCTTAACCGACACGATAGAGGCACCAATATTACAGAGCTGCACCTCGCAGCCGTTGGCGTTGCGAATAGTGTAAATAACAATAGCTTCGCCCTCGGGGGTTGAACCCCAAATGTGTTGTAAAATCTCCATTATTCGATAGGTTTTAGGTTTTCCAAAATATAGTCAATACGCTTCAGGCACTCATCCTTACCGATAAATGCGGTCACATCATACATACCTGGGCCTTTGCCTGCGCCCACCAATGCCAAACGCAGGGTGTTCATAATCTGACCCATGCCATACTCTTTCTCGGCAATCCATGCACCAACCACAGCCTCGGTATTCTCTTTTGAAAAATCGTCGATAGAGGCCAGCACTTCACGTACCTCCTTTAGGCGGGCAGGATTCTCGCCCTTCCAATACTTCTTGGTCTGCTTCTCCTCATAAGAGGTGGGTGCTACAAAGAAATATGAGGTCAAATCCCACAAATCGGTGATAAATGTTGCACGCTCCTTCATGATGCCTGCGGCCTTGCCGGCCAGCTCATCCGAAGTCTCAACGCCATGCTCACGCAAGATAGGCTGAAACAACTCCGCCAACTCCTCATCGCTCTTGCGGTGCATATATTGAGCATTGAACCACTTGGCCTTATCGGGTTGGAAACGTGCGCCCGACTTGGATACTCTATCGAGCGAAAAGCCATCAATAAGCTCCTGCATTGAGAAGAGTTCCTGTTCAGTGCCAGGATTCCAACCCAGCAGAGCCAACATATTTACGAAAGCCTCGGCAAAATAGCCATCTTCACGATAACCGTGAGCCGTTTCGCCTGTGGGGGAGGTCCAGAACAAAGGGAATACAGGGAAACCCATCTTATCGCCATCACGCTTCGAGAGTTTGCCACCACCCGTAGGCTTGAGCAACAAAGGAAGGTGGGCAAACTGCGGCTGCGTATCCTGCCAGCCGAAAGCCCGATACAACAAGTAGTGCAACGGCAACGATGGCAGCCACTCCTCACCACGAATAACGTGAGATATCTCCATCAAATGGTCATCGACAATATTTGCAAGGTGATAAGTCGGCAACTCATCGGCACTCTTATACAAGACCTTATCGTCCAATGTAGAGGTATTCACCTTCACATGACCGCGGATCAAATCATCCATCTCGACAATCTCATTCTCGGGCATTTTGAAACGTACCACCCAAATATCGCCTCGGGCAATGCGAGCCTCTACCTCTTCGGCTGAAAGGCTCAACGATGTGGGCAACTGCTCGCGAACGGTATAGTTATATGCAAAAGTCTTGCCCTCGGCCTCGGCAGCCTTGCGCAGAGCATCCAATTCTTCGGCAGTATCGAATGCATAATATGCCCAACCCGCCTCGACAAGTTGCTTGGCATATTTCAAATAAATCTCTTTTCGCTCACTCTGACGATATGGAGCATGAGGGCCTCCAACACCCACACCCTCATCAATCTCGATACCACACCACTTCAGCGACTCGATGATATACTCCTCGGCTCCGGGCACAAAACGCTGCGAGTCGGTATCCTCTATACGCAGAATCATCTTACCGCCATGACGGCGAGCAAACAAATAGTTATAAAGCGCTGTACGCACTCCTCCCATGTGCAGGGGACCCGTAGGCGACGGTGCGAAACGAACTCTAACCTCTCTTGACATAATTTTTATTTTTAGTTTCTTATCTATTTTTCTTCTCCTCAAGTTTCAGCCACGCTGCAAACGCAAGGCCCACAATCAGATATACAACCGAGTAGACCAATACGCCTTGACTAAAACCATGAGTTTCAGGATACACATCCTTCAACCATATATAGATGCTTATTGCGATAAACACAGCCACAAAAAACATCAGTTCCCTAGCAATCTTACTTTTGCTTCGATTTCGATTGATTACGGGCATCGGGCCTAAAAACATAATCGACCAAAGAGCAATTGACCACGCCCACATTGCACAATAGACAGCACTCGGATAGTAAACCGCCACAATGGTAAGCACAATGGCGATAACAGTCAATACAACTGCAGCAATCTGTATTTTTCGCCAAATATCCATAAGGCAAATTTAGACGTTAAAGAGGAAGTGCATAATATCACCATCCTGCACAATATACTCTTTGCCCTCAATACCAATCTTACCCACATCACGGCAAGCCTTCTCGGAACCGAGCGTAACGTAGTCGTTATACTTGATAACCTCGGCACGAATAAAACCTCGCTCAAAATCGGTGTGAATAATACCCGCTGTTTGGGGAGCCTTCATACCCTTCACAAAAGTCCATGCACGGCTCTCGTCTGCACCGGTGGTAAAGAATGTTTGCAGGTTGAGCAACTTATATGCAGCCTTGATAAGACGAGCTACGCCCGACTCCTCAAGCCCCATATCCTGAAGGAACATCTGACGCTCCTCGTAATCCTCCAGTTCGGCAATATCGGCCTCGGTAGCTGCCGCAACTATCAACATCTCGGCATTCTCATCGGCAATAGCAGCCTTTACAGCCTCGGTGTGAGCATTGCCCGTAACGGCGCTCTTCTCATCGACGTTGCAGACATAAAGCACAGGTTTATCGGTGAGCAGATTCAAATCAGCCACCAACTTGCGCTCCTCCTTATCGGTCTCGACAGTACGCGCCGAACGACCCTGCTCCAGAGCCTCCTTAAACTGCACAAGCAAATCATACTTGCGCTTGGCGTTCTTGTCGCCCGCCACAGCCTGCTTCTGGCACTTGCCGATATTGTTCTCGACGGTTTCCAAATCCTTGAGTTGAAGCTCGGTATCAATAATACCCTTATCGCGTACCGGGTCGACAGTACCATCAACATGGGTGATATTGCTATTCTCGAAGCAACGCAGAACATGAATAATAGCGTTGGTATTACGGATATTGCCCAAAAACTTATTTCCCAAACCTTCACCCTTTGATGCGCCCTTTACCAAACCTGCGATATCGACAATCTCGATGGTGGTGGGGATAACTTTTTTGGGATTATCTATCTCTGCCAGCTTTACCAAACGCTCATCGGGAACGGTGATAACGCCCACGTTGGGTTCGATTGTGCAGAAAGGGAAATTAGCAGCTTGGGCCTTTGCATTTGAAAGGCAGTTGAAAAGAGTCGATTTACCCACGTTCGGCAGACCGACTATACCACATTGTAATGCCATTATTATATCTCTAATTTAGTTTATATTCTATTTAATTGACAAAAATAGTGTTTTTTTACCATACAGCACCAATTTTAATGACTAAAATTTTGCAAGACACCAAATTGTTTATATATTTGCGTAACGAAGTTACGAAAAAGGTCTAAATTATTGAGAATGAATGACGACCTTTTAGTTGAATATGTATTGGGTTACGAATTAGCAATATACAGAGTGTTTTGGTCTTCTGCGTTTTGCATAACTTCAAATAACTCTTTCTGTAT
>JAGBIC010000042.1 GCA_017935185.1 Alistipes sp. | reverse complement strand
TTATGAACAATTACGAAACCGTTTTCATTGTCACTCCCGTCCTCTCTGACGCACAGGTGAAGGAGGTTGCTGACAAATTCCAGGGCATCATTACCGAGAACGGCGGTCAGATCGTGAATGTGGAGAACTGGGGCCTTAAGAAGCTCGCATATCCCATCCAGAAGAAGACCACCGGCTTCTACTTCCTTGTAGAGTTCGAGGGCGAGGGTGCACTCATCAACAAGCTCGAGACCGGCTACCGTCGTGACGAGCGCATTATCCGTTTCTTAACTTTCAAGCAGGACAAGTTCGCTGTAGAGTACTCTGCAAAGCGTCGCGCCAAGCTTGCTAACAAATCACAGGAGGAGTAAACTATGGCACAGGAGAATGTAAAGGCTGGCGGTGAGATTCGTTATCTCAACCCCGTATCAGTAGATGTAAAGAAGAAGAAGTACTGCCGCTTCAAGAAGCTCGGCATCAAGTACGTTGATTATAAGGACGGTGAGTTCCTGAAGAAGTTCCTCAACGAGCAGGGTAAGATTCTTCCCCGCCGTTTGACCGGTACCTCACAGAAATTCCAGAAGAAGGTGGCTCAGGCTGTTAAGCGTGCTCGTCACTTGGCTATTCTGCCGTTCGTAACCGATTGTATGAAATAATTAAGAGGAGGAGAGCAATATGGAAGTTATTCTTATCAAAGACGTAGAGAACTTGGGTTACGCTAACGATATCGTAAACGTAAAGCCCGGTTATGCAAACAATTACTTGATTCCTCAGGGTTTTGCAAAGGCTGCTACCGCTTCTGCAAAGAAGGTATTGGCCGAGAACTTGCGCCAGCGTGCTCACAAGGATGCCAAGATTTTGGCAGACGCACAGGCACTCGCAGAGAAGATTGCCAACTTGCCTTTGGTTATCACCGTTAAGGCTGAGGAGGGTAAGATTTTCGGTGCTGTAACTTCAGCCGATGTTGCTGAGGCTTTGGCAGCAAAGGAGATTGTAGTAGATCGCAAGGCTATCGTTGTTGATTCTATCAAGACTGTAGGCGAGTACACTGCAACTGTTAAGCTTCACCGCGAGGTTAAGGCTACTGTTGCTTTGTCAGTTGTAGCTGAGAGCGCAGAGTAATTTTGCAAAAACTCCTTCGGGAGAGAAAAAAAGAGCAGACTGTGAGGTCTGCTCTTTTTTTGTGAATAAAAATATGGGCAAGCCATCCGACCTGCCCATTGTTGTTGTGAGAAAATTTTATAATCCTCCATCTATAAGCCAAACCTTCTCTTTGTTGTCGTTGCGCAGGGCGAGCGTCAATTTCTCCTCCTTGCCGTTGGCCAAAATGACTTTACACTCAACGAAGTAGCCCGGATAGAGCCCCGACTTAAAGGATTTTCCGATGGATTTCAATTTCAGTCCCTTGTAACGAGCCTCTACTATTTTCATCACATCGCCTTTGAAATAGTGCATGGCTGTGTTGAGAATATCCATATCCCAATTGTGCATAGCCTCCAAAATTATCTTTGCAGCCTTGTCGGCGGGAATATTCGTCAGCGATGACGCTTGCGCAGGTTCCGCCTCCATGTCGAGGAACTCGACCCTGCTGAATGCCTCTTTGTCGTAGAGATTTTCCACGCTCAAAGGCTCGTTGAAGATAATACTCTCGCTCTCGACGACGGGTACGGGCTTTTTATCGACCATAACCATAATACGCATTTGGTACAGCAGTCCACTATCCTTGGCAAATGTATATTCACGAATGGTGTTGGCCTCGGCCAGCGACGTGTTTTTCATGTAGTCGCTCTGCGAAAAATTACCCTGTGCAGAGGTCGATACCCTCACGATGGCAACCTCTCCGAGGTCTAAAATCTCATATTTCGTTCCTTTGTTGCGCTGTGCTGTGCGATACTCTGCCTCGAGCAGGATTCGAGGGTCAAGCATGATGGCCAAATCTCCTGCGACACCTCGGTATTCAGCCTTCCAGCCCGTCTTACCATCTTGGCCGCCAATCCATTGATATATGTAGTTGCCTGTGGCTTCAGCACCCTTGTAGAGGACGGTGCGACCGTTCTTCTTTTCGATGGACCATAACATGGTCTCGTCATAGATAACTTTAACGGTTGCGGGAACAAAGTCCAGCGCAGGATTGATATAATCTATCGGTTCGTCGGCCTGGGTGCGCACGCTGAGCTTCATCACCATTGTCTTGGCCTCCTGCAATGAGATTAACGCATTCGAGAAGTATTTACGAGCGGCGTATGCCGGGGTGTTGAGTGTCAATGTTATGGCGATGGCTATTACCGCAGCTGCCGAACAGACTGCTCCGAGCCAATAACTTATGCGGCGGACTCTGCGCTGTGGTGTGGCGCTTGCCTGCTGTGAGGATGCTTGAGCGGCCGCAGCATCGAGGACTCGTTGGCGAAAATCTGCCGAAGGCTTAACTTCGGTTGAAGGGGTAAGCATCTGAATAATCTGCTGCTCGTCTTTGTTATAATTATTGTTGTTCATAGTTGAGATTTTTTAGTTGATTAACATCTGTCTTAAGTGTGTTATGCCGCTCGCAAAGCGACTTTTGAGTGTTGTTGCCGGAGTGTCGAGGAGCTCGGCTATCTCGGTGAATTTCAGCCCTGCGTGTATGTGCAGGTGAATCACCTCGGCCTCCTTTTCGTTGAGGTGCAATAGCAGCGCGGCTATGCGCTGGTACTCCTCTTCGGCTTCGGTGTCATAACTCTCGGCGGGTGTAGCTGTTTGCGAAGCAAGTGGGATGTTGCGACCTCTTCGGCGTAAAACATCCACACAGCCGTTTGACACCATCCTAAAAAGGTAGGCCTTGGGATTTTTTATCTGGGTAGACGATGATGCAATCTTCAGAAACGCATCTTGCACCACATCTTCTGCCTCATCCCTGCGGCCCAACCTTAAGAATGCGTAACGGTAAAGTGGCTCCTGCCATGCGTCAAGCCACTCGCCGAGCTTATTATAGTTGGGTGTTGTGTAGTTTTTCATTTTCTCTTTTTAGTTTAATTTCAAACGATCGTTTGATTATAAGACGCAGAAGATGAGAAAACGACGATGTTAATCAATAAAAAAACTGCAAAAATACCTGATATGCACAATTGGCATATCAGGTATTAACTTGTGCTGTTTATGCTTGGGCTCTATTCCACCTTGACCACATGGGTGTGGAGGCTCTTGCCTGTGGCATCTTTTACCTCCATGTGAATCTGCTGGTTGGTGATTTTTACATCCACACGGTCGTTGTTGCCGTTTACAAGTATAGGGAATTCGTTGCCGCAATAGCCCTTGTCGCGGTAGCTGTAACGGTGGGTGTGGCCGCTCAACATAACATCAATGCCGGCCTTGTTGAGCAGTGGCAAGAGGAGGCGGCGCAGTTCGTTGTTGCCATACCAGCCTGTACCCTTGTCAAAGGGGATGTGTAGCAGGGCAATCTTAACGGGAGCCGAGCGGAACTCCTCACTCTGGATGGCCTGCTCCAGCCATTTGGCCATCGCCTCGCGATATGCGTCGTAGGCTGCTGTGCCGCCATACTCGATGTCGCTGTCGGGCTTGTCCTCACCGCTGTCGATAACGATAAAAGCCGCAGGGCCTTGACGGAATATATAATAAGGTGTATTTGTCTTGGTGGGGAAGAGGTTGAGGAACTCACTGAATCCCGGGCCACGGGTTTCGTGGTTACCACGTACATAAACCAGCGGTATGTCTGTTGCGAAGGTCTTTGTGGCGCGACTCATAAACTGCTGCTCGATATCCTCAATCGAACCCATAAAGCTGGTCATGTCGCCATTGAATACAACGAAATCGGGCTTCTCGGCCTTAAGTCCATCGGTCAGGGCGAGCATTATCGAATCGCGACCGTGAATATCGTTAATCATGGTAAACGAGCAATCCTGCTTGTTGTAGTCCATAGTGCGTATGGCATAAGGCTTCTGCGAGAAAACGTTGCTGGCTGTAATCTGGCCGCTGGGAACAGGGTTGTGACCGCTGTCGTCTATACCCTGCTGGTAGATGCGATAGCGGTAGGTGGTGCCCGGTTCAAGACCTGTGATGCGTACATGATGCACCTTCGATACTACGTGACGTCCCATAAAATCCTCGTCGTAGCGGGGGCGCTCAACGGTGTAGAATGATGTGCCGTCGTCGGGTGCTATCTCTACCCAGCCCATGCTGCGTTCGGTAGTGGTCCACACGATTGTCATCTCGGTCTGATCAACATTTACCACCCATGGGCCGCATTTGATTTTGGCAACGGGAGGATCAGCAGCAAATGCTATTGCCGATATAGCTAAAAACAATGTAGTAAAAAACAATCTTTTCATATTGGGTTAGTTTAGGTTGCTAATATTATTCTATGGTGAGTGAGTCGGTAAGAATTTGCTCCACAGCGGTGTCGGCCTGATTCTCGATTATTGTCGGCTCGGCAGCTGCTTCGCCGGTGGGAACATCTTTCGTGAAACCGCCAAAAAAATCGTTGGGGAGCATGCTTTCATAATTGCCGGCGTTGAGTGCGGTGGCTACCATGACTGCTACCGTTCCGAGGGCAAAGAGTGTGCCTATAATCTTCTTTATCATATTTTAATCTATTTTGTTTCAGGTTGTTGGGCCTCCTCGGTTGCTTGAGGTGGGGCCTCGAGCAGTTCTATCGAACGAGTAAGTTCGGCATCTATGGGGATAA
The DNA here is from genome assembly GCA_017935185.1 of Alistipes sp. Lineage (GTDB taxonomy): Bacteria > Bacteroidota > Bacteroidia > Bacteroidales > Rikenellaceae > Alistipes. Next base: position 38,861 of record JAGBIC010000042.1, on the reverse strand, counting down.
TGTTGTAGTAGAATCCATCATCCTCCAGTACTGTGTTGCGGCCGATGTAGGCACGCAGTTGTGCCTCCATAATCTTTCGTGAGCGTGCTATATCGCGATAGTTCGGCTTGACACCCTGCTGTGTTGCGTAGCGGATAAAATCATTAAACAGATTCTTGTCGCTGTCAAGCAACTCTGTGAGCTGCTGCATGTTCTCCACCTTGTTTAACGCCTCGCGGTGGCGGTCGGCATAGTCGATGGTGTAGCGATAGAGTATATTACGGCCTGTAACTTCAACATAATATTGAGTTATGTCGGTGGTATCCATCGGGATAAATACATCGGGCATAATACCTCCGCCACCATAAACAGTTTTACCCTTGGGGGTGGTGAACTTGAGTGAGTCGGCAAAATGTATGCTGTCGGCCGAGAAGAACTCGTTGTTGTTGTAACGTCGAATCATATCCATCTCGTAATCCGTGCCGTCGCCATTGGTGTAAGGCTTTTGTATTGAACGTCCTGTCGGAGTGTAGTAACGAGCTATTGTCAGTCGCAGAGCCGAACCATCGGAGTAGGGGAGCTGGTTCTGCACCAGACCCTTGCCGAACGAGCGGCGTCCCACGATTGTGCCACGGTCGTTGTCCTGAACAGCTCCGGCCAGAATCTCACTTGATGAGGCACTGCCCTCGTCAATAAGAACCACGAGCTCTATGTCGGTTGCTGAGCCTCGGCCATCGCTGAATTGCTTAATTTGGTCACCGTTGCGGTCTTCGGTGTAGACTATCAGTTTGCCTTGCGGAAGGAACTCGTTGGCGATGAGGATGGCTTGGTCGAGGTAACCGCCCGAGTTGCCGCGCAGATCAAATATGAGCTTCTTCATTCCCTGCTGGCGAAGCTCGGTGAGGGCTGTGATAAGCTCCTCGTACGATGTGCGGGCGAACTGTGACAGACGTACATATCCTATGTCGGCGGTAGCCATAAAATACGATTCAATACTCTTGATGGGTATGGCATCGCGTATGATTGTCACATCCACCAGATCGTCAATACCTCTGCGTTTGAGCGACACCTTAACCTCTGTGCCTCGCTTGCCGCGCAGGCGCTTCACAATATCGTTCTGTGGCATCTTAACACCTGCCACCAGAGTGTCGTTAATTTCGATAATACGGTCGCCGGCCACAACGCCTGCCTTTGCGCTGGGGCCATTGGGAATCACGTTCAGCACGATAACGGTGTCGGTTGCGGCATTGAATACTACACCGATTCCATCAAACTCTCCTTCGAGTGGCTCGTTCATCTCCTGCATATCTTTTGCAGGGATGTATACCGAGTGGGGGTCAAGCTCTTTGATAAGCAGCGGAATAACCATCTCCGAAAGTGAGTCCATCGATATCGAGTCGACATACTTATGCTCAATAAGCATGCATGTTTGCATGATTTTGTTGGTCGTGTTCAATCCTGCCCGTCCAATGAGGGTGCGGAGTTGCGATTCGGCACGGCTGCGGCCGACAAACTGGCCGAGAAGTATGCCCAATACAATTCCCACAGCCAGCAGCAGTGGGAATATGATGGTGTGTTTATTATTTTTATACATTAGTACTAAATTGGTATTGCTCTATGCGCAATCTGCGTACCATTCCGGCAAACATGTTACTTGTTTTTGAATGTGTATGACAGTCCGACCTTGAGGTTAGACTGAAGCAATATTGCGCTTGATTGAGCTTTATTATAATATAGATTTATCTCTATTGTAGTGGTTATGAACTTCGAAGCCTTGAGCGTGATTCTGTTCTTCCAATCGATGGTGGGATGCAGCTCTACCATGCGACCCACTTTTGCGGGAGCATCGCCTACCTTACCACCCTCTTCCCACTGACGCTGTGCTGTGAGGTAGTTGTAGTAGTTACGAATCTTTGTGCCGTTAATCACGTTGGTAATCCAACCGTAGTAGACCGTGCAGTCGGTCCAGTAGCGAATCCAACCATTCTTGCCCCATGTGCGGTCAAATCCGATGTTGATATCCGAACCACCCGAGAATGTTGCGTGTTTACCCATGTCGATACCGAACCAGCTGGTTGCGTTTTTGTCACGATATATCTTCTCGACCAAATCGTTGTAAGCTACCGTTCCGTCGCTTGCCAAGGGGTTGAGCGATATTCTTATGGGGAACTTTTTGTTTTGGCTGGTAAATTTGAAACCGAGAGAGACGTTCACATAACCCGGGGCCATGAATGATGTCTTTACATTTTCATCGGTCTGTGCCGTACGCGAGGTGTAGGTCTTCGAGAATTGGCTGGTGATTTTCACCCTACCGTTGTAACTCCAGGCCTTGTTGATGGTGCGTGACGGCTCGGTCTGAATCCAGAATTGGTCGAGGTTCTTAAACCATATACCCTCCTTGCCACCATCCTCGTCTTCTACGCGAATTCGGTTGTAACCATACTTCGCTTGAGCCTGTGTGAAAAGGCGGAATTTATCTTTTACGTAGGTGTGTTTCAAAAAGAAGTCACCCGTAACGGCAATCGAGTTGTCACCACCTCGGGTGTCGAGCCATGCGTTATTGTATGAGGCCATGGAACCCTGAAGTGATACAGTGATCTCCAACGTGTTGCGCTCCTTGCGAATACGCTGGCGCTCGAGTTTGGCCTTGGCATCGCTGTAGAACTCGGCGGCTTGAACATCTATATTTTTAAAGTCCTTCTCAAACTTTACATCTTCTTGCTTGGTTTTAGTCTTATCCTCCACGGTGAACTGGGCCCACGAAGGAGTAGCCGATATTGCGATAGATGCAATTAGTATGCTTAAAAAACGCTTCATAATATAATAGACGATTTTTTACACGTTAATAAATTATTCTTTAAGTGCAAAGTTAAGAAAAAATAGCAGAAAATCATTAAATTTGCATAACATAAGTAATGATTGACCGATATGAAATACTTTGGTGCACATGTGAGCGCTTCGGGTGGCGTGGAAAATGCCCCTCGTAATGCGCATGAGATAGGAGCAACAGCTTTTGCTCTGTTTACAAAGAATCAGCATCAGTGGGCAGCGCCACCGCTTGGCGAGGCGCAAATTGCAGCGTTTCGTGAGGCGTGCGACAGATATGGATACACTCCTGCACAGATTCTTCCTCACGATAGCTATCTTATCAATTTGGGCCACCCCGAGCAGGAGGGGCTGGAGAAGTCGCGGGCCTCGTTCCTGCACGAGATGGAGCGTTGCGAGCAGTTGGGCCTCGATAGATTGAATTTCCACCCTGGCAGCCATCTGAAGAAGATATCGGAGGAGGAGAGCCTTGCGTTGGTTGCCGAGTCGATAAATATGGCTCTCGATAAGACGCATGGCGTTACAGCCGTCATCGAGAATACGGCGGGGCAGGGCTCGAATCTTGGTTATGCCTTTTGGCATTTGGCATATATAATCGACAGAGTCGAGGATAAATCACGTGTGGGTGTCTGCCTTGATACCTGCCACTCTTTTGCGGCTGGATATGACCTCTCGACCGAGGAGGGCTGCGAGAAGGTTTTTGCCGAGTTTGAGCGTGAGGTGGGTTTCAAGTATTTGCGAGGCATGCACCTGAATGACGCAATGAAACAACTCGGCAGCCGTGTGGATCGCCACATGCCTATGGGCGAGGGATTTTTGGGGATAAACGTCTTCCGCTATATAGCTCGTGATGCACGTTTCGACAATATCCCTCTTATCCTTGAGACTCCTGACGAGAGTCGCTGGGCCGAGGAGATAGCGGCGCTGAAGAGTTTTGCCGAGGAGAAATAACAATAAAGAGCCTGTTGCAGCTTTGCAGCAGGCCCTTTGTTTGTAACTATTGTAGGATTAAGTTATTCGCCTTTGGCCTCCAAGATGGGCAAGCCGGCCTCGGTCGGAATATAAATAACCTTGTTTGCCGAGGTGTTTTGTTGACGTACCCACAGGTATTGTATGTATGTGGGGGTAAGCGAACCATTTTCAATCTTGATAGCCTCGGCAGCTCCTTGTGCGCGTACCACTTCTGCCTGAGCATTGAGTTTCTCGGCTTCGAGATTAGCCTTTGCCTCCTCAATCTTGATTTGACGATTCTGCTCGGCCTGCGCCAGCTCGGCACGGCCCTTCATCTCCTGCTGCCACACTCTGTATCGTGGTATACCAAACAAGAAGAATGCTATGATAGCAAAACAAACCAATGTGATGGTTAAAACTGCACCTGTAGTAATGACAGGATTTTGGTTGCCGTTGTTCATAATTAAAGATTTTTAAGTGGTTATACTTCTATAATCTGTCCAAACATTTTGTGATAATCCTTACACTGTCGCGAATTTCGTCATCGGAGATAACCAGCGGTGGTGAGATGCGGAAGGCTGTGTCGCAGAATAAAAACCAGTCGCTCAAGATACCCTCTTCGATGAATAAGTCCATTATGCGATATAGCTTGTCGCTACTGCCCAATTCAACGGCCAATAACAGTCCGTTGCGGCGAATCTGCTTCACTGCGGGATGGCTCTGCAGAAGCTCCTCATATAACGCACCTTTGCGTTCGACATCCACCACGACATTGTTGTCTATAAGATACCGCATTGCCGCCAGCCCTGCAGCGCAGCAAACGGGGTGGCCGCCAAAGGTGGTAATGTGGCCTAATACGGGGTCGTGAGTGAGCGTGGACATTATCTCGTGGCTTGAGATAAATGCACCGAGGGGCATGCCACCGCCAAAGGCCTTGGCAAGGCACACAATATCGGGCGTAACGCCATATTTTTGCATGGCAAACATCTCGCCCGAGCGACCCATGCCCATCTGTATCTCATCGAAGATGAGCAACGCGCCCACCTCACTGCATCGCTCTCGCAAAGCATTCAGATAGTTGTTTTGTGGAGGAACAACTCCCGCCTCGCCCTGCACAGGCTCGCATAGCACGCAGGCTGTTCGTTCGGTGATGAGCGACAAATCCTCTATGCAGTTAAAGCGAATGGCTTTGGTGTCGGGTAGTAGTGGTCGGAATGCGTTTTTCCACTCCTCGCCCTCGGGAGCGCCCATCATGCTCATTGCGCCATGGGTTGAGCCGTGGTAGGCTCGGCGCATAGATATCATTTCGGTGCGGGCGGTATAACGTTTGGCCAATTTCAAAGCCCCCTCCACCGCTTCGGCTCCCGAATTAAGGAAATATACGCTGTCGAGTGGGTCGGGTAGGGTGTCGGCAAGAAGTTTTGCATACTCTACCTGAGGACGTTCCACCATTTCGCCATAAACCATAATGTGCATATAGTCAGCCACTTGTCGCTGAACGGCCTCTATTATGGCTTTGTTGCCATGTCCCACGTTGTTTACCGATACACCCGAAATCAGGTCGTAGTATGGCTTGCCCTCGGGAGTGTAGAAAAATACCCCCTCGGCACGCTCTACCTCGATGAGTTGTGGTGCCGGCGAGGTTTGCGCAACATGACGCAGAAACTGTTTACGAAGAATTTCGCTCATTATCTTATTTTTCGGGAAATTGACGTTCCAAAATACGCTGTGAGTCCTTTACCGATGACATCACCCAGCGGAAAAGCATCTCGCGGCTATCGTTCTCTTTCAGTCGCCAGTCGATGGTAGGCGTAAGGCGCATGCGCTGCGATAGCATGTATATCAATATGGCAGCCGAGGCCGATACGTTAAGGCTCTCCACCATGCCGCACATGGGGATGCGCAGATACTCGTCGGCAGCCTCTATAATCTCGTCACTCACACCGGCATGCTCCGTTCCGAAAACAAGGCAAAAAGGGCCTTTTGCAACATCGAACGTTTCGGGAGTGCAGCTCTCGCGATGGGGTGTTGTTGCTACCAGACGATAGCCTGCGCCTTTGAGCGAAGCGATAGCCTCGGCGGTGGAGTCGTGGCGTGTTATATCCACCCATTTGTCTGTTCCACGAACGATGTTTACGTTGGGATTGAATTTACAACGGGTCTCCACGGTGTGCAACGCCTGTAATCCGAATGCTTCGCAGTGGCGCACAAGTGCGCTGGCATTTTGCGGGTGGAAAGTGTTCTCTGTAAGGATGGTCATGTAGCGTGTGCGCTCGGCGAGAGTGCGCTTTAGTACCTCGATACGCTCCTCGGTAAGAAACGAGGTCATATATGCTGTGCGCTCGTCATACCACTCGGGTTGGTGGTCGGCACAATACTCTTTCAATCTATTTGCGATACTTGTCATCTTCATCCAAAATTTTCAGGTAACTTTCGTAGCGTGAGTAGGCAATCTCGCCTCGCTGTACTGCCTCCACCACGGCGCAGTGTGGCTCGTGTGTATGTGAGCAGTTGTAGAATCGGCACTCGGGCAGGTAACGCATCATCTCGGGGAAATAGTGCGCCAGCTCGGCATCCTCGATGTCAATCAGACCGAAACCCTTTATTCCCGGGGTGTCGATGATATATCCTCCTTCAGATAGCGGATACATGGTCGAAAATGTGGTTGTGTGCTTACCTTTGTGGTGGCTCTGCGAAATTTCGCCTGTGCGAATGTCGAGCCCGGACTCAACGGCTGCGGCCAAAGTGGATTTTCCCACACCCGAATTTCCCGATAACAGAGTCGTCTTGCCATGCAGCAGACGGCGCACCTCTTCAATGCCCTCGCCTTCGGTGGCCGAAACCTCGATAATGCGGTAACCGGCACTCTCGTAGATGGCGTGAAACTCCTCCACCGCTTCGGGGCATGAACGAGCCAAATCGATTTTTGCCAACAGAATTGTGACGGGCACTTTGTAAGCCTCGCATGTAACCAAAAAACGGTCGATAAACTCCGTAGCTGTTTCGGGTGAGAAGAGCGTAGTCACCAAAAGAGCCTGGTCGATGTTGGCAGCGATTATGTGTGACTCTTTCGAGAGATTTGAAGCTCGGCGAATGATGTAGTTGCGGCGTGGCTCGATGGCCGAAATGACATATCCTCCCTGTTCGTCGCTTTGGCACTGCACAACATCGCCTACCACAACGGGGTTTGTCGAGCGAATACCTTTCAGTCGCAACTTGCCACGTATGCGGCATTGTATGCGCTGCCCCTCATGTAGGGCCTCGTACCAACTGCCTGTCGAGCGAACTATGGTGGCTAAAAAGCTCTCGGTCATCGATTATAGATTTAGCATATTATCCTTCAACTCTTCGAAGTAAGGGGTCAATTTCTTGGGCACTTGTGAAAGTGGCTCAAACCAGCGTGACTCTTCGATGGTGGGTTTTTCTATCCACTTATAGTCGCTGTTTATTGTGGCTATCCATGCGAAGATGATGCTCACGATAAGCCCCATCTTCACCACCGAGAATGTTATTCCCAACGCAACATCAGCCATGCCGAGTCCGGCAAATCTGAAGATGGCTCTGGCGAGGTGGCCTCCCACGGCGATAATGAGCATGCCCGCCAAAAAGATTACGATGAATCCTGTAACCGTTGCGGCAGTTCCCTCAATTCCGAACAGGGCTGCGGCCTGAGCGCCATATTCAACGGCCATGTATAGCGATGCAACCACACCAATGAGTGAAAGCATCTGAAGTAAAAAGCCTTTGCGCCAGCCGCTGAATATTGCCCACGCAAGAGATATATAAACTATTATATCCAAAATATTCATAAGTCGATATGTTACCAATATTCAACAAATGCCCCCTATGGGCTCTAAAATATTGCACGAAGTTAGTGTTTTTTTTTGATAATTTGTATATTTGCAAATACGAAAAGAATCTTGACAACACTTTAATATGCTATTTTGGAGTGAAATGTGTATGAGAAAAGTGTTGTGTAATAAAAATGATTGTGCATATGAAACGCCTGATAACCATTCTCCTTTTCTCGCTTTTTGCCACCAGTGTTTCGGCTCGCGAGATATATTCGCTAAACGATAATTGGCAATTCTTTTTCAAGCTGGAGACAAGTAGCGACTACGCTCGCCACATCTCGTTGCCTCACACATGGAATCTTGACGCTTTGTCGGGTCAGGGTGATTATATGCAGACCACGGCCAACTATACCCGCGATATTTTTGTGCCGCAGGAGTGGTCAAGCAAACGTCTGTTTTTGAAATTTTACGGTGTGCAGAGCGTGGCCGACGTCTTTGTGAACGGCCATCATGCCGGTGAGCATCGAGGTGGCTGGACAGCTTTCACCTTTGAGATTACCCCATATCTGAAGTATGGCGAGAATAACTCTCTGGTTGTTGTGGTGAGCAATGCCTATCAGAATGATGTTCTTCCCACATCTTCGGAGGTGAATCTATATGGCGGCATCTATCGTGATGTGGAGCTTATAGTGACCGAAAAAACTACCGTTTCACCCCTGTATTATGGTTCGGACGGCGTATTTATCCATCAGGATAATATCTCCGAGACAGCGGTGAGCGCCCGTGCTTCGGTGTGGGTAACATCGATAGATGATAAATTGTGTGATTTGGCTATTTCGGTCAGAAGTCCTATGGGCGATGTGGTCTATTCGCGTTATCTGAAGGGTCGTATCGAGGCTGGCAAGCCTATTGACATTCCTTTTATGCTGGAAGAACCACTATTGTGGAGTCCCGATGAACCTAATCTCTATACCGTAACCATCGGTATCGGCCCCAAGCAGGAGGATGAGGTGACTGTGACAACAGGCTTCCGCACTATCACACATTCTGCCACCGAGGGACTTAAAATTAACGGCGAGCGTATTGCTGTTCGTGGTGTCGCATTGTATCACGACCGTGCAGCAATAGGTAGCGCTTTGCGTACGCGTCACTATGATGAGGATTTGGAGCATATCCGCGACATTGGTGCCAATGCCATTCGTTCGACTACTGCGCCTCACTCACAATATCTGTATGATACTTGCGATCAGACAGGCATGTTGGTGTGGATTGATACACCTTTCACCCGAGCGCCATATTTGAGCGATGTCTTCTATTATGCTACCGAGAAGTTTAAACAGAATGGCTTGCAGCAGTTGCGTGAGGTTGTGTTGCAGAATTACAATCATCCATCGGTGGTGATGTGGGGTATATACTCTTTGATATGGTTGCGCGGCGATAATGTGTTGGATTATGTGCGTCAGCTGAATGCAACGGCCAAGGCCCTTGATTCATCGCGTCCCACAGTCGCATGCAGTAATCAGGATGGTGAAATCAATTTCATACCCGACCTTATTGTATGGCAGCAGGATGTGGGTTGGTCGCGAGGTGCTATCAGCGATTTGCAGGTATGGCAGGAGAAGTTGCATAGCGAGTGGGCACATCTCAAGTCGGCGGTGGCTTATGGTGCTCCTGGCTCTATTGACCAGCAGACCCATAGCAGCGTTAAACCCTTCGAGCTCGATCCCCGTTGGCAGCCCGAGCGCTGGCAGACCGAGTTCCACGAGGGCTATGCAAAATATTTGGCGCAGGACGATAAATTCTGGGGCTTGTGGATAAACAATATGTATGAGTTTGGCTCGGTACGTCATACCGATGGTATCTCACGCAGTGGTCTTGTTACCTTCGACCGCAAGGACCAAAAGGATGCCTATTATCTGTATCGTGCATTGTGGAACAAGAAGAGCCCGACACTCTACATTACCGAGAAACGTCGTAATATTCGTCAAGACTCCATCCAGCAGGTGAAGTTCTATTCATCGGCGGCTGAAGCTCCGGTGCTTCTTGTGAATAAAGATACTGTCAGGGTGCGCGAGGTCGCTCCGCGTCAATTCCTCTCTGACTCGGTTGTGATGCGTGGTCGCAGCAGGGTGGTGGTTTCGGCAGGAAAGTTAAGCGATAGTCAAATCGTTACCATCGGCAACGCATTAGAATCTCGTCAATAGCCGACGGGCCTTCGCAAAGCAGCAGGTCTAGAACCGATAAGTTGGGAACAAACTCCATTCTGTCGGAAAATACCTGAAAATATGGCTCGGCCACAAAGGTCGAGTCTTTTTTTGTTTTGGGGCGCAGGTCGGTATCGGTGTTGGTGGCGGTGATGTAGCTCTCCGAGGTACGTACTCTGTCGGAGGGTATGCCCAAGAGTTTTAGCAGGGTGAGAGTGTACTCCATGTTGTATTCGACCAAATACGCCCACTTGCGGGTGTAGAAGGGCTCCAATGCCGATGCGTAGTGGTCGAAGTAGGGCGATGACTTATAGGCCGAGAGAATTGAAATCCAATGCTGATGCTGCCACCGCTTCGAGTAGTCAATCTTCACGTCACGCATCTTTTGGCGTGGGCGATTTGCGTTCTCGATATGCACAGTGAGCTGCATCACTCCGTTTGCCGTGAGAATCGAGGCTCGGTTGCGTTCCGAGCGTTTGATGTAGTTCTCGCCGAGGTCGATAATGCACTCTTCGCGAAGCAGGCGTGCCACATACTCTACCGAGGGCATATATGCTGAAGGAAGTATAGTCATTGCTTACAATTTTTTACACACTGCGACCACCCAATTATCCTTTACCTGCGAGCTCTCGAGCGTAAATCCCTGCTCGGCTGCAGCGGCCTCTATCGGCATGATATCTTCGGCAAGGAATCCACTCAAGGCCAGCTTGCCGCCCGAATCGAGGGCCTCGGCAAATGATGGCATCATCGAGATGAGAATGTTGCGGTTGATATTGGCCAATATAAAATCGAACTTTTCGCCCGCGGTTACCTGCTCCATCGAGCCGCAACGAACCTCGACAGCGTCTGCAACTTCACTCAAGGCGATACTCTCAACGCAACTCTCGCAGGCCCAATCGTCGATATCTACGGCAACCATACTCTTGGCACCACATTTTACTGCCACAATAGCGAGAACGCCTGTCCCGCAGCCCATATCAAGTCCTCGCAGGCCGTCAACTTCCATTTGTGAAATGGTTTGAGCCATAAGTGCTGTGGTGGTATGGTGCCCTGTTCCGAATGACATTTGTGGAGCTATAACCACATCGATAACGCCCTCTTTAGGTGTAGAGTGGTGCTGTGCGCGAATACATATCGGGCATTCGCCCGCCACCTCTACGGCTTCGAAGTTACTCTCCCACTCGGAGTTCCAATTTTGCTGTTTGATGTTTATTGCTGAGTAATCATTGATGCCTAAATTGGCGAGTGTACGAGCCACAGAGTCTTTACAGTCGGTATAATCGGTTGCAGGGATATAAGCCTTCAAGGTCGAACCCTCCTCGGTGAACGCCTCGAAAGGAAAATCCTCGAGCATGGCCGTGATAATCTCGGCCTGCTGGCTTGAAGTTACATCTATATTGAGTTCTATATATTCCATATTATGTAAAATTTTTGTATCTTCGCACAGCACAAAGTTAGCAAGAATATGGCAGAAAATAAGCAAAAGTGGGAGGAAATATCACGTCGCTATCGCACCTATATGCGGTTGGAGAAACATTTGTCGCAAAACACCATCGAATCATATATGCGCGATTTGGCGCAGTTTGCCCATTTTATCTTGCGCAGGTATGATGTCGTGCCGCGTAATGTCGAGCCCGAGATGGTGGAGAGATATATGTCGTGGCTCTATGAGCATGGCCGCGAAAAGAGTTCACAGGCACGTAATTTGAGTGGCGTGAAGAGTTTTTTTAATTTTATGCTTATCGAGGAGATGATAGACTCCTCGCCTGCCGAGCATATCGCAGCGCCAAAGCCGAGCCGAACTCTGCCCGACACACTCTCTATCGAGGAGATTGATGCCATGATATCGTCAATCGATACAACTACCGTTAAAGGGTTGCGCGATAGAGCTATTTTGGAGTTGCTCTACTCTTGCGGCTTGCGAGTTACGGAGTTGTGCGACCTGAAGATTGGTGACCTCTTTTTCGGTGAGGGTTATATAAGAGTTGTCGGAAAGGGTGACAAGCAGCGCCTTGTGCCAATCAGCGGTGTGGCACGTGACCGCATACAACTATATATGGATGTTCGACCCGGGCGTAAAAGCAGTGTAGAGTATCTATTCCTTAATAATCGCGAGAAGCCCAAGCCTTTGACCCGTGTGATGGTCTTCACTATAATCAAGCAGGCGGCCCTGCGTGCAGGTGTCAGCAAGCAGGTGAGTCCCCATACATTCCGCCATTCGTTTGCTACGCATCTGTTGGAGGGCGGTGCGAGTATCCGCCACGTGCAGGAGTTGTTGGGGCATGAGAGTATCCTGACTACCGAGATATACACCCATCTTGATGGCAGTCATCTGCGCGAAACTCTGGAGGAACATCTTCACATCGAGCCGGCAGTGTAGCTGCTGTCAGTTGGTGGAATTTTGCAGGCACGGCAATTAAAAAACCTCCTGCAAGATTCTTATTGATTGGACATGATGTATTGTGTCGAGGTGGTATCCGTAATATCGCATCAAAGCCCCAAGAAAATCAACTCTCTGGTGGCGATTCAATCCGATTTCAGATAAATAACGAACATCGCATTCCAGCATGTCACGCAAAAGCAGAGCGTTCTCTTGTGTCATGCAATGGTCGGTGCGTGGAGGCTCCATGGTGAACATGCCCTCAGAGATATCGAACCACGCCTCTGGTTGATACTCGTTTCCGGGTGCAAACCCCAAAAATCGGCATAGGTGTGTGAGGAACCACAGATGAAAGTTGGCTACACCTTCGGTGGCGGCGTCGAGAGCCTCAATCGAGCCCCATACAAAATCAAATAACATCGTGTTGGCTTCGCTCTCTTTTATCAGACGGTGCAGAACCTCTGCCATAAAGAGTGCCATGGTCGATTTCTTCACATCGAAGGGTGTGGATTGCAGTACAATGCCGCTGTGTACCTCGCCAAAACGGTGCATCTGCATTTTTGATGACTCTATGCCTTCAAACTCGAGGGCGAACATCGGCTGGAAAAGCGCCAATTTCGATTTGCGCGAGGAGCCTCCCAACCCCTGCACCATGTAGCTTTGGCGGCCATGGGTCGAGGTGAGGAGCTGCACGATAACTCCATTGTCCCCATATTTCAGGGTGTTCAAAACCACTCCCTGCGAAGTGTAGCGTTTTATCGAGCCGATAGCCATAGTCGGGAACTATTCGGGGTCTTGCCAATCACCGTTGGCCTTAATGAGTGCTATGAGGTGGTCGATAGCCTCCTCTTGTGGAATATTGCGTTCGACAACCTCACGGCCTTTGTAGAGCGTGATGCGGCCGGCCGCAGCTCCTACATAGCCGTAATCGGCATCGGCCATCTCACCAGGGCCGTTTACGATACAGCCCATGATACCTATTTTCAGGTTTTTGAGATGTGAAGTGCGGGCCTTGATGTCGGCGAGCGTTTTTTCGATGTCGTAGAGCGTGCGTCCACAACTTGGGCAGGCGATATATTCGGTGTGCGAGAAACGGACTCGTGCTGCCTGAAGAATCATCAACTCAATCTCGTGCAGCTGCTTGGCCTCGATCTGGGGAGCTTCAATCCAGACTCCGTCGGCAAGGCCGTCGAGCAACAATACACCCATGTCGGCGGCAGCCTTCACTGCTACGGCCTCAATGTCGTTGTCGGAATATTTGCGCTTGATTATTACAGGTTGGCGGCTATCCATATTAAGTATGGTGGCTCTCCATTCGGCCGAGGGGTTGCCGCCGGTAGCCTCTATAATCTTAAATTTGGGAGAATATTCGCTCTGTGTTATGGGGATTGTGATGTCGCTGCGGCGGCGGTATTCTGTGGGGTGATACTCTTCGGGGTGGTTTACGGTGAACTCTCCCTCGCGTCGGGTGAAATAATCTACAATCATTTCGGCTACCGGAACTTCATTCTCGGGAGCCTCGGTGAGCGAGACTCGAATCGTGTCGCCAATGCCGTCAGAGAGTAACGCTCCAATACCCACAGCACTTTTTATGCGGCCCTCAAGGCCATTGCCGGCTTCGGTTACGCCAAGATGGATGGGGTAGGTCATGCCCTCGGCCTCCATCGCCTCTGCGAGAAGACGGTAGGCCTGCACCATAACGCGTGTGTTGCTCGACTTCATAGATACCACAACCTGATCGAAATTCTCTTTGCGGCATATGCGCAGAAACTCCATTGCCGAAACAACCATGCCCTGCGGAGTGTCGCCATATTCATCGAAAATTCGTTTTGCGAGCGAGCCGTGATTCACCCCTATGCGAAGTGCTACGCCACGTTTGCGACATAGCTCGATGAGAGCCTCCACCTCGCCATTTGTTGTGCGGAAATTGCCCGGATTGATACGAACTTTGTCAACATATTTAGCTGCAATCATTGCCACTTCGGGCACAAAATGTATGTCGGCCACGATGGCCGTGTCGTAGCCGTCACTGCGCAGAGTGGCGACGATATCCTCGAGGCTCTCGCCCTCTTTGCGCCCTTGCGCGGTTAGTCGTACAATCTCGGCGCCTGCATCGGCAATGCGTTTTACCTGTGCCACGCTCGCCTCGATATCGGCAGTTGCAGTGTTGGTCATTGACTGAACGGCGATGGGGTGAGCCGATCCTATTGTAGTGCCACCTATGCGCACATCGTGTGCCTTGCGACGGTGGAATTGCGTAAGATTCATAGCGACAAATGCATTTTGTGAGCGAAGCTCGTTGTTTCTGCAAAGATACGCAATAAAGTGCCATCGTGAAACTATAAGACCGAATTTCTTTTACACTGCTATGGTAGTATCGCAAAATAAATGTACCTTTGCGCTGTTAAAAATCCTAAATAATAAATAATATGAGAAAATCTTTAGTAAAAATTGCTGTGGTAGCTGTCGTGGCCTTTGTGTTGGCAGCTTGTTCTACACAGCAGACTCAGAGCAATCAGCAGCCCGAGGTGCTGACTGACTATTCGCAGATTGCCTGTGATGAGGCCCCGATGCAGGATGGTGAGTATGTATGCCAGCGTCCAGCCGAAACTGACCGCCTTTTTGTTTCGCAGGCCGTTGAGGAGGAGATTGTGAAGGTTGGCAAAATGCTTACAAATAAGCGTTTGGCATGGATGTTCGCCAACTGTTTCCCCAACACCTTGGATACTACCGTTCACTACCGTAAGCGTGATGGCAAAGATGATACTTTTGTCTATACAGGCGACATTCACGCCATGTGGTTGCGTGACTCTGGCGCACAGGTGTGGCCTTATGTGCAGTTTGCAAACAACGATTCGGCTTTGAAGTCGATGTTGGCAGGTGTTATCAATCGTCAGTTCTACTCAATCAACATCGACCCCTATGCCAACGCCTTTAACGATGGCCCGACAGGTGGCGATTGGATGTCGGATATGACCGATATGAAGCTCGAGTTGCATGAGCGTAAGTATGAGATTGACTCACTCTGCTATCCTATCCGTTTGGCTTACCACTATTGGATGGTTACGGGCGACGACTCAATCTTCGATGATGAGTGGTTGAAGGCTATTGCCAATGTACTCAAGACCTTCAAGGAGCAGCAGCGTAAGGATGGTGTAGGCCCTTATAAGTTCCAGCGCCGTACCGAGCGTCAGTTCGATACCTTGTCGAACGATGGTCTGGGTGCTCCCGTGAATCCCGTTGGCCTGATTGTATCGAGCTTCCGTCCTTCGGATGACGCTACTGTGTTGCAGTTCCTTATCCCCTCGAACTTCTTTGCTGTGTCGGCTCTTCAGAAGGCTGCCGAGATTCTCACAAAGGTGAACAAAAACACCGAGCTTGCCAAGCAGTGTACCGATCTGGCTGATGAGGTGTCGGCTGCTCTTGAACAGTATGCAATCTATGACCACCCCGAGTTTGGCGAGATTTACGCTTTCGAGGTAGATGGCTTTGGTAACTACCATTTGATGGATGATGCCAATGTGCCCAGCCTTTTGGCTATGAAGTATCTCAACCCTGAGGTTATCGACAACGATATCTATGCCAATACTCGTCGTTTTGTGTGGAGCGAGAGCAACCCCTACTTCTTCCGTGGTAAGGCAGGTGAGGGTATCGGCGGTCCCCACATCGGTTACGATATGGCATGGCCTATGAGTATCATGATGAAGGCCTTCACCAGCGATGACGATGCCGAGATTAAGTGGTGTATCGAGATGTTGATGCGCACTGACGCAGGCACAGGCTTTATGCACGAGTCGTTCCATGTGGATAACCCCAAGAACTTCACCCGTAAGTGGTTCGCATGGCAGAACACCCTCTTTGGTGAGTTGATTGTTAAGCTCATCAACGATGGCCGTCTGGAGCTTCTGAACTCTATCGAGTTGCAGTAATTTTATAGAGTAATAAAAAATGCCGACATCCTTCGGGGTGTCGGCATTTTTGTTTGGTGTTATTTAGATTACTTCGCAGCACGCGCTACCTCCAAACCCTTGGTGGTGGTGTAGTACTTCGACTTCATCTGTGAAACCTCCCATGCAGGAATAGCGCCCTGCTTCAAGTAGTCAAGGTAAACACGCATTACAGAGCTGAAGCGCTGCTCGTGAGTCTTCACGATAGATGCGGGGATAACAATCTGCCACTCCTTGTCGCCTGATTTTGCGATATCCAAGCCGGGATATTTGTCGGCAACAGATGCCAAAGCCTTGCGCAATGTAGCCTCGAATGCGGCCTCGTCAGCCTCCTTGCAGATAACGTAAAGCATAGGCTTGTAACCCTGCTCGGCACCCTGACGGATGGCGATATCGGCCTTTGAACCCTTAACAACAGAGTAGTGAGTGTCGCCTGTACCCTCGTTGCCAACCTCGGCCATGAAGTTCCAGATAACGCTCACGCGAACATTCACACCGTTGAGTTTGTAGTTCAACTCGCCGTTTGAGTAAACATTCAATGTGTCGTCAACGATATCCTTCTTCAAGAAGTCAGGATACTGCTCCTTGCCAGAAACAAGGCGGTATTTGTCCAAAGGAATCTTTGTAGCCCAACGCTTTGCTGATGTGAACTCGATATGCTTGTTGTAGTCAATCTCCTGCTCGGGCATTACGGTGCACTGTACGAGGTCTACAAGGTGGGTTGTAACGTCGATAACACCCTCGCCCTGCTGCTCGATGTCGAAATACCACTCGGGACGACGCAAAGGCTGACCTGATACATACTTAAAGAAGTGGTGAACACTCTCCTTGGTGATGGCGGGATCCTCGGGAGTACCCTTCTGCATCTCGCCGAAGAGCTCGGGAATACCAACCAGCACACGCTGCAACTCGTTGTTAATCTCAATACGCTCGGTCATGATATCGTAAACCATTACGCCCTTTGCAGCAGCGTCGTTGATAGTCTGCTCAAGAATCTTGAAACGCTCCTGATCGATTGCCATGGGCTTGTCAGAGAGTACGTTAATACCGGCATCTACGGCAGCCTTAACATAACCTGTCTTCTTGCCGTTGTTACCTGCCAGCACAACAACATTACCCTTTTTCTCGGCAATCATCTTGTCGAGGAAGTCGGCACCGGTGTATACCTGCTCGTCCCATGTTGTGGGATCCTCGGCGCGGGTGTTGTAGATGTTGATGCGGTCGAGGTGCATCTTTACATCGTCACCCTCGGGGGCATAAACATTTACCACGGGGTCAACCTGATCGTACATATACATCTGTACCAAAGCGGCATGGAAGTGGCCGGGGTCAAGGGTCAAAAGCTTAACCTCGCCTTTTGTGCCGTCGAATTTGTTGTTCTGGGGGGCTTCGCCACATCCAGTCATTGCAATGGCTGCTGCTGCAACCAACATAGCGAACACTTTTTTCATTTTGTAAATAAAATATTTTGGTTAGATCTATCTCTTGCTCTCGCTCCGCAAAGATGGCCTAAAACCAGCGCTCGGGGCGATAATCGTGACAAAGATACACAATTTTTCATTTTTGAGTAAAAAAATCTTTGTAAAACGCTGTATTTTACCGATTTTAATCTATCTTTGCAGTCGCTTCGCTTGCGCGCGAGTGCATGCGTAGGTGTAAAACATTTATTATTAACAATTTAACGAGCGATTGTATCGCAAAATTTCCACATGGAAGAAATTAAAAATGTAGCAAACGAAAACTTCGACTGGAATTCGTTTGAGAACGATTTGGATCTTTATGGCGACCAGAGCAAGGAGCAGGTAGCCGAGGCTTATGGCAAGACCCTTTCTAACGTAGCTGCCGGTGAGGTAGTTGAGGGTAGTGTTGTAGAGATCAACAAGCGCGAGGTTGTCGTTAATATCGACTACAAGAGCGAGGGTATGATTCCCGCCACCGAGTTCCGTTACAACCCCGAGTTGGCTGTAGGTGACAAGGTAGAGGTTTACGTTGAGTCTGTAGAGGACAAGAGCGGTGCATTGGCACTCTCGCACAAGAAGGCACGTCAGCTCAAGAGCTGGGATCGTGTAAACGAGGCGTTGAACAACGACGAGATTATCAAGGGTTACGTTAAGTGCCGCACCAAGGGCGGTATGATCGTTGACGTATTCGGCATCGAGGCATTCTTGCCCGGTTCGCAGATTGACGTTAAGCCTATCCGTGACTACGATATCTATGTTGATAAGACCATGGAGTTCAAGGTTGTTAAGATTAACCAGGAGTTCCGCAACGTGGTTGTTTCTCACAAGGCTCTCATTGAGGCCGAGTTGGAGGCACAGAAGCAGGTTATCATGTCTAAGCTTGAGAAGGGTCAGATTCTCGAGGGTACAGTTAAGAATATCACCAACTATGGTGTATTCATCGACCTCGGTGGCGTAGATGGTTTGATTCACATCACCGACCTCAGCTGGGGCCGTGTAAACAAGCCCGAGGATTTGGTAACACTCGATCAGAAGCTTAACGTTGTTATCATCGACTTCGATGAGCAGAAGAAGCGTATCGCACTCGGTCTTAAGCAGCTTACTCCTCACCCCTGGGAGGCTTTGGATGCCAACCTTAAGGTAGGTGACACCGTTAAGGGTAAGGTAGTTGTTATGGCTGACTATGGTGCATTCGTTGAGATTGCTGCCGGCGTTGAGGGCTTGATCCACGTATCAGAGATGTCTTGGAGCCAGCACCTCCGCTCTGCACAGGAGTTCTTGAAGGTAGGTGACGAGGTTGAGGCTGTTATCCTTACTTTGGATCGTGAGGAGCGCAAGATGTCACTTGGTGTTAAGCAGCTTACCCCCGATCCATGGGAGGGCATTGAGACCAAGTATCCTGCTGGTGCAAAGTGTACTGCCAAGGTTCGCAACTTCACTAACTTTGGTGTATTCGTAGAGATTGAGGAGGGCATCGATGGCCTTATCCACATCTCTGACTTGAGCTGGACCAAGAAGGTTAAGCACCCCAGTGAGTTCACTCAGATCGGTGCTACTATCGAGGTTGTAGTTCTTGAGATCGACAAGGAGAACCGTCGTTTGAGCCTTGGTCACAAGCAGCTTGAGGAGAATCCCTGGAACGAGATCGAGAGCAAGTATGCTGTTGATACAGTACACAACGCAACCATCAGCGAGCTTAACGACAAGGGCGCTGTTGTAGTTCTCGAGGAGAATATCACAGGCTTCGCTCCTGCAAAGCAGCTCGTTAAGGAGGATGGTACAACTTTGAAGGCTGGTGAGGCTGCCGATTTCAAGGTTATCGAGTTCTCTAAGGCTACAAAGCGCATCACTCTTTCTCACACTCGTATCTTCGAGGAGGCAAAGCGCGAGCAGATTGCTGCCGAGAAGGCTGAGAAGCGTGCTGCCGCTGACGCTACCAAGTCATCTATCAAGAAGGTGAACGCTTCTGTAGAGAAGACTACCCTCGGTGATATCGCAGGCTTGGCAGAGTTGAAGGCTGCAATGGAGAAGAATCAGTAATAGTTCTTATCTATAAACGAAATCCCGAGTCGTAAGGCTCGGGATTTTTTTGTGTCTAAAATAATGAATTAAACATATTGCCAATTTCAACACCCATATCATAGAAGTAATCTCGTGATACTCGTTCTGGTTGGGATGCTTCTCCATTGGTATTATACCAAGACTCTGTTCCATTGTGGTGCTCAACTTTGAATCTATTTCTTGAGAATGATATGCTCTTTCCTCTATCGATAACGTGTGTTGTTCGTGTCGCAAAGTCGAATAGGAATAGCGTATATTCGTTCATAAAATCTGTCTCGCCATAGAAGATCAATCCAGAATCGTCTGATCTGGTATAGATGTGTTTCATCTGCTCTGATCCCATTACAAACTTTATGACATCTCCATTAGGATTTTTAAAACTGTTAAGTTCCACCTCTTCGCCTGTATACCCATCGTAGTAATAAAATCTTATAGAAGAGATGAGAGAATCATCGTCGTTTGCGATGTAACATAAAATTTTATGTTTGTATGAGTTCTCTATAATATTGCCTGATGTCAAACCTCTCTTTTGATACCAACCCTCTATAGTCGGGAACTCTTTTTCGATCCTTCCGTCCATGTTGTATGCTACAGCTGTGGTGTAATTTTTTTCTGTTACTAAAACGGGCTTATCCTTGATTTGGGTATAACGAATGTTGTCGGCTTGGCAAAGTTGTTCCATATTGCCCGTTTGGGAGTCTCTAAAATTATAGTAGTAAAGAATCTGTCGCAAATCCAGGCCGTCTTCTGTAATATATGGATTGAGAATAATAAGCAATCCATTGTTGCCAATTACAACAATTGGAATATACTGACTTTTTAACTCTTCGTCAATGTCATTAAATTTGGCGAAGGAGGATTCCATGGTGCTTATGTCAAAGTCAATAATTTTCTTATCACAATTGATAATATCGTTACTTTCATCAAAAAATAGTAAGTGATAATTCCAACCGCCGGCATAGGTATACATCTTTTTACCATCTCTATTTATACAGCTCTTTTCACCCGAGACAAGATTGTGTCGTATAACCTCTTTGTTAGAGGTGAGATAGAATACATCACTCTTGCCAAAGATTGAATTGTCATAAAGATATGCCGCCTCGTTCTCTATTAGTGAGAGTACTGTCGCAGTTTCCTTTGTTTCGAGATTGTATTTATAGAAAATGTTTCCTTCCGCATAATAGACATCGGCTCGGCCCTTCTTTAGGTCATTGAATAAAAATGAGCAGTTGCTATCTAATTTCTTGATAAAGCGTTTTGCTTTATACTCATTACCACAAGAGCATAGAGCCAAAGTAATGAGGATGAATAAAAGTTTCTTCATAATAAATAAAGTGTGAGGCTTAATTCTCTTTAATATTATTGTATTTTTCTAGGCAAATCTGCAACTCTTCGAATGTGTCTTCGAGAGGTTGGTCAATTAAGTGTGCATAAATCTGCTCTACAGCGCCATGATTTTTGTGCAAATTCATGACCCTTGTTCTATTAGTCTTGCTTCTGATGTTAGATAAGAGCCTTTGGAATGCATCATTCTTTGGAATTACATTGATGTATCGAATTGTCTTTCCGAATAATTTAAATTCTGATAGCTCAAATTTTTCAATATGTTTAAACTTAATAGTCTGAAAACTACCATCGTTATGATTGTGTATTTTGATATAGTCATCATCGATTTCGAGAGTAGGAGTATTCGCCATTCTACGAATAACGCGAGCAGAAGAGAAGGTTGTTATTGTGCAAAATATACCAAGGCCAAAAAGAATTAGATATAAAACTTCTGTATCTAAATCCAACTCAATCCAATCATATATCCAGTACAATAAAAGAGGGCAGAGGATTAAGATGAGGCATAATCCTGCAATGATACCACATGTGATTGCAATGCGGTAATTTGATTTGTAGATAGTAGAATCTTGACTACAATAATACTGCTTGGTTTCCATAGCTGTTTTTTTTGTTGCCCCTCAACTCCCAAAGTGCAGATTTGTACCAATGTAAAAACAGAAAGTGTGGAGTTGATTCCGTTTATTTCTAAGAAGGTTGTGGAAAGACCTATGCAAGAATAAACGATACAATGCCCCACACTTGGATAGTATGGGGTGTATACACAAAGAGTGTGCATAGCCACATAGCTATACAAGAAATGAGTGCTGTTCGTATGCCCTCTTGCATTGAAAACTTCCACATTTTCTTAGAAAGACCTCGAAAACACTTTCAATATGTCTGCTATTTATCCAATAGCATAACAAAATTAAAAATAATTTTCTAAACGAACAACACTCTTGAGGGACATTGTTGTGGTAAAATAGAAGAATGGCTTGCTTGGTAAGCTATATAATATACAATTATCCCCATCGGATAACTCCAACGGGGATAACGGTTTCAATTATAGAAATCTATTCTACTCGAAAATCTCTTCAATAGCCTTGCCACGCCATACAGCGGGGTTCTCTGCTCCAAAGATGCGGGTGATGGTGGGGGCGGTGTCGTAGCGAACTACCGATGACTGAATCTTGTGTCCCTTCTTGATACCACGACCAAAGAACACCAGCGGAGCCTCCATCTCGGCCATCGAGGTTGAACCGTGACCCTTGTTTATGCCACCGTGGTCTGATACAATCATAAATATGGTCTTGTCGTATGTGCCAGCCTCCTTTGTGGCCTCTACAATGCGGGCGATGTAGCTGTCGAGGCGTGTGAGGCCTTTATTATACTCTTCACTGTCCCAGCCGAAGGTGTGGCCTTCATAGTCGGGCGAGTTGTAGATTACCATCGAGAAGTTGGGCTTTGACTCTTTTAGGTAGTTGATATACTCCTTTGTGATGTTCTCGCTGAAGGTCTCTTTGTCGGCGGGTATGTTTTTGTTGAGATTCGAGGCCTCCTTCTCGTAGAGACACTCTATGGTCTCCCATTCATACATCGCTCCAATCTCCATTTCGGGGTTATGTTTGCGCAGTACGCCCACAAATGATGGGAATAAACCCCACTCTCCCAGCTCTATTGATGGGAAGTCGGGTTTCTTGCTGCCCCAGGTGTTGTAGCCGTGCATTTCGGGGCCAACGCCCATAAACATCGAGGCCCAGTTACATGCACTCGATGATGGGAGAATACTGCGCGCCTGAAGTGTCCATGCGCCCTCGGCCATCATCTGCTTTAGAGTGGGCATGTCGCCCTGCTCGACGGTGTTGCCTGCCAGGCCGTCAAGGCCAATCATTACAACGTGTTCTACTCCGGAAACACCTTTGTTGCTTTCGCAGCAACTTGTTGTCATCAGAGCAATAATGGTTAAAATTAGGTAAAAGTTCTTCATGATATTACTATTTTTTGGGGTTGTACTTAAAACAAAAGTAAGAAAATATTGTCGTAACGACAAAAAAATCGGCCACCTTTTCGAGGTGGCCGATAGAATCTTGCAAGAAGAATCTTGTTATGCCAAAGCGTTAACGTGGAGTGCAAGTGAGCTCTTCAAGTTGGCAGCCTTGTTCTTGTGGATGATGTTCTGCTTTGCCAACTTATCAAGCATAGACGATACCTTGGGCAGCAAAGCCTCGGCAGCACCCTTCTCGCTGGTGTTACGCAAAGCCTTTACAGCGTTACGGGCTGTCTTGTGATACAAACGGTTGTGAGCACGCTTTGTAGCGGTCTGGCGGATTCTCTTCTTTGATGACTTGTGATTTGCCATGATTTTAAGTTTTTTATTTTTTACTTTTTATGTTTTCTATCTCTTACCACCTTTTTTCGAGGTGTGGCCCTCGTGCTGGATGCTCTTTAGAACATCATGGTGAGCCCCGTAGGCTACCAAAATAATTTTACCGCTGTCAAACACCTGTAACCTTATTGGCTTCGGGTGTAAGTCATAGTAGTCCATAGGAGAGTCGAACTCCTCTTTCAAGAATGAAAATCTTGCGTCCTAACCGATAGACGAATGGACCTTACCGCTATTGCACCAACTATATGTAGGGACTTTAGCGGTGCAAAGGTAGTTAAAAAAATGTTATCTGCAATAAATCAGAGCAAAAAAGTTATTTATTTAATCTATAATTTATTGCATATATGATACCAAAGAGCCTGCGACAACTTGTCGCAGGCTCTTGTATTCCTGAAAACCATGTTAGCGCTTCGAGTCGATGGCTGCGCAGATGCGGTCAAAGACCTCGTCCATTGTGCCTACGCCGTCGATGGCAACATATTTGTCCTGCTTGGCGTAGTGCTCGGCAACAATCTCGGTCTGCTCGCGATAAACGGCAATTCGGTTGCGGATAACATCCTCTGATGTATCATCGGCACGACCTGAGTCCTTGCCACGCAACAAAATACGGTTTACAAGTTCCTGCTCGGGAACATCCATGTAGACCATGACATTAACGCTCAAGCCATCCTCGGCGAGGATGCGGTCAAACTCCTCGGCTTGGGCTGTGGTGCGGGGGAAACCATCAAAGATGTTACCAACTGCATCCTTGTGCTCGGCCATGTAGTTGCGAATCATGCCGATAACAATTGAATCGGGAGCCAATTTGCCTGACTCGATGTAGCTCTGCATGCTCTTGCCCAGCTCGGTGCCACGAGCAATCTCGCCACGGATAACCTCACCTGTTGAGATGTGGTTGATGTTGTACTTCTCTTTGATTCGTGCTGCCTGTGTGCCTTTGCCACATCCGGGAGCACCAAATAGTATGATATTAAGCATAACGGTAGTAGTTTTATGTAACCTAACTGCCGTCAAAATTACAAAAACTTACACAAATTAAAAACATTATAGGTGACTAATTGTCGCATAAAATTATTGAATTTTACTTTTTTTTGCTAACTTTACATCAAATGTGCCTTTTTAAAGCGGGTGAAAATTTCGTCAGGCACAATTTTATTGTTGTAACAGATGATTTTATGAAGTTCAACCATATTATATATATAGTATTCGTCATGTCGATGCTTTCATGCCATCGCGAGTTGCCGTTGCAGAGTGTTGTGGGCTTTGTCGCGGAGGGTAGCGGAGAGCAGGTGGTGATTGTCGAGAATGACACCTTGTCGCAGAGTGTGCAATGTATGATTGGTGAGAATACCACCTTCGAGGGTGGTAAGCTTGATGAGGGCAATCTGGTGGAGGTGATATATCGCCCATCCGAAAACCAAGACGAACTACCCGAGGCTGTCGTGGTCACAACCGATGCGACCTATTCCCATGTGTTGGGGCGATGGGGCTCTGTGGCGAAGAGTAATCCTTATGTAGAGTTTACGCTGAAGCCGCGCGGGGAGATTGTGCAACATGTGCCACAGGATGTGCTTATCATGCGTCGTTGGCAATTGACAGGCGAGGAGGGTGTTATTGAGATTATGGGCGAATTGTCGTTGCCTCCCGAGCCGGTGAAGGCTTCTGAAAAGCCGAAGGCAAAAGTTGCGGAAGATGAGGTTGTGGAGATACCGCAGCGACGTGTGCGTCATTTTGTGGTCAAAGCTCATTTGGGTGAGGATGACGATATAAATGCCGAGAGCCGCAAAACCTTGGTTATAATCAATAACAAGGGGCGCGAGAGTGTGCTTTATGTGAAGCGATAGTTTGCGCCCGTTACATTAAATAAAAATCGACCCACTTTGAGGTCGATTTTTTAATATCCGTTCACATATTGCCAATAGGCGTATGCCGCAAATGTCATAGCCACAAATATGGCTATGGCTCCAATTACTACCAGTATCTTTTTTAATTGTTTCATAATGCTTTACTCCTTAAATCCTTGTGCGCGAATCTTGATGTCGCTGCCGTCGGGGGTAACAAGGTAGGCTCCCGTAGATTCGCGTGTGATATGTCCTACAATATCTACGACACCCAGACGCATCACCTGCTCCTGCATGGCCAAAGGTACTGTGAACATCAATTCATAGTCGCTGCCACCGTTAAGTGCTGCCACCACAGGGTCGATGTGCATCTCCTCGGCAAGGGCTGAGGTCTGTTTTGCGATGGGTATGCGGTCGAGATAGATGCGTGCGCCACATTTCGAGGCTTTGCATATCTGCAGCACCTCGCTACCAAGACCATCCGACAAATCAATCATCGAGGTGGGAACAATCTTCTCCTCTGCCAGAAGGTCTATAATATCTTTGCGGGCACGGGGCTTTAAATAGCGTTGCAGCAGATATTCATAACCTTTGAACTGCGGCTCAGGTTGCTCCACGTCGTGCAAAACACGTTTCTCGCGCTCAAGAAGGTGCAGACCCATATATGCAGCGCCGAGGTTACCCGTGATGCAGATTAGGTCGTTGAACTGCGCTCCGCTGCGATAAGTTATAGCTTTGCGTTTTGCACGGCCTATTGTGGTGATATTTATCACAAGTCCGGTCATTGAAGCAGATGTGTCACCACCAACGAGGTCGATGCCAAGCTCTTTGCAGGCGAACTCAATGCCCTCGTAAAAATCTTGCAGAGCTTCAACAGGAATTTTTGACGATACTCCCAGCGATATGGTTATCTGTTCGGGAGTGGCGTTCATGGCCAGAACATCACTCACGCCGACAGTCACAGCCTTATAACCCAAGTGTTTTAGCGGAAAGTAGGTGAGGTCGAAGTCTATACCCTCGAACAAAGAATCGGTGGTAACCACCATAGCGTTATAGCGATCGGCTGCGATTACGGCAGCATCGTCGCCTACCCCTTTCAGTGTAGAACTGTTGTTTGAGGTGGCGTTTTGAGTAAGTAGATCAATCAAACCAAATTCGCCGAGTTCGGCGATCTCTGTTCGCTTCTTATTCTCCATTAAAAATTCCTATTTTTGGTTTAATGTGATAGCTTATGCTTTAATAATACTTTATCTGCCTGCCTTCAATGGCCGACAGCAGGTTGTTGGCCAGCGATGAAGCACCTATGCGGAAGAGGTCGCTAATGAGCCACTCCTGACCGAGAATTTGCTCCACGATGGTGTAGTAAAGTGCGGCCTCCTCGGCTGTGCGTACACCGCCTGCCACTTTGAATCCCACTTTACGGCCCGATACTTTGTAATATTCGGCTATGGCATGACACATGACTATTGCAGCCTCGGGTGTGGCGGCCACATCACTCTTGCCTGTCGAGGTCTTTATAAAGTCGGCACCTGCTGCCATGGCAAGTAGCGAGGCATTATATATCTGCTCGTTTGAGGTGAGGGCTCCCGTTTCGAGTATAACTTTCAGCGTTGCACCCTCCGACTCCTCGCGCAGAACCTCAATCTCGTTTGCTGCCTCATCGTAGGCTCCGGTGAGGATTTTGCCAACATTCAGAACTACGTCAATCTCGTCGGCGCCATTCTCTATGGCCATGGCCACCTCCAGCATCTTCACCTCGAGGAATGTCTGTGATGAGGGGAAGCCTCCTGCCACGCTGGTGATGCGCAACGGTGTGCCGTCGATTGCGAGCCCCACGGTCTCCACAAAAGGAGGGTAGACACATATTGATGCCACATTCGGAATGTGAGGAAAGTCGAGGTTAAACTCGGCTGTACGACGGGCGAACTCGCTTACCGACTCCTCGGAATCGCCACAAGAGAGTGTTGTGAGGTCGATGACCGAGTAGCACGATTTGTAGACCTCGGAATTCTGATTTTTCTCGGCGCAAGAACGAATCTTTTCCAGCTCCGCAGCCACTTTGTCGGCGGTTGGGGCGGGGGTGTATTCATTTAGGTGATTGGCATACTCCATAGTAGTCGAAATTATCTATATGCAAATATAATAATAATTTATATAAGGTATATGTTTATACGCAAATTATCGGTCTAATTATTTATGCATGGAATAGGTAGTAAGCTGAATTTTGCAAAATATATGCCTACAAAAAAGAGCCTACTCTATTGAGCAGGCTCTTCGTGCATATCTTAATTTAAGATATTACAATTTGAAACCGCTTGCGAACAAGTTTGCAAGGTTTACATCCTTGGCAGCCTTTGCAGCCAAAGTAGCATCCTTGGCAACTGCACTCTTGAGCTGAGCCTTTGCAGTC
The DNA here is from genome assembly GCA_017935185.1 of Alistipes sp. Lineage (GTDB taxonomy): Bacteria > Bacteroidota > Bacteroidia > Bacteroidales > Rikenellaceae > Alistipes. The sequence continues at coordinate 11,299 of JAGBIC010000042.1, read as the reverse complement.
TCCAGGTCACCCTCCTTAGATGCGATAACAGCGCGGAGGTAGTCAGCCTTTGCAGATGCGTCAGAAGTGATAGCCTTCTTGGCAGCAGTCAAGTCGTTGTTCATTACGTTAGCGATAGCTGCGTTGTAACCGTTCAAAGTAGAAGCAGCTGAGCTGTAGCTACCCTGTGCCGCAGAGATCAAAGACTTAGTCTTTGCATCAGCGGCTGCAGCGTACTGCTGTGCCTTTGCGATGTTGTTGTTAGCGAGGTTTGCGAGTGCAAGGTTGCTGTTGATCTCGTTGTTGTTAAGACCAAGCTGTGCAGCCTTCTCATACATGCTCAAAGCCTTTGCCTTGTCGCCGAGCTGTGCGTAAACAACGCCGAGGTTGTTGTAAGCACGTGCATCGTTGAACTTCTTGGCGGCGTAATCCAAAACGGTAGCCTTTGCCTTGAGGTTGGTGAGAACGCTCTCGGCCATGTAGAGCAACTCCTCGTTTGTAAGCTCGTCAAGACGACCAGAGTTGATAAGAGCCTCCATCTCGGCATCGGTCTTACCCTTGATATCGGTGCTGTTTACGAGCTGTGCACGACGCAACTTGGGAAGAATCTCCTTCTTAAGCTCGGTGAATACAGCAGACATATTCTTGATCTCTGACTCACGCTGTGAAGATGAAGCGTAGCGACCCAAAACCTGAAGAATGATATCCTTATCCTCGATATCAGATGCCGCAACCAACTCCTTGAAGCCTTCCCAGTCCTCACCGTAAGAGGCAACGTCGAGATCCATGCCGGTATCCTTCAAAAGCTTCTCGGCAGCCTTGTGGCCAGACTTTGAACGGGCTGATGAAAGTTTGTCGTTGAACTTCTCGGGACCATCGGGTGATGCATAACCGTGAACGTAGAGTTTCTGGGTGGCGCGGTCGTTAGCCTGAGTCTCAACAACGTTCTCCTTGAATGCCTTCAAATCGTCGCTGTTTGCAGCCTTGCGTGAAACAGTTGAAGAGTTGATAGCGTAGAGGATGTCAGCCTTGGTAACAACAGTTGTTACGTTCTTGTAGTTGTTAGCTGTGTTAGACATTGCTGCGGCGTAGTCCAAATCGCTCTGAAGAGTGTTAACACCCTTAGCAATAGGAAGAGCAAAAGCGTTCTTTACAGCCCAAGCCTGATCGCCGCCGGCGGCCAAAGCAGCCTTCTCGGCCTTGCTGGGCAGAGCGCCTGTGTTGGCGTTAACCAAAGTGAAGGTCTTGCACTTGCCGGTGGGGCACTTTACCTCAACCAAAAGCTTAAGCTCGCTCTGAGCCATGCGTGCGTCATAGGGGAACTCAACGTGCTGTGTGAACTCACCACCTGCAACGTTTACTACGGTGTAGTTGTCCTGAACCTTGCTTCCCTGGAAATACTTGGTAGCACCCTCAACGTGGCCACCCTCGAATACCATAACGGGAGTAACCTTCAAAACAGCCTTCTTGTTGTAATACTCGGCGGGGAAAGTTACAGTGATGTCAGCCTCAACCTTGCCATTGTTAAGAGCAAGAACATCGGGAGTGCAGGTTACAGCAACCTGATCTTGTTTTTTAGCCATCTTACCGAAGCAGTTACAGCCTGTAAATGCCAATGCTGAGATAGCTACTACAGCAAATAATTTCAATGCTTTCATAATTGGGTTTAGTTTTAATTATTGTTTTTCAGTTGATTAAATTATTTCTTTTCGTGGCGCTCACCTCTGTCACGGCGGGGACGACCCTCGCCACGTGGCTTACGCTCTCGCTCTACCCAACCCTCGGGCTTGGGCAACAGAGCCTTGCGAGAGAGCTTGTATTTGTTGGTCTTGGCATCGATGCCGATGAGTTTAACCTCGATGGTGTCACCCTCCTTAAGACCGGTCTCCTCCATAGTCTCGAAACGCTTGTAGTCAATCTCCGAGATGTGGAGCAGAGCCTCTTTGCCTGGAAGAATCTCAACGAAAGCACCAAATGCTACAATGCTCTTGATTGTGCCGTTGTATACCTCACCAACCTCGGGAACTGCAACGATAGCCTTGATGCGCGAAAGTGCGCCATCCAAAGCCTCCTTGTCAATACCGAAGATGTCTACTATGCCGCACTCGTCATTCTCGGTGATGGTGATAGTAGTATTGGTGGTCTTCTGAATCTCCTGAATAACCTTGCCGCTCGGGCCGATAACAGCACCGATGAAGTCCTTCGGAATCTGAATCTGAACGATGCGGGGCACAAACTCGCGGTAGTCCTCACGGGGCTCGGCGATGGTGTCGGTAATCTTACCCAAGATGTGCATGCGGCCTACGCGAGCCTGCTCCAAAGCCTTTGCCAAAACCTCGTATGACAAGCCATCAACCTTGATATCCATCTGTGTGGCAGTGATACCGTCGGCAGTACCTGTAACCTTGAAGTCCATGTCACCCAAGTGATCCTAATCACCCAAGATGTCAGACAACACAGCCCAACGGCCTGTTGCAGAGTCAGAGATAAGACCCATGGCGATACCTGATACGGGTTTCTTGATCTTAACGCCGGCATCCATAAGCGCCAATGTACCTGCACAAACAGTAGCCATTGAAGAAGAACCGTTAGACTCCAAAATATCTGATACAACACGCAATGCGTAGGGCATCTCCTCGCCTGTGGGAATCATGGGCTTCAATGCGCGCCATGCCAAGTGACCGTGACCAATCTCACGACGGCTTACGCCGCGAGCAGGACGGGCCTCGCCTGTTGAGAAGGGAGGGAAGTTGTAGTGCAGGGTAAACTTCTCTGAACCCTGAACCAAAACCTCGTCAATCATCTTCTCGTCGAGCTTTGTTCCCAATGTAACTGTGGTCAGCGACTGTGTCTCACCACGAGTGAAGATTGCAGAGCCGTGTGCTGCAGGCAGGTAGCCAACCTCACACCAGATAGGACGAATCTCATCGGTGCGGCGACCATCCAAACGCTTACCCTCGTCGAGGATCATGTTGCGCATGGCCTTCTTCTGAACATCATCGTGGAAATATTTGTGGATAAGGGGAGCCTTCTCCTCCAACTCCTCCTCGGTGAAGCGGGCTGCGAACTCGGCCTCCAAAGCCTCGAATGCCTCCGAGCGCTCGTGCTTTGCTGTGCCACTTGTGGCGATAGCATAAGCCTTGTCGTAGAGCTCGGCGATAATCTGCTGGCGAAGCTCCTCGTCGTTATTCTCGTGGCAATATGTGCGCTTAACGTCCTTGCCAAGCTCTTTTGAAAGCTCGATCTGAACTGCACAGTGCTTCTTGATCTCTTCATGGGCGAACTTGATGGCTCCGAGCATAACATCCTCTGAAACCTCGTTCATCTCACCCTCAACCATCAAGATGTTGTCGATTGTACCACCAACCATGATGTCGAGATCGACATTTGCCATCTCCGAGAAGTTGGGGTTGATGACATACTCACCATTGATGCGGGCAACGCGAACCTCTGAAATAGGGCCACCGAAAGGAATATCCGAAACGGCCAGGGCGGCTGATGCTGCCAGACCTGCCAATGCATCGGGCTGAATATCCTTGTCGGCTGAAATCAGGTTCACTGTTACGAAAACATCGGCGTGATAATCCGATGGGAACAAGGGGCGCAATGCGCGGTCGATGAGTCGAGCCACCAAAACCTCGGCATCGCTGGCCTTGCCTTCGCGCTTCATGAAGCCACCGGGGAAGCGACCGCATGATGCGAACTTCTCCTTGTACTCCACCTGAAGCGGCATAAAATCTGTTCCTTCCTTTGCATCCTTGGCAGCAACTACGGTGGCGAGCAACATGGTGTCGCCCATCTTAACTACAACCGAGCCGTCTGCCTGCTTTGCCAACTTGCCGGTCTCGATAGTGATCTCGCGGCCGTCAGCAAGCGTAATCGTCTTTTGTACTGCGTTGTACAATTTGTTTTCTTCCATATAATCAATTCGTCAAATAAAAATTTCGGAAAATAGGGGTTGTCGAATAACGAGCAACCCCTTTTCGCCTCATGCGTAATGTTACTTACGGAGGTTAAGAGTCTTGATGATAGCGCGGTAACGCTCGATATCAACCTCCTTCAAGTACATCAGCAACTTACGACGCTTACCTACCAAGCGCAAAAGTGCGCGCTGGGTACCGAAGTCGTGCTTGTTGCTCTTGAGGTGCTCTGTAAGGTGGCTGATACGGTACGAAAACAACGCAATCTGGCTCTCGGGAGAACCAGTGTCGGTGTTAGACTTGCCGTACTTACCAAAAAGCTCTTGCTTTTTCTCTGCTGTTAAATAAGCCATAAAAAAATAAGATTTTATGGGCCATACCATCCCCTTCCGGAGTGGCAAAGACCCGGGTTCCACTCCACGACGCATTCCCCTTACCGTGAATAACGCCGGAGCGTGGTGCAAAATTACGCTGAATTTCATTAAGAGCCAAATATTTTTTGGTTAAAAAATGATGTTTTTTGTTGTTTATTTACCTATTTGTATTTAGGAGAGTGGTTTTTTTGAAAAATATTGGTATATTTGCATATTGAAATATGGATGGCTGATTTGGGTTTCCAACTCAAATTGTGGCTTACAGGGGGCTGAGGCGCTCATTTTTGTTATATATGAGACGATATTTAGGATTTTTGTTTTTTTATTTTTGTGCAATTTCTTTGATAATTGCCTCGATGTCGTCATGTTCGCAAAAAAAAGTGCCATATGTTAAGGTTGAAGGGGTTATGCTCGGTACATTTATGAATGTTACGGCACAGACCGAGATTCCCGCTTCAGAAATTTATGACAAAATGATGCAGATTGATGCCGAGGCCAAAGCTTCGATGTCGATCTTTGATGACAAGTCGCTTTTGAGTCGCCTGAATTCGGGTCAGACCGATGAGTTGGACGATCATATAATCTATTGTCTGGAGCTGTCGAGGCGCATAAGCAAATTGAGTGGCGGGGCCTATGATGTTACCGTGGCACCTTTGGTCAAGGCTTATGGTTTTGCCGGTGAAGATCGTATGTCCAAAGTGAATATAGATTCGATTTTGGAGTTTGTCGGGATTGATAAGCTGCGTGTTGAGGGGCGTCGTCTTGTTAAGGATGATGAGCGTGTGCAGATAGATTTTAACTCCATCGCAAAGGGCTATGTCGTTGATTTGGCAGCGCAGGCTCTGGAGCAGATGGGGATAGAGAATTTTTTGGTAGACATTGGTGGCGAGATTCGATGCAGTGGTCTAAACTCCAAAGGAGGGCCATGGCGTACGGGCGTAGAGACTCCTTTTGATGGAAATAATATGCTCGGGGCTCATGTCCAGCAGATCATCTCGTTGAGTGATTGTGCAATGGCTACATCCGGCAACTATCGTCGTTTTTACCTTGACGAGCAGGGCCGCAAGGTGGCACATACCATTGACCCCCAAACGGGTAAAAGTGTTATAACCGAGTTGCTTTCCGCAACTGTTATTGCGCCCACGTGTGCCGAGGCCGATGCTTATGGTACTATGTTTATGGCCATGGGCAAAGAGCGGGCAATAGAGTTGGCACGCACTTTGGCCGAACGAGATGTCATGGTCTATTTCATCACGGCTGGCCGAGGGGAAGAGTATGAGGTTTATTATTCTCGCAAACTCTTTCCGGTACTGAAAGCAACTGAGGGTTGCGTTGCTATTGAATAATTGAATTTTATGAAAAAAGCGATATTGTTGTATAATAAGCAGGCCGGAAGGGGTAGGGTCGAGTATAATCTCGACAGTGTCCTTACGCTTTTTGCGGATGCAGGGTACAGCATTGAGCCTTGCCATATCGAGTTCGGAAAGAACCCATTTGATGGTTATGAGAATATTGATTTGGTGGTTGTAGCGGGTGGCGATGGTACGCTGAACTATGTTGTCAATGCGATGATGCATAAGCGTTTGCGTATCGATATTGGTGTGCTGCCGGCAGGAACCGCTAACGATTTTGCCGGAGCTATAGGTATGGATCGCGATATAGTGAAGGCTGCTCGTCAGATAATCCAAAGTCCCGTCGAGGAGATTGACTGTGGCAGGGTGGAGCATATGGAGCATCATAATGATGTTGATGATATCTATTTTGTGAATATTTTCAGTTTTGGAATTTTCACTACCACCTCGCAACATACCCCCGAGCGATTAAAACATCGTGTGGGGCGTTTCGCATATGTGCTGGAGGGTTTGCGGGAGCTTAAGGATGTTCATGGTATCCCTTTGACGATTACCACCGACGACGAGGCATTCTATTACCCCACATTGATGGGTCTTGTGCTGAATGGCGAGACGGCAGGCCGTGTGCCTTTAGCCCGTAAGTCGAGCCTGCGAGATGGATTGTTCGATTGTCTGTTTTTGAAGCATCGTAAGTTGCATTTCCTGTCGGTTATAGATATGTTGCTATATCTTGTCGGTATACGCACCGGTGCAGTCCGCTTTTTGCGTACGAGCGAGTTGATGCTTGTCACACCTATCAGTGAGGCGACCGATGTTGATGGTCAGCATGGCGGAAAATTCCCGTTGCGATTGAGCTGTATCAGAGGAGCGTTGCGAGTGCGCTGTCCATTGTAATTAGGGACTATTAACCATTTAATATATTATAATAAATTATGACAATGAGGATAGATTACGGCCCAACAACCAAAATTTCCATCCCCAAAATTAGAAGTCAAATTTCATCAACGGAGTATCGCTCCGAAGATTTTATCATGTTACCCATTACTAAACTGCTTGAAAGCGAGACTCACTCTCTCTTGTCGGGATGGGCAGTAGCAGGAGTTGTGTGTGGCGGTACGGCAAAAATCGTGGCGGGAGGCCAGTATTCCGAGGTGCGCTCCGACATGATTTTCATGATACTCGACGGGCATGAGATTGAATCGTTTAAGTGCAGTAAGGCGTGTGTAGGATATGTTTTGGCCTTCTCGCCAAAGTATATGGCAGAGTCACATATCGGCTCTAAAGATATGCTCACAACCGATATGGCCTTTGTGTCACAGCCGTGTATTGTGATAGATAGGTTTAATGTGTGGCAGTTTAACGCCATGGCTATGGCTATGCATATGTCAGTAAAGGGTGGTGCCATGTATGGTGATTATATTGTAGAATCGCTGTTTTCGGCTCTCTTTTATGCCCTTTCGTCTGTGAAGGCGGTGGCGTTAAATAGCGAGCAGAGTATAGAGGAGAATATGTCGCGTGGTGATATCCTGATGCGTGATTTTATCGCCTTGCTTGGCCGTGATTGTCAGCGTGAGCGCAGTGTGGAGTATTATGCTGCACAATTGGGAATCACCCCCAAATACCTTTCGTTGATAAGCAACAAAAAGACAGGCAAGAGTGCCTCAAAACTTATCGAGGAGGCTGTAATCCATGTGGCTAAAGAGCTGCTTATGCAGCCGGGCCTGAGTATATTGGAGGTTTCGGAGCAGTTGAACTTCGTTTCGCAGTCGTTCTTCGGCAAATATTTCAAGCAACGTGTGGGCGTCTCGCCGTCACGTTACAAGGTGCAGAACTTATAGGATATTAGGAAGATTTGTTAGCCTAACACATCCCAAAATAGAAAATCACCCCTGTCGGAGAAGATCTGGCAGGGGTGAAATCGTGAAAACAGATTTGTTGGATGTGTTTTAATTTTGTGATGGAGCAAAACCGTTTTTTCGATTATGACAGGCTTGTCGGAAGATATTTTCTCGCAGAAATTGTCTATTATCTAAAAAAAAGCTACCTTTACTAAAACAATTACCGCGCGTAGCACGCGCCCATTTGCTATGAGTAAAAAGACACTAATACTATGTGCCGTGGCGCTCTTTACGATGGTCGTAATATCACTCACCGGCAACATCATTACCATTGGCGACAAAGCAATGCAGATACATCCTTGGGTGGGGTGGGGTTTCTATATCGTACTGTGGCTTTTCCTGCTGCGTTTTATTGTGTGGCCGACGCTCAAATTCCTCTTTACGCCCGAACTTAAAGGTGACGAGCGTGAGCGGTTGGACGATATGGAGGCCGAGGAGCTTGCACGATACATCAAAAATCTTTCGATGAATCAGCAGGAATCGGATCTCTGTGCCGAGGCGGAAACTCCATTGCATGGCGTGCGCAAGGTGCTGGAAGAGCGCGACAAAGAGGCAACAAGCGTGGTGCGCAAGGCTGCACTCAACGTCTTTATAGTAACGGCGATAAGCCAGAACGGCTCTTTCGATATCATCACCGCTATGGGAATGAATGTTCAGATGATAAATCGTCTGGTGGCGATGCGCCATCGTCGGCCCTCGCTGACGCAACTGCTGGAGTTGTATGTTATTATCCTCTCATCAACGCTCATAATCTCGTTGGCGGACAATATTCTCGATGAGATTGATGCAGGTGAATTGCTTGGCTCGGCGGCGGGTAGTCTGTCGAAGGTGTTGATAGCCTCATCGGTGAATGGCGCAATGAATGCCTACCTCACGTTGCGTGTTGGCAAGATGACTATGAAGTATCTGGAGATGGGTAGCCGTTATTTCAAGCAAAACCGTAAAAAGATTCGTCGAGAGGTGCGCAAGAGCGCTTTCAAGGAGATTCCTGCCATCGCCAAGAGTGGACTGGAGACTATCTCGGGAGCGGTGAAGAGTTCAACGTGGGATAAACTTGTAAACCTAAATCCTTTGAAAAAGAGTGCTGAATAGGAGTGATATTTTAGAATAATATCTTTATTAAGAATATAGTGAGGATTACCCTCCCCACTATATTTTTTCACTTTTTTAGTAAAGATTATTTGTCATTTTGTAAAGTTTGTTTTACATTTGTGGTGTGATTACAAAATATAACCAATGTTTAATCTAAAAACCACTACTATGAACGAAAAAAAATCCTTTTATCCCATTACTCTTTTGAAGCGTTGCGTCAAGAGTTGGCTTTTGCCCTATCCGTTTAAGATTGTAGGTGGGGGCTTGCTTTTATTGCTGCTGATTGTGCTTGTGCTGGATATTATCATTGGAGCGAATGAGATGGGTGGCAATGTTACCCCATCATCATTAAAGCCTTCACTTTGGCATATGGCGGAGTATGCTATTTTGCATATTGCCATCTTTTTTATGGCCTGCTCGCGCGAGAAGAACGAAGACGAGATGATAGCCGCCATGCGTGGCGAGACCCTCAAGGAGGTGTGCTATCTGGCCTTCCTGTTTTGGGTGGTCTATCGTCTTGTGCTAATCTTCACAGCCGATAGCTACCTCTATATCGTCCACGATGAGCCTATTGTCACCCCATTTGTCGTGTGGATTCTATATTTTGGCCGTTTCGAGTATAAGTTAAAGTCGTTGCGCAAGAAGAGCCGTGAGTTTACATTGTAGTCAGCGAGGTGTTGAAGTAAAACGAGTGGGGTATGAAGAATAATATTCGTGTGGCTCGTGCCGAGGTGCGAATGACGCAGCAACAGTTGGCCGATGCTGCGGATGTGAGCCGCCAGACGATAAATGCCATCGAGAGCGGCAAGTTTGTTCCTTCGACTGTTTTGGCTTTGAAGATAGCCAAGATATTTGATAAAGCTGTCGAGGAGGTTTTTCAGTTGGAGGAGGATGATTGAACAACTCAAATAGATGCTATTTTACGGTAATGCGAACATAATTTTATTACTATGAAACGATATTTAACAACTTTTATTATTGTTTTTGCAGCAACACTCTGTTATGCTCAAAATGAACAGGACTCGTTGCTGATAGCAAATGCCGAGTGGCAGATAACTCGCGATAGCGATAGTGGTATAACACATCGCTCGGCACAAATTAAGGGGCTCTATGGCGGTGTGCAGTCAATCAATATAGTGGAGATTCCTCGCGCGCACAAAGGGCATTACGGTATTGAGGGCGGTAAAGGTATGCGTCCCACAAGCCGGCAGGCTGCCGATAACGATGCGCGAGCAGCTATCAACGGTAGTTATTATAATATGAAGGCGGGTAATTCGGTCTGCTTCTATAAGGTTGATGGGGTGGTTATCGACTCAACGGCAACAAGCGAGTTTGACCGTCGTGCAAATGGAGCAGTAAGAGTGCACAAGCGTAAGGTGCAGATAATCGAGTGGAGCAAGGCCATCGAGCAGAACTATCGTGGCAGCCGAGGCACAGTTCTGGTCTCTGGCCCGATGTTGCTCTCTGGTGGGGCGTTGAGTGACTGGAGCAGGTGCAGCAAGAGTTTTGTTCAGACTCGCCACCCTCGCAGTGCGATATTGGTCACCCGTCGTGGCGATGTGGTGATGCTGACGGTGGATGGCCGCTCAAAGGGTAATGCCGATGGTATGAGTATCCCCGAATTGGCATTTTTAGCCAAGCAGTTGGGTGCCCTCGAGGCGATAAATCTCGATGGCGGAGGCTCTACCACGCTGTGGTTGCGTGGCGAGGGTGTTGTAAACTACCCCTGCGACAATCGTCTTTTTGACCATGCGGGCGAACGCTCGGTGTCGAATGCAATATACGTCAAGTAATATTTAGAGTATATGCCATGAATCAAAACAGCCACCCCATTCGGAGTGGCTGTTTGCTTTATCATAATCTGATAAGATTACAACTTGGGACCAGCTGCTACGAGTGACTTACCCTCGTCGTTGCCGGTGAACTTCGCGAAGTTCTTGATGAAGCGACCTGCCAAATCCTCGGCCTTGGTGTTCCACTCTGCTGCATCAGCGTAAGTGTCGCGGGGATCCAAGATAGCGGGATCTACACCGGGAAGAGCTGTGGGAACCTTGAAGTCGAAGATAGGAATCATCTTGGTAGGAGCGTTGTCGATTGAGCCATCCAAGATAGCGTCGATGATACCGCGAGTATCCTTGATAGAGATACGCTTGCCGGTACCGTTCCAACCTGTGTTAACAAGGTAAGCAGTTGCGCCTGAAGCCTCCATCTTCTTTACCAACTCCTCGCCATACTTTGTGGGGTGCAATGAAAGGAATGCAGCACCGAAGCAAGCCGAGAATGTGGGAGTAGGCTCGGTAATACCACGCTCTGTACCGGCCAACTTTGCGGTGAAACCAGAGAGGAAGTAGTACTTTGTCTGCTCGGGAGTAAGGATAGATACGGGAGGCAATACACCAAATGCGTCAGCTGAAAGGAAGATAACCTTCTTTGCTGCGGGAGCCTTCGATACACCCTTAACGATGTTGTCGATGTGATAGATGGGGTATGATACACGAGTATTCTCGGTAACAGACTTGTCTGCGAAGTCGATCTTGCCGGTAGCCTCGTCAACAGTCACGTTCTCCAAAAGTGCGTTGCGACGGATAGCGTTCCAGATGTCGGTCTCGTTCTCTTTTGAAAGGTTGATAACCTTTGCATAGCAACCACCCTCGAAGTTGAATACACCCTCGTCGTCCCAGCCG
>JAGBIC010000041.1 GCA_017935185.1 Alistipes sp. | reverse complement strand
TCCAACTGCTCGTAATCCTCGCGGCTCACAATGCCCTGCGCGATAATCTCCTCCTTCGAGATATCCTCGTCGTGACCCTCGTCGGCCTTGGTTGTGGGGGTGATGATAGGCTCGGGGAACTTCTGATTCTCGACCATACCATCGGGCATCTCAACGCCACAGATAGTACGCTTACCAGCCTTGTACTCACGCCATGCGTGCCCCGAAAGATAGCCGCGAATAACCATCTCGACCTTGAAAGGCTCGCACTTGTGACCTACGGTTACCATAGGATCGGGTACGGCAATCTTCCAGTTGGGGAGGATGTCGGTCGTTGCGTCGAGGAACTTTGCTGCAATCTGATTCAAAACCTGACCCTTGAAGGGGATACCCTTGGGTAATACAACGTCGAATGCCGGAATACGGTCTGATACGACCATTACAAGATAATCGCCTTCGATACTATATACATCGCGCACCTTGCCCACATAGTGAGCGGTCTGGCCCGGCAGATTAAAATTTGTCTTTACGATAGCTTCCATAATCTATATTGTTTTTTTATGATACCGTTTGCTCTCCCGACCTTTTTTGTCGGTTTCTAACCGCAAAAATACAAATAAATTTTTATGATGGCATATTTATCGGGTCATTAATTGTATAGTAAGTGATTTTTCCTTTTTGGTGCCGAAATAATCCATAAACCGTTTTTGGGGACCCGAACGCGCGAAATAGTGTTCTAAAAGTGCAGAAGGGTTGTTTTAGCTATCAGTAAAAGACTATTTTTGTTGCGAAAGCCCCTGAATGGATTATTTTTATGAAGAGATTTTTATCGCTGATTTCAATTGCGTTTTTAGTCGGATGTGTAGAGTATCACCCCTACGATATGCGTATCGAGGGGGTTAAAGGTGTCAACGCGGCCAACATAGAGCGTATCGAGCGCGAATGTGCCAGCAAAAAAGAGCTGAAAGTGGCAGTTATAAGCGATTCGCAACGTTGGTATGATGAGCTGGAGGATGCCATCGAGGATATTAACTCGCGTGATGATATAGATTTTGTGTTACACGCGGGAGATGTGGCAGATTTTGGTTTGCGCGATGAATTCGAAATTCAGCGCGATATGCTGCAGAAGCTGGAGCGGCCGAGTATCTGCTTGATTGGAAATCACGACTGCTTGGCGACGGGCGAATATGTATTTCAAGAGGTGTTTGGCGAATTGAATTTTGCTTTTACGGCTGCTGGTGTGAGGTTTATATGCCTTAATACCAATGCTTTGGAGTTTGATATCCGTGAACCGGTACCTAATTTTGAATTTCTCGACGAGCAAATCAGGTTGTCGCCCGATGGTGGAGCGACGCGAAGCGTTGTGGTTATGCACGCCCAACCTTATAGCGATCAGTTTAACAACAATGTGGCTACTATTTTTCAACACTATTTGCGCCGATTCCCCGATTTGCTGTTTTGTGTTCATGGTCACGGTCATAGTTTCCGTGAGGTAGATATATTCGACGACGGCATTGTCTATTATCAGACCGATTGTGTGGGGCATCGCGGGTATTTGATTTTTACAATTAACGAGGAGGGTTATGAGTGTGAACAGGTGCGTTTTTAGAAGTTTGATGCTCGTGGTGATGCTCCTCTCTGCTGGTGAGATATGGGCGCAGGAGCGTGAACGTGTTTTAGATCGGCGTGAGCACGAAGGCTACGAAGGGTGGATGCGCATTGTGCCTACCCACATCAAGGCGCAGTATGCTGGAGGTATGGGCGTTATGTCGGTCGGGGCAGGATGGGATTATGGCCAAAAGTGCCGATGGGAGACCGACTTGATGTTCGGTCTGCTCCCTAAAGCCTATGCAGATGCAACACATATGACATTTACGCTTCGTCAAAACTATATTCCGTGGAGTGTGCAAATTTCGCCACGTCTTGATCTGGAACCACTGACTCTCGGAGCATATATAAATGTTATCTCGGGCGAACGTTTTTGGGTAAAGGAGCCGGGTAAGTATCCCGATGAGCATTACTATCGATTTACGTCACGTATGCGATTGCATCTGGCGCTTGGGCAGCGTTTGCGCCTACGATTGCCATCCGAGTGCGTTTTGCGCGATGTTACACTCTATTATGAGCTAAGCGCCAATGATTTGAATATTATATCGAAAGCCTGCAATCGTTATGTGCAGCTCTCCGATATTGTGAAATTTTCGTGCGGTGTAAAGTTCCAACTATTTGATTGCAGGAGGATGCAAAAATGAGGGTAGAGTTTATAATCCATCCGCAATATGCTCACCTGAGTGAGTTTGTACTCTCGTTGCCCGAGAGCTTCGATTCGCTGGCCAAGGCTGCGGTGTTGCGCGATGTGCGAAATGTAACAAAGGCTGTGAAAGTGAATGGAATACGATTGGTGATAAAGAGTTATCGCCATATATCTTGGCTGAATCGCCGAGCCTATGGAACTATGCGAGAGAGTAAGGCTATGCGGGCCTATCATTATGCCGAGCGGCTGACAGCATTGGGAATAGGGACTCCACGCCCTATTGCTGCTATTGATTGCTTTAGCGGGGAAGTGTTGGTGAATAGCTTTTTTGTGTCACTTTATACCGATTACGTCTCGGCCGATGTTGTGAATCGTTATCCTGACGATGCCGAGCAGCTATGCCCGTTGATGGATAGCGTGGCGGGGTTTATAGTTCGTCTGCACGCGTGTGGGGTGTTGCATCACGACCTTAATCTGTCGAATATACTTTTTTACAAAAATAGTAGGGGAGAGTATGATTTTCAAGTGATTGATATCAACCGAATGAGCTTCAAACGGCGGCTGACAACACGCCAGCGAATAGAGAATCTGAGTACTCTTGCTTGCTCGCCTGCGGCGTATGCCTATATCCTGCATCGCTACGCTTTGTTGAGCAAAATTCCTGAACAGAGGTTCGAGATGCAGGGCCTTCTCTCGCGCCTTATGCGCGATAGACGCAAGACTATTCACAACGCCCTAAAAACGCGGAAGAAATAAAATATCGTAGGCTTTTTGGTTGATTGACGTGGCTAATTTGGTTAGAAAATTCAACAGAATGTTGCATTTATACAAAAATTAATTACCTTTGTAACCAATATTTATTAATCTAAACATTTTAATTATGAAGGTCTTTAAGTATTTTATTGCCATCGCAGCGATGGTAATGTGTTGCGCTTTTACCGCTTGTTCTGACGATAGCGAGGACTCAACAGACTTTGCATCAGCAGTTAAGGGTGTTTACACAGGTAAACTTACTGTGGATAATTATGTTGTAGAGGACGCTTATGTTGTTTACGTATCGAAGATCTCTTCTACGGTCGTAACCGTGCAGGCTGATTTCTACGAGGAAGGCTCTGAGAATTACAATGTGCTTTATAACAATGGCCAGTATGTTTTCCAGAGTGAGACTGCTTCAAACATTCACATCACTGTGACAGGCAAGAATATGAATATCAACTTCTTGAATGGCGCAGGTACAATTACGAACTTTACGGGTGTTCGTGATTAATTAACCAATATTAACCTAACTAAAAAAACTACTACTATGAAGAAAATCGTTAAAACTTTGTGTGCAGTTGCTATCGCTGTCTCTTTGACAAGCTGTGGCGTTATCGGCACTGTTGCTGGTAATGGTATGATTTATACCGATATGACTCAGGGCGAGGCTGTAACAGGCAATACTTTGGGCTCTAAGGTTGGTACAGCAGAGGCAAAGAATATCCTCGGTGCTGTTGTTATCGGTGATGCTTCTATCCAGGCAGCTGCTAAGTCTGCAGGTATTAAGAAGATTAGCCATGTAGATAGCAAGAAGACTACTATCTTGGGTATCTATACTACTCATACAACTATAGTTTACGGAGAGTAATCAAGATTGTATCATTATGGTTTGAGTCTATGCGATATAGGCTCAAACCTTTTTTATTCAGCAAAATGAAAAGAGCTTTATTACTATTCTTTGTTGTGTTTTTGGCTACGAGTGCAGTGGCAAAAAATTTCAATAAGGCCTTCCTGATGAATATACATCAAGATGGAAAACTCTATTTTGTATATGAAACGGAGATGGCCTCTTGTGGAGGAAAAGGAGTGAAGGGTTTACGATACGACTACACTCATATTGACTCCGACGATAAGGTGAGTATGCTGGCGACTTGTACGACCGATAATCCTACGAAGGTTGACTCTTTTTTTATCGTATTGCCCTCGGGTGAGAGACTTGAACATAAGGTCGAAATCATCTATAATGAGGCCAGCCGCAAGGGGTGGCAAAATCGTTTCCGATGTGAGATTGCGCGCGATGTGTGGTTTGATATCTATGAGTCCGAACAGCCTTTTGCGGTGGAAGTGCATATGATGGATGGAAGTGTTATAACGTATAAAGACTCCGAGCGAAATTGGCAAAAGAGTAGGGATAAAATGTTGTTTATCCAAAAGATCATAGAGCTGAACAAAGAAGAATAAAAATGAGGCTGTCGCAACACCATTTGTTGGACAGCCTCATTCATTGTTGGTCTGGAGTCGATTACATCATACCGCCCATGCCGCCCTGAGGCATTGCAGGCATTGCAGGTGCATCAGACTTCTTCTCTGCCAATACACACTCTGTTGTGAGGAACATCGAAGCGATTGAAGCTGCGTTCTCCAAAGCTACGCGTGATACCTTTGTCGGGTCGATGATACCGGCAGCCAACATATCCTCGTACTTGTCGTCACGAGCGTTGTAACCCATCGAGCCCTCGCTCTCCTTAACCTTGTTCACTACAACCGAACCCTCGCCGCCGGCGTTAGCCACAATCTGACGCAAAGGCTCCTCGATAGCACGCTTAACAATCTGGATACCTGTTGTCTGGTCCTCGTTCTCGCCCTTCATATTCTCCAATGCAGCAACGGCGCGGATATATGCAACGCCACCACCGGGAACGATACCCTCCTCGACAGCAGCTCGTGTTGCAGCCAAAGCGTCGTCAACGCGATCCTTCTTCTCCTTCATCTCAACCTCGGTAGCAGCACCTACGTAGAGTACGGCAACGCCACCCGAGAGCTTTGCCAAACGCTC
>JAGBIC010000040.1 GCA_017935185.1 Alistipes sp. | reverse complement strand
TTCAAAACCTTCTTTCTTCTTGCGCGTGACGCAACAGCGTTGACTGAACGTGGCATAGTAAAATAAGTTTTTGATGGAACTCATAGCGGCGTGATTCTCTCACACTCTTTAGGGCTATTCTGTCCCGATTGTTAATAAAAATTGTTTAATGAACGGGCGGTTAATTATTTAACCAACAAGTTCTTGATCTTAGCCTCGTCGGCTGCAGATACAGTTGAAGAGTAACAAAGGTTACGCTTCTGCTTCTTAGTCTTTTTGGTCAGGATGTGACTGTGATAAGCGTGCTTGCGCTTGATCTTACCTGTGCCGGTGAAAGTAAAACGCTTCTTTGCAGCGGCATTTGTTTTCATTTTTGGCATTTTCGTAAAAGTTAATTTAGTTAAACATAGCGCGCAAAGATACGCTTTTTTTCTTAAATAGCACACGATAGAGTAAATAATTTTTGCAATATCACCCCTTTACGCAAAAAAAATGAGCCACCCGAGGGCAGCTCACATTTATAGTTTACATAGGTTCTACTGAAGACGAGTCCACTTACAACCATCGGCAGGGGTAACACCATCGGCCTGAAGAGTCAACTCGGGCAACAGATATGCGCTCTTGCCTACAAACTTTGTAGATTCTGAAAAAGCATACTCAAACTTATAGTATTCATAATCTTCAACATTCTTCAGAACAAATACATACTTTGTAGTAACCTCATTATTCTCCGCATCAAGCATACCCACAAATGAACGGTCTGCACCATTTACCACAGCAGACATCCACTCTTCGCTAATGTTACCTATAAAACCACCAACATCTGTTCTCAACGCAAGCGTATTAACGTTCATTGCAGTCACAACACAAGCAGCATCAGCGACCAAATCATGATTGTCGAAATTGACCATCAACTCCCACTCATCGCTGTTTGATGCCAAATCCTTCACAGAGAATTGTACCATATCAGAAGACATCTCCATGGCCAAAGTTGGTAAAGTCATCACACCTCCTGTAATGGTATAATCACCTGATGTTGACAAATACTCACCTCCGGCAAAGGTTGCGAAATAATACCCGATATTATTAAGATTTTCACCCAACGCGATATCACCTCTGTAGTGTATAGCTATAAAGCTTCCACTTGTACTGTTGGTCAATGTCTCACTCCAATTATTTTTGGTTGCACTCCAACTACCATCATTGTAAGTCAAAGTAAGAGTGTTATCTGTTGTATTCGCCTCTGCAAGCCAACTACCGCCAACCTTGAAGAAAATCATAATCTTGTCGCCATCGGCCCAACCACTCTTAACGGCACGAGAACCACCGTTGAAGCCAGCCTTATCGGCAACGCTGAACTCAATCTTAATATCCTTTGTTGCGGGAGCATCATCGCTCTTTGTGCAACCTACAAAACCCACTGCCAACATCAATGTCGCAGCAGCCATAAAAATCTTTTTCATCACTTTTACCTTTTTACTGTTTAACATTGTGTTTAGAAGAGAGGATTTTCCGAACCAAATCCATCATAAGGATTTACCGACTGGGCAAAGCCCTGCTCTATTGCAACCTCGATTACCTCGACTTCGGGTGCTGTGTAATTCTGTTTCATACTCATTGTTGTTTTATGCTAAAGTTAATAAAATATAGGCACGACAAATGGCTCGGCATGGAACTCACGCCGAGGAATATTTTTTACAAAGTGTTGATTTACAATTATTTACAGAAATGGGGGGGGGCGAATAAATTCGAGCCGACAACAAGAAGGTCTGCTACATCAAGAATCTTATAGTGAGTTTTATTGCCCATACTTCGTACAACTAGTGATTACAAATTTAGTCACACGAAACCAATTTTGCAACATTTTATATGATTTTTTTCTGATAATGAGATTATTCGCCAAATAATTTTGAATTTTGAGCCGACGATGCGGAGCGAAAGCCGAGGGTTAGCTTTGCTTACCCTCGGCCAAGCCGCGAGAAAGAAACGACGATTTACTCGTCGTAATTTTGAATTTTGGGCTTATATTGCTTACCTTTGTAAATACAACAACAGCCTATGCGCCGATAATTGCATATAATGGCTCAACAAAATTTGATTAAATGAAATCGTTTTTCCTGATTATAATGGGGGCATACCTTGCCGGCAACATCTATATTTTCGTGCGGGGGTTACAGACTATTTCGACAGCGCCCACCCTATTGAAAATTATTCTATCAGTGCTTTTCTGGCTGGCGGCAGGCGGGCTGGTGCTATCGATTGCCCTTCGAGAGGCTGCCATACCCGAATTCATATCAAAACCGATGTTCAGAATAGGCTCGATATGGATGGTTTTCACGCTTTACATGGTTTTGAGCCTTATAATCCTTGACGTGGCGAAGTTTTTCGCGCCACAGATTGGCAATGCGTTTGGTTATGCCCTTGCGATAACGGCAGCGATACTTCTTTATGGACATATCAATTATCTGAATCCCAAAGTAGTAGATATCAACATCCAACTCGACAAACCGCTTGCAAAACCGCTGAAAGTGGCAGCCATAAGCGATGTGCATCTGGGCGAAGGGACAGGCAAGAAAAAGTTGAAGAGATATGTTGAGATGATAAATGAGCAAAAACCCGACATAATTGTTATTGCCGGCGATTTAATCGACAACTCTGTACTACCGTTGCTGCGTGACAAGATGCATGAAGAGCTTAACGAGTTGCAGGCTCCTATGGGTATATATATGGTAACAGGAAACCATGAATACATTAGCGGAGCAGAGCGTAGTGAGGCCTTCTTGAAACAGACAAAGATTACACTCCTGCGAGATTCGGTAGCAACACTTCCATGCGGATTGCAGATTATAGGTCGCGACGACAGATCAAACCGCCACCGCAAGAGCCTTGAGCAACTGCTCGAAGCCTCTGATCACACAAAGCCCATACTACTACTCGACCACCAACCATACGAACTTGCCACAACCGACTCGCTAAAGGTGGATATACAATTCAGCGGGCACACACACCGAGGACAGGTATGGCCATTATGTTGGATAGTAGACTCGATGTATGAACAGAGCCACGGCTATCGCAAATGGAATCACTCACATATATATGTCTCAAGCGGACTATCGCTCTGGGGGCCACCGTTCCGTATTGGCACATCGAGCGATATGGCCATATTCAATATTTCGGGAAATAATAACGCACAGTAATATTATGATTAAAGCAATCGATATTCACAAAAGTTTCGGTACGCTGGAGGTGCTAAAGGGCGTTTCGCTGGAGGTTAAGGCCGGCGAGGTTGTCTCAATTGTCGGCCCAAGTGGAGCAGGCAAGACTACTCTACTGCAAATCTTGGGAACATTATCGGCAATGGACAGCGGCTCACTGAAAATTGATGGCTGTGAGGTGGCTGCGTTGGATGACAACGCCCTGTCGGAGTTCCGCAACCGCAAGATTGGATTTGTATTTCAATTTCACCACCTCTTGCCCGAATTTACCGCACTGGAGAATGTGATGATGCCGGCTCTTATAGCACGTCGCAACCGCAAAGAGGCTGAAAAGGAGGCAATGGAGCTACTGAAAATGATGAACCTCAGCGAACGCACCACTCACAAGCCCAGCGCACTATCAGGCGGTGAGCAACAACGAGTAGCCATAGCCCGCGCCCTAATCAATCGACCGGCACTATTGCTGGCCGACGAACCATCGGGCAATCTCGACACTCAAAACCGCAACGAGATTCACTCGCTATTTTTCCGTCTGCGCGACGAGCTGGGGCAAACAACAGTTATCGTTACCCACGATGAGGAGCTGGCGCAGATGGCCGACCGTAAAATTGCCATGCGAGATGGTTTGATTTTATAAATTTATCTCAAAACAACGCCAAACACCATGAATAGAGAGGAGCTGCACAACTTGCTGGAGCATCTGCACGACAAATATAATCGTCCAGAGTTTATCGAGCCCGACCCCATAAGCATACCACACTCTTTTAGCGACCGCCACGACAAAGAGGTGGCAGGTTTTTTGGCCGCCGCAATCGCATGGGGCAACCGCAAAGCCATAGTAAAGAGTGCCCGCAGAATGATGCAATATATGGATAATTCTCCTGCCGACTTTGTACGCAACGCCTCACCGGCGGAACTGCGTCACCTGCAAAGCTACGTGCATAGAACATTTAATGGTCAGGATTTTACCGATTTTGTGTTGGGGATGCGCCATATCATAACTCAACATGGCGGCATCGGCGAGTTTTTCGAGAGCAGATATGCTACCACCGGCGATATTGCCACGACGCTCTCGGAATTCCGCAGAGAGTTTCTGTCGTGCGAACACAATCCACATTGCGAAAAGCACATCTCATCGATAGACAAAGGAGCTGCGTGCAAACGCCTGAATATGTACCTGCGCTGGTTTGTAAGGCGCGATGACCGAGGAGTGGACTTCGGACTCTGGCGAAGCATACCCATGTCGGCATTATATCTGCCGCTTGATGTGCATACCGGTAACATGGGTCGGGCATTAGGGTTGCTGCAACGCAAGCAGAACGATTGGAAAGCCACAGCCGAGATAACAGCTGCTCTGCGCAACTTTGACCCTTCAGATCCGGTACGATACGACTATTCGCTCTTTGGTGCCGGTATTGACGGATTTCTTAAGCAATAAGAATATGAGAGGCAAGGGATTTACGTTCAAGCAATTTCATATTGACCACAGCCGTTGCGCCATGAAGGTGGGCACCGACGGCACACTGCTCGGCGCATGGAGCACAATCCCCAATACGGGCGATATTCTCGACATAGGCACAGGTACGGGATTGATTGCCATTATGGCTGCACAACGCTCACAGCAAGCCAAGATTTCGGCAATAGATATTGACGCCGACTGCGTGGCACAGGCCATAGACAATGCAAAAGCCTCAAAATGGAGCGACCGCATTGCAGTGATACACTCTGCATTGCAAGACTTCTTCCCTGAAACAAAATACGACCTAATCATATCCAATCCGCCATATTTTATCGATTCATTAAATTCGCCTGACACCGCCCGCACCACAGCCCGCCACAATGTGTCGCTCACATTCGAGGAGCTATGCAATGGCGTAATGCGGTTAATAAAGGCGGATGGTATATTCTCGCTGATACTGCCACCTACAGAGATGAAGAGTTTTCTATCGGTAGCTCGTGGCAAACTCTACAAAACACGTTATTGCGAGGTATGGAGTACCCCCACAAGCGGAGTCAAGCGCATAATGGCAGAATTAAAACTGACGCCACCCACGCTGCCGCCACAATGTGAAAAAATTATAATAGAGGATAACGGGCCAATGGGATACAGCGAGGAATATCGCCACTTGACACGCGATTTTTATCTGAAATTTTGATATATCACACAAATAGAGTATATTTGCTGTAAGAATCTAAAAAAACTATTAGCAATGAAACGCTTTTTCTTATTCTTGGCCTTCAATTTTGCTCTTGCAACAGCAGCAACAGCACAAAATAGCATTTTTCAAGCAGTTGTAGGGCCCTACATCGATGAAAGTGGTGCGTTGATGATTTCAGATCCATCGACAACTATCATTGTAGATTTAACAGTAGAAAAAGAGCAGGTAATTGTAGGCCCTTATGCCCGATATGCTCAGAAATATCTCGACACAAGAGGTTCGTTGGTTGAAAAAAGTTCGTATGCGATAACAAGCATCAACATGTCCGTAGCAACCGACGCCACACCATACAGTGCCAAAGAGTTAGCTCCAGCAACAACCGTAGTGGCATCACACATTCAGCCCGAAGGTGAGTTTGCAAAGGTTTTACCCGACCGACTCTCTGCCACCGCTGTCGGTATTGAGGAGGCCGCAGCGCAGGCAGCGCAGGCTCTATTCAGAATCCGCAAACAGCGCATGGAACTTATCACAGGTGAGGCCGGCGAGAATGTATTTGGCGGTGGTCTAAAAGAGGCTTTGGAGACCCTGAACGCAAAAGAGCAGGAGTATTTAGAGCTATTCCTCGGCAAGAGAGTGATTACAACAGAAACCTACCGATATACTATTCCTATGGTAGCCGGTAAAGGAGAGTATCAAATCGCAAAATTATCCTCTTCGAAAGGTATTCAGCCCGCAACAGCTGCTGATGGCGAAGTTGTAAAGTTGGTGGTAAAGGCTTCGGCAGCCGCACCTAAATTGAACTCTATCCCCGAGGTTGACTCACGCGACAAGACCGCAATACAGGTACGCCTTGCCAATATTGCTGATTGCGAGTTGCATGTAGGGGCGAAGGTCACTGGAGTTTCGCAACTTCCCATTTTCGAATTAGGTCGCACAGCGTATATCGCCAATACCGTAGTGAGAAAATAGATTACACACAACAGAGGCTGCCAGGCGGCAGCCTTTTTATTTTTTTGAGCAATGCCAGAGAAGACCTCACGAATGATAGCTCTTTTGGGGGCTATGCGTAAACAGATGAATGGAGCAGTAGCCGACTCCATGTATTATTACGGCCGGAAATATGGCCTAAACTATGGGGTCAGTCTACCCACAATCAGGTCGATAGCAGCACAAGAGGGTTGCAATCACGAGTTGGCAATCTATCTTCTCAAGCAACAGGTCAGAGAATTACAACTTGCCGCGTGGCACATTGCAGACCCCGAAATAATAGATGCAGAACAGGGCACATTGTGGTTCGAGAGTATCCTCAACTCCGAGATGGCCGAGGAGGCAGCATTTGCCCTACTCAGCAAAACGCCTCATCTAAAAGCCATTTTCCACAAAGAGATAGTATCGGATAATGAATACTCAATTTATGCGCTACTGATGGCTGCCGCTCGCACATTGTTATCAAGCGATGTGGAGATTATAGAATACATCCCGGATATTATAATACGATTCCCTGAATCACGTATAATAGATCAAGGTGCCGTAACCCTGTTGAGCGCAGCATACAACAATAGCGAGATGCGCGACACCGTAAAACAAATCGTTGCATCGCTGCAAAATTCCCCTTCGGCCGACTATATCGCCGACGAGATGAGTTGGCGTATGGAGTTTTAGTACACCTCCATACGCTCCATGCGTTTTATAACCTCGGTAAGCATCTCAAGCGACATCACCCCACTATTACGCCACAACTGCCTACCTTCATAAAAAAGAATCAGTGTCGGAACCGACATAATGTGATAGTGTTGTGTAAGCATCACATTTTCACTCTTGTCGACATCAATTCGGATTATCTCCACATTGCCAATATTCTGGCGTTGCAATTCATCCAAAATCGGATGCATGGCCTGGCAAGGGCCACACCATGTAGCATAAAAATCCACCAAAGTGAAATTTTCTTTGGCCACTCTTGAACTCAGTTCATTGTAAGTCATATATCAAATTTTATTACACTATCTACCCAGATATTCCACTCCTACATCAGGCGCAACAAACACCTCATCAATCTGACGCTCCACATACTCAATCGTCCTTTGCAAACCCTCATTAAGAGTCGTTGAAGGAGCCCATCTCAAAACAGTTCGCGCCAACGACAAATCGGGCATCATACGTCGGGGATCATCACGTCGGGCCTGTGCATGAATTATACGTGAGCTACTACCTGTTAATGAGATTATTTTCTCGGCCAATGCCTGAATTGATATTTCATAAGATGCACCCAGATTGACGACCGCAGTTTTGTCATCACTCGACAAGGCCATCAACCTCACAAGGCCATCTGCGATATCACCTGCCCAACAAAATGTGCGCAGCTGCGAGCCATTACCACAGATTATAATATCATCATTACGCAATGCCGCAACAATCATTGCCACAACCACACGCCTATCCTCTATCTGGCAACCGCTGCCATAGGTGGAGAAAACACGCGCCACACGGCAGTTCATGCCATACTCCTTTCGATAGGCATAATGTATAGCTTCGGCTGCCCGTTTGCTCTCGGCAAAAGAGGTGATGGAGGAGCTTTGTTGGTCGTTTTCGCCAAAAGGCTGATGACCGGCAATACCATACACCTCGCCCGCCGAAGCATACAACACCGAAGCACGATTACGACGTGCCAGATCGAGTGTATTTATTGAGCCGATAATATTGGTACGCAGAGTTGCTATTGCGTGAGAGCCATCGTTTTTCAGGCAGCATGGCGAAGCGAGATTATATATTTGGTCACAATCTATCGAGAATGGTGTTACGATATTATGGTTAATATATCTAATATCTCGTCGCTTAAAATAAGGCATCAACATGGGCGATTGCGCCATATCCCGCACATCGATACATATTACATCGTGGCCCTCAGCTGCCAAACGCATACACAGATGTGAGCCGATCAATCCCAAACCGCCCAAAACAACAATCCTCTTCATCACACAAGGTTTTGAAGAGGATTGTCAAATTCTATACCAAACAAGCCTAGTCGGCAAAAAGTGTTCGGGGCAATTCGCCAATATGATTTATGTATACCACCTCTATACCACGAGGTATCTTAATATCTTTGCGTAGGTATCCCGACACGACTATACGACGAAATCCCAGACGTTTGGCCTCACCGATTCGCTGCTCGGTACGTGGCGCAGGGCGTACCTCGCCCGACAGCCCGACCTCACCGGCACAACACACACCTTCGGCAATAGGTCTATCGTAATATGAAGATATTATAGCAGCCAACACAGCCAAATCAAGCCCGGGGTCAGAGACCCTAAAGCCTCCCGCAAAATTCAAAAAGACATCCTTCTGGAACATATTCATGCCGACACGTTTCTCTAAGACAGCCAAAAGCATACTCATTCTACGTGGATCGTATCCCATAGTATTACGCTGGGGAGTGCCGTATGTTGCACTACCGACCAGCGCCTGCACTTCAATCAGATATGGACGGATGCCGTCAACCGAAGATCCCACAGCCACACCACTCAACGGGCAATCATAATGCGAAAGCAAAATCTCGGAAGGACTGTCAACCACTCTCAGGCCGGCATCATTCATCTCAAACACTCCAATCTCAAATGTAGCTCCGAAACGATTTTTAATACCACGCAAGATGCGATATGTATTGTTATTGTCACCCTCAAATTGCAACACAACATCTACAATATGCTCCAAAACCTTTGGACCTGCAATAGTTCCATCCTTGGCTATATGGCCGATGATAAATATGGAAGTTCCGGTTGTCTTGGCATACTTCAGAAGTGTGGCAGCACACTCCCTGATTTGGCTCACACTACCGGCCGAAGGATCTATTGTATCGGTATAGATGGTCTGTATCGAGTCAATAACTACAACATTGGGCTTATACTCGGCCATCTGTATAAGAATATTCTCAAGCAATGTTTCGGAATAGATATAACACTCTTCATTTACTATTCCGATACGCTCGGCGCGCATTCCTATCTGCTCGGCAGATTCCTCGCCCGATACATATAGGGTACGAATCGATGGATTCGTTAAAGCCAGCTGAAGGCTCAAGGTAGATTTTCCTATTCCAGGCTCTCCACCCAGCAACACAAGTGAACCCGGGACAAGACCACCACCCAGCACACGGTTTACCTCGGAATTACGCAAATCAATACGATGTTGCGCTACGGGCTTAATCTCACTAACGCGTTGTGGAGGCATTTGCGGGGCAAGCGATGCAACACTACTTGAAGATGTTGATTTTGAAATAACCTCCTCGGTAAAACTATTCCACTCGCCACAAGAGGGGCAACGGCCCAACCACTTGGGAGCCTCGAAACCACATTCACGGCAGAAATAGGCCTTCTTAACTTTTGCCATAACTAATTAAATAGTCGATATATATCGTTACCGTTGGCATAAACCAACAACACCAACAAAATTGCAAGGCCAATATATTGCATCACCTCGAGGAACTTATCACTAGCCTTGCGACCCGTAATCATCTCCCACAAGGTAAAGAGCGCATGACCACCATCCAATCCGGGAATAGGCAAAATATTCATCACAGCAAGGATGATAGACAAAAATGCTGTCATAGTCCAAAAACGCAACCAATCCCACTCCGAGGGGAAGATACTGCCGATAGAGATAAATCCGCCCAACTCTTCATACATCTTGGTTTTGGGCTGGAAAATAAGCTTGAGTTGCTGCCAATAATCCACAATAGTATCACATGCAAGTCCAACACCAGCAGGTATAGCCTGCCAGAAAGTAAATGAACGGGTACGTGGCTGATATACATCTGTCTTGAGCGCGACACCGACCTTACCCTCATCATTTACAGGGACCCTCAACTCATGCATACCGCTACCACGCAATACTGCAAGAGTGACCGTATCGCCCTTATGTTGTTGCAACAAATCGGTAAAAGTCTGTACTCCGCCCTTTTGGCCATTCAGAGTTACAACCTCATCCCCTACCATAACTCCCGCAGAGGCTGCAGAGGCCGATGCCACAGAGTCGACAATGAAGGGCATACGGAGCATATATAGATCCTCGTACTCTCGGTTACGGCGCATTTGTAGCAACTCATCAAAAGAGATAGTGAACGACTCCTGCGCTCCATCTCGTTCGACAACAACCTGACGGTCACTCTCGGTAAGCAACAGCTTGGCTCGAATCTCATTTACATCGTCAATAGGTTCACCATCGATTGATATCACCTTATCGCCATCGCGGAAGCCCATACGTTCTGCAGCTTCGTTGAATTCATAACCCCTCTTGATATCTTCGTTAGCCATGTATGACTCGCCCCACACATAACGTATCCCCGAATATATCATCATAGCAAGCAGGATATTCATAACCACGCCGGCAATCATCACCAAAAAACGCTGCCATGCCGGTTTTGCACGAAACTCCCACGGCTGAACAGGGGACTGCATCTGCTCGAGATCCATACTCTCGTCAATCATGCCGGCAATCTTTACATAACCACCCAAAGGTAGCCAGCCCACACCATACTCGGTCTCACCTCGCTTCCACTTAAAGAGCGAGAACCACGGATCAAAAAATATGTAGAACTTCTCGACACGAATCTTGAAAATGCGTGCTACAATATAGTGTCCAAACTCATGAATCGCCACCAAAAGCGACAGACTCATAAAAAACTGAATGATTTTAATTGCTATATCCATTTGTATTTATGATTATTTTAACTTTAAGTATTCTGCAGCCAATGCTCTCGACTCTGCATTTGAGGCTTCATAATCGGCCAACGTGGGTTTCGCAACAAAAGTAGCTCGTCCTAGAGCATACTCTATTGATGCTGTAATATCGGTAAAACGGCACTTTCCCGCAAGGAACGCCGCCACAGCCACCTCGTTCGAGCCATTCATCACACATGAAGCAGTACCGCCACGACGCATACACTCATAGGCGATATCCAAAGCAGGGTACTTTACTCGGTCGGGCTCGGCAAATGTAAGAGTCGGATGGGCGAGAAAATCGAAACGCTCTTGAGCCGTTGCAGCACGCTGGGGGAACATCAATGCATAGCTGATAGGTATGTGCATATCGGGAGTACCCAATTGTGCTTTTATTGCACCATCTTCAAACTCAACCATAGAGTGTACGATGGATTGCGGATGGATAAGCACCGATATTTTTTCTGCACCAACACCAAAGAGCCAATGAGCCTCGATAACCTCGAAACCTTTATTGACCAATGTGGCAGAATCGATAGTAATCTTCGCGCCCATGGTCCACTGGGGGTGTTGCAGTGCTCGTTCCGGAGTTACGTCCTTGAGTTGCTCGGCAGGAATATCACGCAGAGCGCCACCGCTACAAGTAACTATAAGACGACGTATAGGCGACTGTTCACCAACCAGACATTGGAATATTGCTGAATGCTCCGAGTCAATAGGCAGGATAGGCACACCTCGCTCGGAGGCCATACGCATAACAAGATCACCGCCCACAACAAGGCTCTCTTTATTTGCCAATGCCAACTTCTTGCCGGCCTCAATTGCGGCAATGGTAGGATGCAAACCTGCATAACCGACAAGAGCGTTTACCACAACATCCACCTCAGAGCTGCGCACCACCTGACATATAGCGTCGCTGCCGGTATACACTTTTATGGGATAAGGGGCAAGAGCCTCACGCAAAGAGTTATATTTCGACTCATCGGCAATGACAACACTATCGACATCGAACTCGACAGCCTGACGTGCCAAAAGTTGCCAATTCTGCCCTGCCACCAACGAATTTACTTCAAATAGTTCGGGATTCCCGGTCACGATATCAAGTGTCTGCACTCCTATTGAGCCCGTAGAACCGAGAATAGACAATCGTTGTTTCATTATGGGATAGTAAAAACTTTAGAATACAATATAAATTTCGGGATCGACGGCCTTACCCTCGTTCCATATCTCAACCTCAACAAGAGGATTGGTTTTATCACCTACGCCAAGCATAGCGTTATAGCCCAGCACCTGACGGCTCTTGATATTTTGACCCTTTGCAACAAGCACCTGCATCAGATTGCGATATATCGAGATAAAACCATTAAAATGCTGAACTGTTACCACCGAGCCCTTTTCGCCTGCCGCCACATCAATTACAGTACCGTCATCAATACATGTAACAGGGGCATTAGGCCCTGCCTGAATACCGACACCGAGATAGTTATCTTCGCGCGAGAAGTGTCGTGTGATAATGCCCTCGGCAGGTGCCGCAAAGACGAACTTACCCTCCTCCTGACTACGACGTTGCAGGGTTCGAGCCAATGAGTAATCACCATCACCCTCCATCTGGGCACGCAACAACGAGTCGAGCTGCGAAGGAGGAAGCAGGGTTTTATCGAGTTTTGTTGTATCGCTATCCGATAGCGGAGTGCGTAAAACAGGGGTACGACCCTCCATAATCATTGCAATATTCTCGTTATAGGTAAGCATATCGCTCATGCGACGCTCAAGAGAGTCCACGCGCATGATATTCTGCACCAGCTCATCATGCGCACGCTCGGCGGCTGTACGATACCCGGGGAAGATATCGAGAATGGGGGTATATGCCACCAAAATAAGTGTGAGCAGAAATAAAAAGAGGCAAAATGCAGCCACACTACCCATAAGGCCGGCAGGTGACATGTGAAAATTCCACTCCTCCTCGCGGCGAATGGGGTCGCTCATGCTGAATCGCTTCTTACGTAATAGTATCTTTATTCTCTGACGTAGTCCTTTCATGATTGCATGCTATAATGAGCAAAGATAACCAAAAATGAGCAAACCATCTGCCATTAAAAGCATTTTTTTGCTATGGATAGCTATTCTTGAATAAAAAACGGTCAATCTTATATCATTATTATCGCCAATAGTCTACTTTCATAATATTTTATCGCTCACCGACAGCTAATCAATATATTTTTTTGTAAATTTGCATTACTTAACACAAACTAATAAATTCTTACATCATGGTTAAACCTACATTACTCGTTTTGGCTGCCGGCATGGGCTCACGCTACGGCGCCCTAAAACAGATGGATGGCGTAGGCCCCAATAATGAGGCTATCATCGACTACTCAATTTATGACGCAATTCGTGCCGGTTTTGGCAAGGTTGTTTTTGTTATCCGCCACTCATTTGCCGATGCATTTACAGCGATGTTTAACAAAGAGCGTTTTGGCGGTAAAATTGAGGTAGAAATAGTATATCAGGAGCTGGACTATCTTCCCGAAGGATTCAGCGTACCCGAGGGCCGCGAGAAGCCTTGGGGCACAAATCATGCTCTACTCATGGCAAAAGATGTTATCAAGGAACCTTTTGCAGTAATTAACGCCGACGATTTTTATGGCGCAGACGCCTACAAGGTTATCGGCGACTACCTCAGCCAGCGTGACGGCGAGAGCAACCACTACTGCATGGTGGGTTACGAGGTAAACAAGACTCTTTCTGAGAATGGTACAGTTTATCGTGGTGTATGCTCTATTGACGAGAATCGTTTCCTGACATCAATCGTTGAGCGCACAAAGATTGAGCGCAACGCAGAGGGTACAATCGTATTCCACGACTTGGGAGAGGATGAGGCATTAGAGGAGAACACTCCCGTATCAATGAACCTTTTCGGCTTTACTCCCGACTATTTTGCTTATTCAGAGGAGTATTTCAAGGGTTTCCTGGCAGACCCTGCAACACAGGCAAACCCCAAGGCTGAGTTCTTTATTCCTTTGATGGTTAACGAACTTGTAGGTAATGGTAAGGCAAAATTGAAGGTGCTTGAGACCTCTGCAAACTGGTTTGGCGTAACATATCAGGCCGACAAGCCGCAGCTCGTAGCTAAAATCGAGGAGCTTATCGAGGCCGGTGTATACCCCCGCAACCTTTGGGGTAAATAATACGCTAATATATAAAGAGAAAAGGAGCTTTTGCGAGCTCCTTTTTTTATCTCTTCACTCTATATAATGCATTTTTCATAGATGGAGAATAGCCTAATCACATCTGCAGCCTCTTTTACATCATGTACCCGCAATATGGTAGCACCACCTCGCAAGGCTTCCCAATGCAGAGCCGCAGTTCCGGCCAAAGCGTCTTCCGGACTGCCACCGAGAGCCTTGTATATCATTGATTTTCGCGACATGCCTACCAGCAACGGATATCCGAAATCCTCCATACGCTTCAACCCTGCAAGCAACTCATAATTTTGCTCAAGACTCTTTGCAAAACCAAATCCCACATCGAGAATAATATCTTTCAACCCACGCTCCCGAAGTTCGGCACAACGTTTAGCGAAATATTTATAGACCTCGTTTACAACACCTTCGGGATAATTGGTTATCTGCTGCATCGTTTGGGGGGTGCCACGCATATGCATAGCCACATACGGCAGATTATATTTAGAGGCCACCTCCAAAATATTATCGTCAGCTTCACCCGCAGTTATATCGTTTATAATCACCGGCCCAAACTCCTCCACGGCACGCAAAACCACCTCCGAACGAAATGTATCAATAGATATGGGGATATCAAAGGTTAAATTCCTCACCACAGACAAACCCATCCTCACTCGGCGCCACTCCTCTTCAACAGAGATATCGACAGCCCCGGATCGCGAAGAGTAACCACCAATATCGAGTATGGTAGCGCCCTCCCTCAATGCCTGCTCGACACGCTTGGCTACACTTGAACTATCATAAGTACGAGAGGTACTATAAAACGAATCGTCAGTAACATTCACAATAGCCATAACATGGCGTTGCGACTTATCGAGTATGTCACAAATTTGCTTCATGACAGAAGATTTTATGCAGTTGCTGAACATCGTCTTCGAGATAATCAAGACGGAGATTTACTATGGTACGCTTGGCGCGGCGGAAAAGTTCATCGTCACTCATCTGATGGGATATACGACTCATAATCGTATCGCGACTGGCATTATCACGCTCCATACAACGACGCACACGCTCCTCAACAGGAGCCATCACAGCGAGTGTCGTATCAACCTCACTATCAAATCCCGACTCAAAGAGAATCGCACTCTCCAAGACAACATAAGGCGAGCGTTGCTCCTCTGCCCACCGACGAAAATCCTCTCGTACAGCAGGGTGAACTATGGCATTTAATTTTTGCAAAGCAGCCTCATTGCCGAAGACCTTTGATGCAAGATATTTTCTATCAAGCTGACCGCAAATAAAACAATCCGGCCCAAAGGAGGCAATAAGTTGCTCACGAATGTGGGCACTCTCTGCCATCAGAGCTTTTGCATGCCTATCGGAATCGTATACAGCAGCACCATGCTCCTGCAGCATCTTGCACACAACACTCTTGCCGCTGCCTATACCTCCTGTAACACCTACCTTATACATAATCGGGAACTCACTTCTAACTGGCACTATCAACGGCCTCCGACTCCTCAACAGGTATCGCAGGAACCTCTCCCACCGATATCAATTTAATGTCGCTAAACCGAACCGACAGAATACTTTGTACCGACTGCGGATCAATAACATAACTTCGTCCCTCGACAACCCCTGTATCGGGATTTTTCTGCTCCTCTATACTATATTTAAGATCGTCCAGAGCGATTTTAATCTCGCGATGCATATATACTCGGTAACCAAACAGATTAGTACCCTTACCCTCAACCACACAAGGGATGCGCATACGTTCACCATCGATATTGACCAACACAGAATAGTTGGTGGTATAGGTATATTGCAACTTAAGAATATACCACATTATGACTGCTGCGCACAGCATATATACAAATGCCGGCGAGATAGTTGCACGCATACGGCGCAAGACCACCTTTATTTTCAACCAAATCTTACTCATAGCAATGACAAAGTTAAGAAAAAAATAGGTTGCGACCATCAAAGGTTGCAACCTATTTTCATTTATTGTCACATATTTTATTTCTCCTTGCGACGCAAAATATCGTAAGCAATAGGCGTTGCAACAAATACTGATGAATATGTACCGATGATTACACCAAGCAACAAGGCGAAGATGAAACCACGCAAGTTCTCACCACCCAAGATAAACATCGCAAGCAATGTTACAATTGTAGTACCTGAAGTATTCAAAGTACGTGACAAAGTAGAACAGATCGCATTGTTGATGTTATCCTTAATGTTGCGCTTGGGATAGAGAGTTATAAACTCACGGATACGGTCAAAGATAACCACGGTATCGTTGATTGAGTAACCGATAATTGTCAAGATAGCTGCAATGAACGCCTGGTTAACCTCAAGGTTAAACGGCATTACATGGTATAACATCGAGAAAATACCGATTACCAAGAACGAGTTGTGAGCAAGTGCCAATGTAGCTCCGGTAGCCCACTGCCAATGCTTAAAGCGGAAGGTGATGTAAAGACCGATAGCAATAAGCGAGAACAATACAGCATAGAATGCATTGAAAATCATATCTTTTGCAATAGCAGGACCGATCTTCTCTGATGAGATGATACCGTTAGCATCCTCTTGAGTACTGGTGAAGCCATCCAAAGTGATAGGATAGGTATAGAAGCCCTTCAAAGCATCGTAAATCAAAGCATCAACCTCTGCAGTTGTCTCCTCTGATGTATCATCATACTTATACTGGGTGATGATACGCATCTGATTCTCGCCACCATACTGCTTAACCTCAACAGATGACTTAGCTGCATCATCACTAACCAATACGCCGTCCAAAGCCTGACGAACCTGCTCGGCTGATACGTTCTGGTCGAAGCGAACAACATAGGTACGACCACCTGTGAAATCAACACCGGTATTAAGACCCAATACAAAGAGTGAGATTACCGACAAAACGATCAACGAGCCTGAAAGGATATATGAAGACTTACGCTTTGCAATGAAATCGAACTTGACATTTGCCAACCAATTCTCTGACCATGAGCGAGAGAATGATACACTACCTCGCTTCTCAAGTACCTTCTCAAGCAACATACGAGTGATGAAGATTGCGCAGAATACAGATGTCAAGATACCGATTACCAATGTAGTAGCAAAACCCTGCACAGGGCCATTACCGAATACGAACAGAACGATACCGGTGATGATTGTAGTCAACTGACCGTCGATAATTGCTGAATATGCATTAGAGAAACCGTCCTTGATGGCGAGTGCAACACCCTTACCGCCACGAAGCTCCTCCTTAACACGCTCGTAGATAATAACGTTGGCATCCACAGCCATACCCATTGTAAGCACAATACCTGCGATACCGGGCAATGTCAACACTGCGCCAAATGACACCAAAACACCCATCAACAAGAAGATGTTAAGTACCAATGCGAGGTCTGCCAACCAACCTGCGGTCTTATAGAACAGACCCATATAGAACAACACGAGGATAAATGCCAACACGAATGAGAACATACCTGCATTGATAGACTCCTCACCGAGTGAAGGACCTACCACTGTATCCTGAATGATACGTGCAGGAGCAGGGACTTTACCTGACTTAAGTACGTTAGCCAAATCCTGCGCCTCCTGAATAGTGAAGTTTCCTGTAATTACAGAGCTACCGCCCTCAATCTTATTCTGAACATTAGGAGCAGAATATACATAGCCGTCCAATACGATAGCGATAGGCTTACCTATATTCTGACCTGTGAGCTGAGCCCACTGTGATGCACCGTTTGAGTTCATGGTGAGGTTTACCTCGGCGGCAGAGCCATTCTGCGAATAATTCTCCTGTGCAGTAGCTACTGCGCTACCATCCATAGCGGGCTTGCCATCGATAGAGCGAAGAGCATACAGACACATGCGGTTATCAAACATGGGTTCGCCCTTGATACCCCACATAAATTTCAAGTCAGCAGGGAAAAGATTCTGAATCTCGGGACGGGCAAGATACTCGTTGATAGCAGGCATATCGGCAGCAACAGCTGTACCTACAATGCTTGAACCTGCATATGAAGGATCGAGCAAAGCAAACAAAGGATTCTCGCTACGGTTAAAGCTTGCATTCTC
The DNA here is from genome assembly GCA_017935185.1 of Alistipes sp. Classification (GTDB taxonomy): domain Bacteria; phylum Bacteroidota; class Bacteroidia; order Bacteroidales; family Rikenellaceae; genus Alistipes. The sequence goes on along the minus strand of JAGBIC010000040.1, from coordinate 19,218 downwards.
ATCCATAGCGGGAGTTGCACCGGCTACCTCAGCAGCCAAAGTTGAACCGGCCTCAGTAGTTGCCTCTGCAACCTCAGCAGGCTCACCCTCAACACTATTCTTAAGAAGTGCATCAGCCTCCATCAACAAGGGGAGAACAGTCTGCGAATCGTATGTTACCCAGAACTCAAGTGAAGCCGAGCCCTGAAGAAGCTTACGCACTCGCTCGGGCTCCTTAACTCCCGGCAACTCAACCAAAATACGGTTTGAGTTGGGCAAACGCTGAATATTGGGCTGGGTTACACCGAAATGGTCAATACGGCTACGCAAAATATTGAATGAAGCTGCGATAGCGGCATCTGTCTCAGAACGCAACACCTTAGCCACCTCTTCGTCAGTAGAGTTAGGAGTAATATCCTTACGATCGGGGCTAACGAAAATTGCGGCCAAAGGCGCACCATTTGACACCTCCTGATAAGCCTTAACGAACTCACCTACATAATCGTTGGTACCTGCCTTCATAGCCTCGTTTGCACGAGCCAAAGCCTCGACAAATGCAGGGTCATTCTGGCTTTCACCGGCAAGCGCCTTAACCAAATCCTGAACCTCGATTTCGAGCATTACGTTCATACCGCCCTTAAGGTCAAGACCGAGGTTAACCTCTTTCTCCTTGCACTCCTTGTAGGTAAAATCCTTCATCCACAAAAGGCTGTAGACGGGCTGATTCTGAACTGAATCCAAATAATAAGCCTCCTTGGCTGCGCGCTCCGACTCATCGAAGGCTGCGGCATACTCTACGGCCGCTTTTTCCACTCTTCTCGTAACAAACGAGAATGAGAGCTGATAGACACACGCAATCACCATGAGGATTGCGAATAGTTTAACTGCGCCTTTACTTTGCATTGTTGTTAAGTTTTTGTTTGTATTATTTTTCTTTTATTCGTACTAAATTATTTCGTACAATTCGGATAGGGTCCGAATTTTATCTCGCAAAGGTAAGCAAAAAAAGTCTGAAAACCGAATCTTTATGACCGATTTTCAGACTTTTCGATGAATATTTCTTATTTTTCTTATTTCAGAGTCAAAGATACTATTGATTTAGCAGGCAAAACCACCTCTACACTACCCTTCTCCGATGTAAACGAGGTAAAATTCTCACACTTCACCTCATTGGGTTTATCGAAAGTATTATATGCATCGATTGTTCCGGCAGAGAGAATAGAGCCCTTCACGCTATACTTTTTGTCATCATCCAATGCAATTGTTACGCGGCACTCGTTCTCGACATCGACATTCGCAAGCGACACAGTGATTGTGCCATCCTCAGCACGCGATGCAGTAGCAGAGAGGAGCTCCACCTCGCGGCGATTCTTGTCTCGCAACTTGGCAGACTCGAAGTGCAAAGGCAGATACTCCGCACCTTGATGAGCGGCATACATCTTAAAGAGATAATATGTGGGGGTCAAAACCATCTCGTCGTCACGTGTCAAAATCATCGACTGCAACACATTGATCATCTGCGCAATGTTGGTCATCTTCAAACGATAAGTATACTTATGGAAGATATTGAACGACAATGCCGCCACCATAGCATCTCGCAAGGTATTCTGCTGATAGAGGTGGCCACGAACTGTTCCGAGCTCCTCATCCCACCATGTTCCCCACTCGTCAAGCAATAGACCAATGCGGCGCGAGGGATCATAACGATCCATAATCTCACAATGACGCTTTAGCACCGTTTCTATCTCTACGCACTTACCCATGGTGGCATACCAATCATCAACATTGAATTGGGTTGCAGAACCCTTGCGCCCCCAATCCATTACGGTATAGTAGTGCAACGACAAAGCCTGCATCTGATTACCAACTCGGCGCATCAAAACATCGGTCCAATTGTAGTCGTAATCACTTGCGCCACAAGCGATTTTATATAGGCGGTTACCGCTATAATTCTTGCAGAATGTAGCATAGCGACGATATAAATCAGAATAATATTCAGGTGTCATATTACCTCCGCAACCCCAGTTCTCGTTACCAACACCCAGATATTTCACCTTCCAAGGCTTCTCGCGTCCATTCTTGCGACGAAGATTTGCCATAGGACTATCTGCATCAGAGGTCATATACTCGACCCATTTGGCCATCTCCTCAACACTTCCGCTACCCACATTGGCATTCACATAAGGCTCACAACCGAGCAACTCGCAGAAATCAAGGAACTCATGCGTACCGAAACTGTTATCCTCGACAGTTCCGCCCCAATTGGTATTAACCATCTTTGGACGCTGTTCACGCGGGCCGATTCCATCCATCCAATGATACTCGTCAGCGAAACAACCACCGGGCCAACGCAACACAGGAATCTTAAGGGCCTTCAACGCCTCAAGCACATCTACACGATAGCCCTTCTCGTTGGGAATCTCCGAATCCTCACCAACCCATATTCCACCATAGATACAACGGCCAAGATGCTCTGCAAACTGACCATAAATCTCACGGGGTATGATTTGGTTCTGTTGCGTAGAGTTGTGCAAAGCAATACGCACCGATGTATTTTTCTGTGCAGGCTGCTGGTTTTGAGCAACGACACCCATTGCCACCACAGACGATAGTAAAATTAGTAGTAGTTTTTTCATAGGCATTAAATTTAAGATATCAACAAAGATCCAAAGCAAAGATATGAAATCTAATTGAATATATCAAAAAAAGGAGTCTGCATTTGCAAACTCCTTACGCTAACTATTTTTTTTCGACCAAATATAACTCTTGGACTGAAATACTCTATTATTAGAATTACTTAACCTCCTCGAACTCAACGTCCTCAGGCTGCTGCTGTGCACCACCCTGCTGTGCGCCAGCATTCTGCTGTGCTCCGCCCTGAGCCTGCTGCTCGGCCTGCTGTGCAGCATAGAGATCCTGCGAAGCGGCCTGCCATGCGCTATTCAGCTCGGCAATAGCTGTATCAATAGCAGCGACATCCTGATTCTTATGAGCCTCCTTAAGCTTTGCCAAAGCACCCTCAATAGCAGACTTCTTGTCGGCAGGAATCTTATCGCCATACTCCTTAAGCTGCTTCTCGGTTGCGAAGATATTTGAATCAGCAGCATTCACCTTATCTACACGCTCCTTCTCGGCCTTATCCTTCTCCTCGTTGGCCTTGGCCTCGTCGCGCATGCGCTGAATCTCCTGCTCGGTAAGACCTGAAGAGGCCTCAATGCGAATCTTCTGCTCCTTACCTGTACCCTTATCCTTGGCAGACACATTCAAGATACCGTTAGCATCGATATCGAAGGTAACCTCAATCTGCGGAACACCACGAGGCGCAGCAGGAATACCATCAAGGTGGAAGCGACCGATAGACTTATTGTCACGTGCCATAGGACGTTCACCCTGACATACGTTAATCTCTACCGAAGGTTGGTTGTCGGCAGCAGTAGAGAACACCTCGCTCTTACGAGTAGGAATTGTGGTATTAGCCTCGATAAGCTTGGTGAACACACCGCCCAAAGTCTCGATACCTAGTGACAAAGGAGTCACATCCAACAAAAGTACATCTTTAACCTCACCGGTCAAAACACCACCCTGAATTGCTGCACCAATAGCCACAACCTCGTCGGGATTTACCGATTTGTTGGGAGCCTTGCCGAAGAACTTCTCAACAACCTGCTGGATTGCGGGGATACGGGTTGAACCACCCACGAGGATAACCTCATCGATATCGCTTGCCTGAAGGCCTGCATCACGCAATGCAATACGGCAGGGCTCGATAGTTTTCTGTACCAGGTGGTCGCACAACTGCTCAAATTTAGCGCGGGTAAGTGACATCACCAAGTGCTGGGGGATACCATTTACGGGCATGATATATGGCAAGTTGATCTCGGTAGTAGTTGTAGAAGACAACTCAATCTTAGCCTTCTCGGCAGCCTCCTTCAGGCGCTGCAATGCCATAGCATCCTGACGCAGGTCGATACCATGCTCAGCCTTGAATGCCTCTGCCATATAGTCGATCAACACATGGTCGAAATCGTCACCACCGAGGTGAGTATCGCCATTGGTAGATTTAACCTCAAACACACCGTCACCCAACTCCAAAATAGAGATATCGAAAGTACCACCACCGAGGTCGTATACTGCAACCTTCATGTCGGCATCCTTCTTATCCAAACCATAAGCCAGCGCAGCTGCGGTAGGCTCGTTGATAATACGACGCACCTTCAAACCTGCAATCTCTCCGGCCTCCTTGGTGGCCTGACGCTGCGAATCAGAGAAGTATGCAGGAACAGTAATAACAGCCTCTGAAACCTCCTGACCGAGGAACTCCTCGGCGGTCTTCTTCATCTTCTGAAGGATGATAGCAGAAATCTCCTGCGGAGTATACTGACGGCCATCAATATCTACGCGAGGTGTATTGTTATCACCACGCACGATTGAATAGGGAGCGCGAGCTATATCTGATAACACATTGTCGTATTTCTCTCCCATAAAACGCTTGATAGAAAATACTGTACGCTTGGGGTTAGTGATAGCCTGACGCTTTGCGGGATCACCCACCTTGCGCTCCGATGAATCGGTAAACGCCACAACAGAAGGGGTTGTACGATGACCCTCAGAGTTTGTGATTACAACGGGCTCATTACCCTCCATAACCGATACGCATGAATTGGTTGTTCCCAAATCAATACCAATAATCTTTCCCATAATCTTAAATCTTTTATTTGTTATTTACCTATTTTCACTAAAAAAAGCCGATTGCTCGACGCAACCGACTTATTAGTAAACAAAGGTTATACCAAAGATTATATTGGCTCAAAATGAGTAATTATGGCATAAATTTCTGACAACAAGAGTGGAAAATCTGCCATTTTGGCTGACCGTATATGACAATACGCACCAAAAAAGTGTCATGCCACTATTGTGATGCAGAGGTTTTCACGAGTATCACTCCATTTGCACCCCTCAAACCATACATGCCGCCATCCTTAAATACCGTTACCGACACAATCTCACTTATAGGCACATCGGAAAGAGATGCCACCTCCTGATTATCCACCAGATAAAGCATCTTTGTCGAGGAGTTGATAGAATTCTTACCCCTCATGGTAAGTTCACCGTCAATCATCGCCAATCCCGGGACACGCCCCAACAACGCTCGCTCCAAATTCTGTACGCCTGTCTTACGCAACTCCTCGCCTGAAATAGTGCCTGTATTATTATTGGTCACCTCGCGCTTTTTTATATACCCATAGCCGGCCTCGACCAACGCTTCCGACTCCTCGGCATTCGACAATGAATTGCCCGATAATAGTATATTCAGACTTCTTCGACCACCTACGGCAACCTCCACCGACATATTTTTATGCGACAAGATCAACACATCGTCTGGCTTTACGTCAGTCAACCCGAAACGCCCCAATTTATCTGTGTATGTATAACGATTTGTGGACTTTACCTCGACTTTGATATTCCTTATACGCGCACCCGACGAATTGCTAACCACACCATTAAAAGGGACTCTCTCGCTCCCATCCTGAGCCAAAGCACCCAAACACATAGAGAGGCAAAACAACAACAGCACACCTTGTTTCATAGCTTTTATCATCAAAAAATACACAGCGATTCAGAACAGAGGTCGTTGGCTAATTTTCGTTTTTAAGTTTCACCTCAATAATACCCTTAAAACCACAAGCAGTACACTCGCCCTCGTTCTGGTAGATGGTTATCACATCCACGTCCGCCATACTGACCATATCCAAGTTCTCCACCTCGCGACCTTCAACAATCAGTATAGGCTTTGAGTCCTGCAACGATACATTTTCGATTAGTGTGAGGCCGTTATTGGTCAGAGCCAAACAACTTGAGCACTCTACCAAAGCTTCAAGCAGAACATCGGCCGAGCTACTGCGCAAATCATCGCCGAGAATAACCTCACGACCGGCACTCAACTCACGCCTTTCAACATAGTCTGAACCCTGCTTCTCGAGTTCACTCGACTCTTCCGCGCTAGTCCTATTTGAGTCCACAAACATTACTTTAAGACTCTTTCGACCAGCCACAGCAACCTCTACGCTTGCATCACCCATGCTCATAACCAATATCGCATCGGGTGCAACATTCGTCAAGCCGAAACGACCATCATGATCGGTCACTGCAATTTTGTTGGTACCCTTTACTACAACGCTCAAATGAGCCACCCCATTACCTTCAGCATCAATCACCAATCCGTTAAATGGCATAATCTCCTGAGCTGAAACATAAAGCAACGGAATCAATAAACCAATCAGGCTTAATGTAATCATCTTCTTCATAGGCATCTGGTTTTTTAAGATACAAACTCTCGGAACAAGAGTTTACATATCTGCGGTTTATACAAAAAACATCGGTGCCGACAACAAGGTCGGTGCCGATGTTTGGATTTTTCTGGTTATATGCAAAGGCCTACTAACTCATAACACAGCGATTTAAGATAAACCCTTGCCCGATGCGTCCTTATTTATTCTCGTTAAGGATACGCATTGCCGCATCTAGGATAGCGGTATCGTCCAAAGTAACGACTCCGCCATCAGGACCCTGCTCGATATGGATACCGGCACAAGCCTTGGCCTCAAGATGTTTTCCACCAAAATAGTTGCGGACAGTCTCTACATCAATACCCAACTCATCGGCGATGCGCTGAGAGCTTCCGCTGGGCAACTTGTCTTTAATGCGACGCAATTCGTTAAATGTGATAATCATAGTAACTTTATTTAAGGTTTATTTTTATAGATTGTTTGCAATCATTTTGCTTTGCAAGATAAAATTACAACTATTTTTTTGTTTTGCCAAATTTCCGCAATAAAAAATTAAAAAAATTACAATTCTCTACCCATAATAAAATAAGAAGGCCGATGAATCGCTCCATCGGCCAACATCTCCAAACTCATACTCCACTACTCTCGCGGCTCGAGATACACCTGCCACAACAGCGGCGAGTAAGGCTGAACCTCGGTAGTAACAGTAGTTGTAGAGGTGGTATCGTCGGTATAATATGAATTATTATACATCTGATTATAATAATAGCTGTTATAATAGTTATTATAATAATAGTCACCATAGCCTCCGTATCCGTAACCATAATCTCCGTAGCCGCCATAGCCACCCATCATGCCGCCATAGCCGCCATAATATCCATTATAATAGTTGTTATAGTAACCATTACCATAATAACTGTTATAATAATTATAGTAGTTGTAATAATCTGCATAATCCGAAGACGAAGAGGTGGTCTTCGAGCCTGACACGCCCGTAGCGCCATAGGCATTTGATGAAACTGTAAGGATAGCATTCCATGCGCCAAGCTTCATCTGAGGAATAGCATACTTCCATGCATCCACCAACGAGTTGTCGTCCAAATTATCGCTAATCTTAAACTCCAGCGGATCACCCTCGTCACCGCTATCTACATAATCATCGTATACAATCTTCTGAACCTCGGGGATATTGGTATCAATAATAAAGCCATCGAGTTTGCGGGTAATATACCACACATTAACCTCTGTGACCGAATCGGTAGGCTCCGCCTCGGCAGGGTTAAGCCCCTCGCCAAATCGCTTGATAAGCACCTCCTCAATCTCTTTATCCAACTGTGCCACGCTCTTTTGGCCGTATAGTTTTCCACGGTTATACACGGTTTGATCCTTATATATTAAGGTATCCTGACCCAAACAATCATATACCAAAGCCTGACGAGGAGTATACTTATAGTTGATATACAATCCCGCAATAGAATCCACAGCCAAACGCCACTTATTATCATAGATTATAGCCTCCTGCTCCTCCTGCGCACGAGTTGGCGCACCTACACGGTAATAGCTACGACGCAAAGCGGCACTCTTCTTCGACTCCTCATCCTTTGATACAGGAGCTATGCCTCCATTTGCAGTTGCAAACGACCTTACCCACTGATCCTCATATGCCAAGGGGTTATTCACATGGCCCCAAATCTGAACATCGATAATCATAGGGCGATTCTCATCAAGAGAGTACTGACCCTCATAACCACCATCACCCGACATACCGGCATCGCCACCCGCAATAGACGAAGGCAGATAGAGTCGCATCTTTGTACCGTAACGAGCGGCATACTCCTTATTGCCGATCTTCAACTTATTGCGGATAGACATATAGGTACCCTCGGGCATTGAGGTGTTATCAACACCACAATAGAGGAAATATGGAGCATAGTGGGTGTGTGAGGTATATGAATTCTGCATCTGCGCGATTTCATCGTTTCGAGACAACACCACATTACCCTTCAAATCACGGCATGTAACATCAAACCACACCCAAGCATCGTTATGTCGCACGGGCAAACTATCGGGATGACCCTCATCGAGCAAATCTACATAATATCCACCTTGCGGCTGATAATTATCCAACAAATCGGGGCGATTCAACTCCATCCAAGCTCGCAGAGCAATATTCTCCATCTCATTCTCACTCAGCTCGGTGGATTCAACACACGAATACAATGACACGCCAAATGCCATTGCTATAATCAGGAATAATCGATTGATAAATTTCATATCTAAAATATATCTTCAAATTCATGGGCTCCTTTGGGAACCGTAATACTCTATCAACGCAAAATCGCACTTAATATTGTGCCCCACTACTTATTTTGCAATATCGGCAATCACATAAATCCACACTACCGACGCATCTTTTGGCACAACACCTATCACTTCGTTGTCGTAAGCCTTTTCCAATGTCATGTAGGCCTCAACCTGATCACCAAGACGGCATCCGATCAACGACTCGGCCACTCCATCTAGGATTTTTGTATGCCCCAGCTCCACCACCAAAGGCTCGCTGCCCCAAAATTGGGTATTCAACCCCGCCTCGGCAAGCTGCGACAAAATATTGGGATCGTTTGTCAGATAGACATCATCAAGCGAAGGCTGCGAGCCCTCAAAATTTGCAGCCATAAAGACCAACGACACCTTATCGCCCATCTTTACTTGAGGACGAGCATCCCGTCCCTCCTCGTAATATGTGGCGATATAGCGATACAGGCTTTTATTCAGTCGCTCATAAAAATGTGGCTGATCCTCAATTGAATTGGGCACATCCTCCTGCGCAATAAGCCTTGGTTTATGCGATGATGTTAAATATCGCACAATCTCCTCACGCTGATTCTCAACGATATCATCCTTATCGTTGCATCCAGCCAGCGCCAAGCACAGCAAAGCAAACATTGCAATTCTCGAACGAATCTTCATAACACCTATAATCGTGCAAATTTAATCAAATTTATCGATTCAGCCAATTTAATCAATATATTTCTACACTTTTTCTTACAATCTTCGCAAAGCCTGACGCACAGCCTCCTCCACCGACAACGACGGAGAGTCCGCCAACAACGCTTTGACGACCTTCTCGGAAGCCGCCTTTTGGAATCCCAGCATAATCAACGCTGCGACAGTCTCCTTCATGATGGGGTTCTCTTTGTCAACCATAGGCAATGCCAAATCCTTATCAACACCCAGCTCAAGCATCTTTCCGCTCAATTCGACAATGATTTTTTGCGCCGTCTTAAGACCCAGGCCCTTGACATTTTTTAGCAGGACGGCATTCTCGGTGGCAATGATGTTTTTCAGTTCGGTCGGCGAGTATGTCGAAAGTATCATTCGGGCTGTATTTCCGCCGACACCTGAAACGCTAATCAGCCTACGGAACAACTCTCGTTCAAATTTTGTTGCAAAACCATAAAACTGTTGCACATCCTCCCTTACGACAAAATGCACATACAATCGCACATTTTCGTCATGCTCTATCGCCGAAAATGTCTGTAGTGATATATTGACGTAATACCCTACTCCTCCGGCCTCAACAACGGCATACGTGGGAGCCACCTCTGTAAGTTGTCCTGAAATATATTCGTACATAAAATTATTTTTAAGTGCTAACTATGACAAAAATAAATAATTTTTTCTATCTTTGTCGAATCTATTACCAATTTTAAACAAAATAATAAAAAAGCATATTCAAAATTATGAAAAAAATTGTTTTAACACTACTCGTTTCTGCGCTTGCTTTCATGGCATGCGAGAACAAGACTGCCAACACTGCTACCGAGGGCGAAGCCGCTGCCACAAAGACCGTTGTTGAGGGCGATTTGGCCTATGTAAGAGTTGATTACGTATTGGCAGAGAGCAACATCTATAAGACCGAGGGTGTAGCTTTGCAGGAGAAGACTCAGAAAGCACAGAACTCATGGGCTCAGAAGGAGAAAAACCTTCAGTACGAGGCAACACAGTTGCAGGAGAAGTATCAGAAGGGCTTGATGACAACCGCTGACGCACAAAAGCAGCAGCAGAGTATTGAGAAGAAGATTGCCAACTATCAGGCAAATACCCAAAAAGAGGCTCAGGCACTTGACGAGGAGAATTTCGTATTCTCTAACCGCAGTCAGGATCTCATCATGCGTGCCATCGAGGCTGTAAATGCTGATGGTAAGTACAAGATGGTATTTAACGCCACTGCACTTCTTGACGCTGCCGAGGCTTTGGATATCAGCGAGGCTGTTTTGGCAAAGGTGAACGAACTCTACGAGGCTGAGAAGAAGACCGCTGCCACAGAGAAGAAATAATCGCAAGATAGATATAGCCAAACTAAAGCGAGCCCCACAGGTTCGCTTTTTTTACCCTAAAATCTATTATCTGCATTACAACATAGGGTATATTTCATATTTTTTGCTTAAATTTGCCTAACTACTGAAATAAAATATAACACCTATGAAAAAATTACTTCTACTCATTGCCCTCCTCGGCATATGCACAACTATCTCGGCGCAACAAAAGCAGCCACAAGCAATAATTTTCGAGACAGATATGGGCAACGATATCGATGACGCCATGGCGTTGGATATCCTCTTCAAAAACATGGATCAAGGCAATATCAACCTACTCGGAATCGGCGTTCACAAGAACAACCCCCACTCTGCCGAATACATCGATATCATGCGCGTATGGTACGGGTATAAAAATATTCCCATCGGTGTTAATGCCAAATGGATTACCGACTTGAACTGCAACGACTATTGCACAAAAGTTTGCAAAATGACCGATTCCGACGGCAAACCCTTGTTTGAGCGTTCGAAGAACCCGAAGTATGAGGATGCAGTTGAGATGTACCGCCGACTCCTCTCAAAACAGGAGGATGGCTCGGTAGTAATCGTCACAGTAGGATTCTCCACCACCATAGCAGAGCTACTGCAGAGCAAGCCCGACAAATATTCAAAACTATCGGGCATGGAGCTGGTTGCAAAAAAGGTAAAATATTTTTCTGTGATGGCAGGAGAATTTGTTCAAGCAAACATGAAGGAGTATAACGTGTGGAACGATCTTATCGCCGCCAAATATTTCTTCGACAAATCACCCGTTCCGATGGTCATCACACCATGGATTTTGGGCAATCAGGTCATCTATCCAGGCAAGAGTATTACCGAAGATTTCAACTGGGGCAAGCCTCACCCTATGGTGGAGGGTTACAAATCTTACCTCAAAATGCCATACGACCGTCAAACTTGGGATGTAATTGCAGCTTATTACGCTTGCCACCCCGATCATGACGCATTCACATTAGGCGAGCCCGGCGAGGTGAAGGTTGTCGACCAGGGTAAAACCGTATTCACCCCCAAAGCCGACGGTCGCTTCCGCATACTCGTTCCCTCGGAGCAGCAGAGAGAGAAGATATTGAATTATTTCAAAGAGACTCTTACCACAAAGCCTAAAAACTTTTAATAATAAAACTAAAAACACTAAAAACCGGCACTTAAAAGGTGTCGGTTTTTATTTGCAATAGTGAAAATTTGTATTATATTTGCATCGTCAAAAGAAAAATAATCATTCGATTATTTCCAATCAGCAAACTAAACGTACAAATATATGCAGGATTTAAGCGCACTTAAGGGCAAATCATTGGCCGAACTGCGAGAAATAGGCAAGGTGCTAGGCATTGATGGCAGCACAATGAAGAAGAAGGAGTTGTTCGACCGCATTATCGAGGTGGTTACAGCACCACAACAGGAGGAGGAATCCATTGCGCCGCAAGAGGTTGCAGCAGAAGCCGCTCCCAGAAAACGCAGTCGTAGCCCTCGTATAAGTTCAGTCCGTGTAGAGGAGAACAAGTCTACACAAGAAGAGCAATCCGCCACTCCGCAACAAGAGCAGGCGACGAGTGCCACTATCGCTTCCGACGATGCGCAAAACAACAATACTGTTGCATCACAGGAATCTAACATCGAATCTCCCGCGCCAAAACGCCGAGGTCGCAAACCCAAGGCTCTAAAAGAGCAGGAGCAGCAACAAACAACCCCCAGCGATGATACCAAAACCGCAGAGCCGGAGAGTACCACACCCGCAGAACAAGATAAGCCACAAACCAACGAAGCTTCAGAGGCAAAAAATCGACACCAGCGTACAGAATCTTCACGCGAATATTTTGCAGGCGAGGTAATCGGCGAGGGAGTTCTTGAGGTTATGCCCGATGGGTACGGATTCCTTCGTTCGGCTGACTACAACTATTTGAATTCTCCCGATGATATTTATGTTTCACCTTCACAGATCAAGCTCTTCGGGCTTAAACCGGGTGACACCATCAGCGGAATTATTCAGCCGCCAAAGGAGGGTGAAAAGTATTTCCCGTTGATTCGTGTGAACGAAATTAACGGTCTTACACCAGAATACATCCGCGACCGAGTGCAGTTTGAGTATATGACCCCTTTATTCCCCAGCGAGAAATTTAACTTGACGGGCAAAGGACACAACAATCTCTCAAACCGCGTTGTAGACCTCTTCTCACCCATCGGCAAAGGCCAGCGAGGCCTTATCGTAGCACAGCCGAAGACTGGTAAAACCATGCTTTTGCAATCAATTGCCAACGCCATTGCCGACAACCATCCCGAGGTCTACATGATTGTATTGCTTATTGACGAGCGACCCGAGGAGGTTACCGAGATGGCGCGCAACGTAAAGGCCGAAGTTGTTGCATCAACATTTGATGAGCAGGCTTCACGCCACGTAAAGGTAGCCGAAATGGTATTGGAGAAGGCTAAACGAATGGTTGAGTGCGGACATGATGTAGTCATATTCCTTGACTCTATCACACGTCTGGCACGCGCCTACAACTCGGTACAACCCGCATCGGGCAAGGTCTTGTCGGGAGGTGTTGACGCCAATGCCCTGCACAAGCCCAAACGATTCTTTGGTGCAGCACGTAACACCGAGGAGAAGGGTTCTCTCACTATCATTGCAACGGCACTAATCGACACAGGCTCAAAGATGGATGAGGTGATTTTCGAGGAGTTCAAGGGCACAGGCAACATGGAGCTTCAGCTCGACCGCAAGCTATCGAACAAACGAGTATACCCCGCTGTTGACGTTATAGCATCGGGCACTCGACGAGAGGATCTGCTGCTATCACGCGATGTTATGAATCGCACATGGATTATGCGAAAATATCTATCGGAAATGACAACTGTCGAGGCCATGGAGTTCCTGCAAAAGCAGATGGGCATGACAGAATCGAACGAGGAGTTCCTTGCAACAATGAATCAGTAACCACACTACAACACATAGCAGACTGCCGAACAATTTCGGCAGTTTTTTTTATTTCTGCACATCGCCAAGATTGGCATTAAATATTGTCTGTGTAATAATTAGTTTGTAACTTTGTGGTAAATCTATCTAATATGGATAACAAAATATTGATTCTTCTCGCTGTTAAAGAGGAGCTGGGGCGGGAGAACATCGCCAAACTGGCCGAGCAGCATGATGTGGCAATTACGGGCGTAGGCAAGTTACGAGCATACGAGGCTACCCTCAAAGCATTACAGCAGAAGGAGTATAAGACGGTCATAAACGTTGGTACCAGCGGCTCATTTCGGCACAATATAGGCACAATCCTCGCCCCATCGAAGGTTGTGCAGGGCGACATCTACATCGACTCGATATTTGCAACACAACCCGAGTTGTTGGACACAGGAGATCCCGATATATCAATAGTCTCGTCAGATGATTTTATCGGTAGCGACACACCAGAGTTGAAGCGTCGTCTGCTTGAGCCCCACGACTGCATGGACATGGAGAGCTACGCTATGGTTCGAGCCATAAAACTCCACTCGGAGCTAAATGGCACACAGACGCCCAAAATACACATACTCAAAATCATAAGTGACGCATGCGACGGTACGGTTGAAGATTGGAATTCACGTATTGTACGCCTACGGCCGCATCTTTTTGAGGCATTATGCGATCTTATTGACTCAATAAATCAAGATAAATAGCGATGATAATAAAAGCCAACTGCAAAATAAATTTAGGGCTCGACGTTCTGCGTAAGCGCAGTGATGGATATCACGACCTATCGACGGTAATGATACCCGTCAAGGGGCTTTGCGATATAATTGAGATAGAGCAGGCCGAAGAGAGTTCATTCCACACCAAAGGCATAGATATAGATTGTCCTGACGACCAGAACATCTGCCTCAAGGCATTGCGCCTCATGCAAAAATCGCATGGTGCAGGGGAGGTGAAAATAACCCTTAACAAACGCATTCCCTATGGTGCAGGATTGGGCGGCGGCTCGGCAGACGGCACAGCCGTACTATTGGCTTTGAATGAGATTTTCAATCTGCAATTACCTGAAACCGAACTAATAGATTTGGCCGCCGAACTGGGTAGCGACACCGCTTTTTTTGTTCGCAACACACCACAGTTATGCGAGGGCCGTGGTGAAATAATGACTCCGGTCACCATCCCAACTGACGGGCTTTGGCTGGTTTTGATTAAACCCGATGAGGCTGTATCGACCCGCGAGGCCTACGCCGGCGTTAAGCCCGCAATGCCTGAAATATCACTTGTGGAACGCTTAAAAATGCCAATTACCACATGGCAGAACAACATCAAGAATGATTTTGAGACTTCGGTCTTTGCAGCACACCCGAAAATGGCTGAAATCAAGCAACTGCTACTTGACCGTGGTGCTGTGTACGCATCAATGTCGGGTAGCGGCTCTACGATATTCGGAATATTTCAAGACAAACAACAAGCTCAAGCCATGAGCGATGTTACTTCCTATATTTTCGAGATGTAAACAAATGCGGGGTGTCAAACAGTCGACACCCCGCATCGTTTTTATTTCGTGGAATCTGATTTTTGCCCCTCATTTTTTGCTCGGTTATGAGCAAGATGCTTCGTGATGGCCTGCATCAGATTTTGCGGAGCAATCTTGCGTTCGATACTGCCTCCAAAAGCAACCGATATACCGCCCGTCTCCTCCGACACCACCACAACAATAGCATCCGAAGTCTCGGTAATGCCGATAGCTGCACGGTGGCGTGTTCCATACGACTTCGGCACAGGCGACTGCGTTACGGGCAAAATGCACTTCGCTGCCACCACACGCCCATCCTGCACAACCACTGCACCATCGTGCAGAGGGGCATTTTTAAAGAAGATATTTTCGAGAAGTGACACCGACAATTTGGCATCAATCGAAATGCCGTTATCCACAATATCCCCCAAATCACTCTTCTGTGCAATAACAATCAGCGCACCTGTCTTCTCGGCCGACATCTCGGCACAAGCTGTGATTATTGGCTGCAACATCGACTCGGAATCACGCTGGGCATTGAACATGCTGTTTATAAAGCTGAAACCACCCTGCCTGCGACCTATCATCTGCAAGAAACTGCGCAACTCGGGCTGGAAGACGATAATCACGGCCAATACACCCACACTAACAATCTGACCCAAAATGGTTTGCAGTAACTCCATGTTAAGCGCGCGCACCACCACCCACACAACATATATAATCACTATACCCGTAAAGATATATGGCGCATTTGTTCCGCGTGTCATACGATAGAATCCCGTCATAATCATTGCAACGAGCAATATATCTATCAAATCTATAAGTGTAAAGGGTATAAAATCCATAACAAAAATATTTTCTCTGCAAAGATAGCATAAAACGAGTAGCAATATTCAAAATTGAAAAAATTTTAATGCAAGATTATACCATTTCGGCTCAAGCTATTGATTTATAACTCACAAATTCCTAAATTTGTATGATTATACTATTTCGCAAAATAAATTTAACAAAAAACATACGACTATGAAACGTTTTCTTTTGGCATTTTTGGCCACCGCAATCCTTTTCGCCTGCACCAAGGGCGATGATGGTGGTGACGGCGGCGATGGCGGCAATGGCGGCAAGCCCCAGCAACCGACAATAACTCTCGATGCGTCGGCATCAAATTTCTCAACCGAGGGAGGTTCTCAAGCAATAACCTTCACCGCCTCGCAGGCATGGACTGCCGAGGTGATAAACTCTCGTGCCGACAACTGGTGCTCAATATCTCCCACAAGCGGCCCAGCGGGAAATGCAAAGATTACCGTAACGACATCGGCCAACGATACGCCCGATGACCGTTCTGCATCTATCAACATCAAGGCGGGCTCGACAACAAAGACCGTTACCGTCAATCAAAAGCAGAAAGATGCGCTGACTGTAACGGCATCGAGATTCGAGGTTGCGGCCGAGGGCGGCGAGGTAGCCATAGAAGTCAAGGCTAACATCGACTTCGAGTACACCATCGACGAGGCGGCAAAAGAGTGGATTAAATACGAGACTACTCGCGCAATGAAGACATCGAATTTGGTCTTCAAAATATCAGAGAACGAAGCCAAAGAAAAACGTGAGGCTAAAATCACAATCAAGAGCGGTTCATTCAGCGAGAGTGTGACCATATATCAGGAGGGCTCGAAACCATCAATTGTAATCTCAAAGAACGAGTATATTGTAGCGTCTGCCGGCGAGACTATTGCCATAGAGGTAAAGAGCAATGTAGATGTCGCAATAGAACTCCCCAAAGATGTCGATTGGATTAAAGAGAATACCGCCCGTGCCACATCTACCAACACATATCGTTTCGATATCGACGAAAACGCAGACTATGACCAGCGTTCGGCCGAGATTAAGTTTACAAACAAGGAGAACAATCTCTCGGAGGTGGTTACTATCATTCAGTCTCAAAAAGATGCGATTGTACTCGCCAAATCGGAGTATGAGCTTGGTGTAGCTGGCGGAAAGCTCGATTTCGAGATTCAGACCAATGTTGATATTACCGTAACAATTTCTGACGATGCCAAGAATTGGATCGAACAAGTTTCATCACGAGCTTTGGCGAGCAAGAATGTGCATTTCAACATAGCAACGAACTTACGTGACGAGAATCGAGAGGGCGTGATTACCATTTCGGGTGGTAATGCGACACAGACCATAACCATTAAACAGCGAGGTGAGAAGGAAACATTCGATAGAGAAAGGGCGGCCCTGATCGCACTCTATAATGCAACAGATGGCGACAATTGGAAAAACAATGAAAATTGGTGTTCGGACAAACCAATTGAAGAGTGGTACGGCATTACTATCAAATCAGAATGGTATGGTGACGGCGATGCCCCTAGCGGTGTAGTTCGATATATAGATCTTCAATCTAACAACCTCAAAGGTTCAATTCCTGAAACCATTGCTGATTGTGCATATCTTGAATATTTATTATTGAATAATAACGAATTGACGGGACAAATACCATCCGAAATAGGCCATTTAGAGAAGCTTGAATATTTAGATCTTAGCTGGAATAAACTTACGGGCTCTATCCCCGAATCCTTTGGCAATTTGAAGCAAACTTCTATTACAATTAACGCCAATGGATTAAGCGGTAAAGTCCCCGAATCAGTTATGCAGTTACCGGAGTGGTCTAAAAGGTGGTTATGGATTATCAATCAATCTGCTGAAAAAGGCGGAGGAATAAGTCGAGAGGGGCTAGTAATTCCTGCGCCCAAATTCTCTGCTACCGATATTTATGGCAACACGATAGATGATTCCGTATATAAAAATAATAAATATACTGCAATCTTCTATTTTGAGGATTGGTGTCAATTCTCGCAAGCTTTTATGCCTACCATGGTTAAATTGTATAATCAATATAAGGCAAAAGGTTTTGAGGTTATTGCGTTGAGCGAGGGAACAAAAGAGGAACTTTTAGCCGAAAATCAGTCATTCGGAGCAACATGGCCTTGTTTTGACATTGGCATTAATAACGAGAATGATTTGTATAACATTTTTTCCTCTTACCATGGCTCTACCCCAAACGTCAATATTGTCAATAGCGAAGGTTACTTGGAATTTATTAGTGAATATGATTCATACGAAGATATTGACCGCTTCCTGCTGACCAAATTAGGCCCGCCCGACGATGCCGGTGATGACAATCAGTTCTACACTTCGACCGACTATTCAAAGGATGGCGAGGTTAAGACCATGCAAACCGCCACAAAGGGTAATGGTATCGATATTGTCCTGATGGGTGATGCGTTCTCTGACCGCCTGATTGCCGACGGCACTTACGACAATGTGATGAACACCGCCATGGAGAAACTATTTGAAGTTGAGCCCTACAAGTCATACCGCGACCACTTCAATGTACACTCTGTCAAGGCTGTATCACCCAACGAGTTATACACCCAAGGAACAACAACCGCTTTTGAGTGTTATTTCGGAGATGGCACTCGTGTAGGCGGAACTGATTCTCGAGTATTGTCATATGCTCAAAAAGCTATCAGCGACGAGCGCATGAACGAGGCTTTAATTATCGTGATGATGAACTCAACCGCTTACGCAGGAACATGTTACATGTATAATCCATCTAACAATACCCAAAATTGGGGCAACGGAGTTTCAATATCATACTTCCCCATAGGGCAAGATGATACAGCACTAGCACAGGTACTTCACCACGAAGCAGGCGGTCACGGTTTTGCAAAACTTGCGGATGAGTATGCCTATGAGGATATGGGAGCTATTCCCGAGGCGGAGGCTGCAAGCCATAAGACGCAACAAACCGACTGGGGCTGGTGGAAGAATGTCGATTTCACAAGCGACCTCACGGCTGTACGCTGGAAGCACTTTATCAACGACACTCGCTACGCCAACGAGGGCCTTGGAGCTTACGAGGGTGGTTTGACCTATTGGAGCGGCGTATGGCGACCAACCGAGAACTCAATCATGCGTCACAACACAGGCGGATTCAACGCCCCTTCGCGTGAGGCTATCTACTACCGCATCCACAAACTCGCTTATGGTGCTGATTGGCAGTATGATTACGAAAAGTTCGTTGAGTGGGATGCCAAG
>JAGBIC010000039.1 GCA_017935185.1 Alistipes sp. | reverse complement strand
CTCTGCCTCTACCTCGTTCCACTTCAAATCCTCGGGGTTGCGCTCTGCAGTTACGCGGATAGCCTTACCGTTAACGATCAAAAGGCTCTTCTCTACATCGTAGTCGATAGTACCCTGGAACTGACCGTGCATTGTGTCATACTTAAGCATGTAAGCCAAGTAATCTACGGGGCAAAGGTCGTTAATACCTACTACATCGTACTTCTCAGTCTGAGTGCAAGCTGCACGGAATACCATACGGCCGATACGTCCGAAACCGTTGATACCAATCTTAATCTGTGACATAATCTTGTTTGTATTTTAAATTAAAACTTCTGTTACTTTTTTAACAGCGCAAAAATAGATATTTTCACACTATTATACAAATTTAGGCAGGTAAAAAAATAAAATTTTTCAATAACTTAACATTAAGCGGCATAAGTTGTGCCGCAATGGATGCAAAATTGAGGATTTTGTGAATGTTGCAGAGCCAAAACATTGTTATGATTCTGCCTTTTAGTGATAATATGCAGGGTAAACACCTGACTATAATATCCCTTTGGCTCGTTTGGCCATGGCCGACGCAAATACGAAATCGTTAAGTTCTCGGTTGTCGGCATGCAGAATATCGTTCTTTGTACCTTCCCACCACTTGTTACCTTCATATATGAAGACAATCTTTTCGCCGATCTCCATTACCGAGTTCATATCGTGAGTGTTGATGATGGTGGTGATATTATACTCTTTTGTGATGTCGCTGATTAGCTTGTCGATAACAATCGATGTTTGGGGGTCAAGACCCGAGTTAGGCTCATCACAAAAGAGATATTCGGGGTTCATCACTATGGCGCGGGCTATGGCTGCTCGCTTTACCATTCCACCACTCAGCTCCGAGGGGTAGAGGTGATGTGCATTGTCGAGGTTTACACGCTTTAGGCATAGGTTTACACGCTCCATCTTCTCCTCTTCGGATTGGTCGGTGAAGAGGTCCAACGGGAGCTTCACATTCTCGGCAACGGTCGAAGCATCAAGCAGTGCTCCACCCTGGAAAATCATGCCCACCTTTTTGCGAATGGCTTTGCGGGTCTTGAAATCGAGTGTCGAGAAGCAGATGTCGTCATAATATATTGCACCCTCATCAACCTCGTGCAACCCTACAAGACATTTTAATAGAACTGTCTTTCCCGAGCCGCTTCGGCCAATGATAAGGTTGGTCTGTCCGGAAGAGAACTCCACCGAAATATCTTTTAGGATTGTACGACCATCGAACGATTTGATGATATTTTGAGCCTTAATCATGTGCGCAGAAGTTGTGTTAAAATGAGGTTGCAGATCATAATTACGATCGAGCTGGTTACAACCGCCTGTGTAGAGGCCTTACCAACCTCGAGTGAGTTTCCTTTGGCGTAATAGCCACAATAGGCCGATATGCTTGTTACGATGAATGCGAAAAATACCATCTTGACTAAAGCGTAGCTGATTTCGCTCATGTAAAAGCAGTATTGCAGACCATCAATATACTCCGACGGGTTCATGATGCCTGTGGTTACCGAAATCATATATCCGCCGGCAATACCGATAAGCATACTGAAAATTGCCAAAAACGGGAAGAAAAATACCGTGGCAACAATCTTTGGCAGGATGAGGTATGAGGCTGAATTCACACCCATAATCTCCAGAGCGTCAATCTGCTCGGTAATGCGCATGGTGCCAATCTCTGAAGCGATGTTTGAGCCTACTTTTCCTGCAAGAATAAGTGCTACCACTGTTGATGAAAACTCGAGAATCATCACCTCGCGGGTAGCATAGCCAATCATATATTTCGGAATGAATGGTGATTCAAGCGAAATGGCCATCTGGAGAGTCACAGCCGCACCGATGAATATCGAAATGATGGCTGTGAGGCCAATTGAGTTTAGTCCCAACGCCTCCATCTCATACATAATGCGCGTGTAGTATATACGCATCTTCTCGGGACGCGAAAATACCTTTTGCATCAATAATGTGTATTTGCCTATAGATTCAAAAATGCGGAACATTATTTGTGGATATTGATTTACTGCTTTGTGGTGGTTAAATAGGGCTGAGTTCCCGTTTTAACTGTTTTTCTGATCAACTTCTTCAAAATCAACGTAGTCGCCAACCTCGTCGCTCACTCTTTTTTGAGGTTGCTGGTTGGTTGTGTATACCTTAACTTCACCCTCTTGTTGATCCCTTTGCTTGTATTCGTGGTGGGTATGTTGTGAGCCGTGCGTTTGTCGGCCATATTGACGGAACTCATCCTCCATCTTACGGCTTGCACGACGCAGGCGAAAAAGCATAAAGAGCGGAACTGCCAACAATGCCAATCCTGCAATGATTATTCCGACAAACAAAACCCCAAACACCGATGGAGCAAAAACCATGAGCATAACGAGTATTATCGTGGTCAGCGGGTTGCGCTGCACGAAATCTATTATGGAGTCAATCAATGCGGTTAAAAAATTCATATACTTTTCTGTGTTCGATGTAAAATCATGGCAAAATTACAAAAAAATCGCCATTCCGTGAAATATATGTTCCGAGTGTGGATAAAAAGTATTACTTTTGATGCCAAATAAACTGATTTAATTTATGTCACATCAACTTTTATCAATTTCACCGGTCGATGGCCGTTATAATAGAGTAACGTCTGTTTTGTCGGATTATTTTTCGGAGTATGCACTTATTCGTTATCGAGTGCGTATTGAAGTGGAATATTTTATTGCTTTGTGCGAGTTGCCTTTGCCGCAACTTCAGGGTGTACCCAAGTCGGCATATACAGAGTTGCGTAAGCTCTATACCGAATTCAAGATGGAGGATGCACAGCATGTAAAAGAGATAGAGAGCGTTACCAACCACGATGTTAAAGCTGTTGAGTATCTTCTGAAGGAGAAGTTGGAGGAGTTGGGTCTTAATGACTATCGCGAATTCGTTCATTTTGGTCTTACCTCGCAGGATATCAACAATACAGCTACACCATTGCTCCTGAAAGAGGCTATTGCAGAGGTTTATCGCCCTGCTTTGGTGGCTCTTATCGAAAAATTGCGCGCGATGGCTGCCGATTGGCAGGATGTGCCCATGTTGGCACACACCCATGGCCAGCCCGCATCGCCAACACGATTGGGCAAGGAGTTTATGGTCTTTGTCGAGCGTCTGGAGAAGCAGCTTGCGCAGCTTGATGTTGTGCCCGCCTCTGCCAAGTTCGGCGGTGCAACAGGTGGTTTTAATGCTCATCATGTGTCATATCCTCAAATCGATTGGGTAGCTTTTGGCAACCACTTTGTGAATGATATTTTGGGCTTGTCACGTTCGCAGTACACAACTCAAATTGAGCATTATGACAATTTGGCTGCTACATTCGATGCCCTGAAGCGTATAAATACCATCCTTACCGATTTGGCTCGCGATATGTGGACCTATATCTCTATGGAATATTTCCGTCAGCAGGTGAAGAAGGGCGAGGTTGGCTCAAGCGCAATGCCTCACAAGGTCAACCCCATCGATTTCGAGAATGCCGAGGGTAACTTCGGTGTGGCAAATGCCGTATATGAGCATCTTGCAGCAAAGTTGCCGATCTCGCGCATGCAGCGTGATTTGACCGACTCTACTGTTTTGCGTAATGTTGGAGTTCCTGTGGCTCACTCGCTTATCGGTTTCAGCTCATTGCAGAAAGGTCTGGGTAAGGTTATATTGAACGATGCAGCTCTGGCTGCTGATCTGGAGGATAATTGGGCGGTTGTTGCCGAGGCTATGCAGACAATCTTGCGTCGTGAGGCCTATCCCAATCCTTATGAGGCTTTGAAGGCGTTGACACGTACGGGTGGCCATATCACCGAGCAGACGATCAAAGAGTTTGTTGAGGGGCTTGATGTGGCAGAGAGTGTTAAGGCCGAGCTGCGTGCTATTACACCTCACAACTATGTAGGCATGGTTAAATAATCATGATATTGTAAAAATAGCCGACCCATCAGGTCGGCTATTTTTTTGCTTTTACTCTTGCGGAATCTCTACCGTTGGCGCATCTATCATTTGCGATGCTTCGGTGCCTGGCTGAATCAGCTCTTCGTCAGTATAACCGAATGTGCGAAGGTATTCGTTGAACCACTCTAAAAGCTCGTTGCGCTCGGCGTAGCCTGCCAAATAGTAGAGCTCCATAAGGCTGTCCATACGGCTTTCGATTTGGGTGCTTACCATTTGTGCCTGCACATTGTCGAACTGCAAATAATATTCGATATACTCCTTGAGTGTTTCGGCATAATCTTTTAGCAACTTGTCGCCCTTCTCCCACTCGCCAAGGGCATAATAGCCTTCAATGAAGGGATAGGTGTTGGCATCTGTGTAGCGTAATTTGGTTGTAGGCAGTACCTCCAGACCTCGGTCAAGAACCTTCAAGGCCTCCTCGTTGCGTCCCTCGGAAATAAGAGCCTTTCCTACACGCGCAAATGCCTCGCGTGCGCGTGATGCGCGCAAATTATATTGGGTGAAATGATCCACCAGGACATCGGGGTCAGCCAGATTTCCAAAACGGAATGTCTCCATTAACAGAGGGTATGCAACATCTGTATCGATGCGGCCTATATCCCAAGATGATTCACATGGGGTGAGGATGGGAACAAGGCGATAAGAATAACCGTCAAACTGCAAATAGTCGAGCAGACCTAAATCCTGAAGGATATAAATCTGCGTAAAGCAAATGGGACGATTCCAATCGAAGTTGGCAAACAAATCCAACAACATCATTTCGCTCTTGTCGAACGATGATTTTTTGGCGTTGATATTCATATAGACTGTATCAACCATCAAATCTCGATCCTCCTCCTTTACGATGCCCGATGCGATCGCGTTATCTTTGTTTACGGGGATAGCTATACGGCGTCCGGGAACATAATCAATCATAGAACCGTCAACCAAAGCCAATTTACTGTTGGGATCCTCGCTCTTGATGAACTCCATCAACTCCTTTATGTCAATAACTCGATCTATGCGGTCACGAATGGGCAGGTAGTCGTTTACAAATGTATATTTGCTGGCTGGTAGCTTGAAAGGTACGGGCGCAGCCTCGTTGGCACGAGTCTTCATCTGCTCGATGTACCAGTCGCCGCCGAGATAGCTCGAGTTCATGATTCTCACGTCGGTACGTACCCCATCTACCTCCTGATTAAACCACAAGGGGAAGGTGTCGTTATCGCCGTAATTTATTATGATTGCATTTTTCGGGGTTGAATTCAGGTAGTTCCATCCGATATCACGAGCCATGCTTCTGCCTGAGCGGTCGTGGTCATCCCAGTTCTCGGCAGCAAGTATTCCCGGAACTGTTAATCCCAATATGACGGCTGCTACGGCAACAGCCTTGTTGTTGTGCAGTATTACGGCCAGCAAATCTCGCAAGGCCAATACTCCTATACCTATCCATATACAGAAGGCGTAGAATGAACCGGCATATACATAATCACGCTCACGGGGCTCCGAGGGGCTTGTGTTAAAGTATACAACAAGTGCAACACCCATCATTATAAATAGCCACATAACCACCGAGAAATTGCGTTGGTCGGTGTTGAGGTGGTATATCAGACCCAGCAAACCCAACAAGAAGGGAAGGAAATAGTAGGTGTTGCGTGAGGGGTTCTCCTCCATCTCTCGGGGTAGTTCGCTTTGTGGTCCGAGATAAATCTCGTCAACAACATCGATTCCCGAGAGCCAGTTACCGTGCGCAATTGTCTCTACATCGGCCTGAATATCGTCTTGGCGACCTGCAAAATTCCACAAAAAATAACGCCAATACATATAATTCAATTGGTATGTAAAGAAATAGTAGAGGTTTTCGCCAAATGTGGGCTCGATAAAGCTCTCGCCTGTCTCATTATCATACACCACATGGCCATAGTCGAGGACTTCGCCCTTCATGATACGACCCTGCTCATCGCGCAATGCCTCGCCCTGATCGTCTCGCAAGATGTCGGTCTTTGTACGATATGCAGCCCATGGCTTGTAAGCAGCTTCGCCTTTTGCAGCATTCCACAATCGAGGGAAGATATGCTTGAATTTGGCAGGGTAGGTGTAATCGGTGAGGGTTGTTACACGGTCATATCGTTTAGTTTCGGGATTATAGTGATATATGTTGCTCTCTACCACATCTTCTACGGGAGATGAGTAGTAGTGACCATAAAGTAAAGGTCGGTTGCCATATTGATCGCGATTAAGTACCGATAGCAACGCATGCGGATTGTCGGGATGGTTGCTGTTCATTGGTGGGTTGGCAGCAGAACGGATTGTCACCGTAGCGTATGACGAGAATCCGATAAGAATCATTGTGGTCGATAATAACAATAGATTCCAACCCTTTTTTCCTGCTTTGTGGGTGCGGAAGATTCCATAGAACAATGCCGCTATAAGCGCAAGCGCAAATACTGTTATTCCCGAATTTACAGGAAGCCCCAAGGTGTTTACGAATAGCACATCAACCATTGCGCCGATGTAAACGGTGTAGGGGATGATAATGCCGTTGATAAATCCTAAAATTGCCAATGATATAAGGGTGGCATATACCACTCCTTTGAATGTGATTTTACTGTAACGGCGGAAGTAATAGATGAATACCAATGCAGGTATGGTGAGTAGGTTAAGTATGTGAATACCAATTGACAATCCCATTAGATATGCAATGAGTACAATCCATCGGGTTGCATGCGGCTCGTCGGCCTGCTCCTCCCATTTCAGCATCAACCAAACCACCAATGATGTAAACATCGACGATTGGGCATACACCTCACCCTCTACTGCCGAGAACCAGAATGTGTCGGTAAAGGTATAGGCCAAAGCTCCAACAACGCCTGCGCCCAGAACGATAATCTTGTCTGCATCGGCCCATTTGCGGTGGGCAGTCACGATACGGCGGGCCAGATGTGTGATGGTCCAAAAAAGGAAAAGTATACAAAATGCACTTGACAAACAGTTCATGGCGTTCACCATGTGGGGAACGTAGTGTGTCGAAGGTGCAAACATGGTGGCAATGCGGGCCAGGAGCATGAATAGAGGCGCCCCGGGCGGATGACCCACCTCGAGTTTGTATGATGTTGCGATGAACTCGGCGCAATCCCACAGGCTTGACGAAGGCTCCATCGTGAAAAGATATGTTAGAGCAGCAATGGCAAATACCATCCAGCCTACAATTCTATCCCAGCGTTTGAAATTCATAGTGTTGCTTTGTAAATGTTTATATCTTGGCAAAGATACAAAATTAACGCTAAATATTTGCGCTATATTTCATATCTGCTATTTTTTTAGCTGTAAATGTTGTTTCTGTGGGTGTAAATTGCTTTCTGTTGGGTCATTTTGCGAAAAATCACTATCTTTGTAAAAAATATTTCGACTATGG
>JAGBIC010000038.1 GCA_017935185.1 Alistipes sp. | reverse complement strand
AATTTCCTAAAACGGATGCATACGCACTTTTACTACGTGAAAAGGTCTCCGTTTTTTAACGGAAATTTATCCGTCTGCCCTTTTTCCGAAAATTCATCAATGCGATTGGTTTTCCTCGCCTGCGATACATTAGAGATTCCAATCATTTTCTCGCTATGCTCAAAAATGTGGAATGACGTGCTGAAAAATCAATTTTGAATTTTGAATTTTGAATCTTGAATTTCTCTTGAGGATTGGCATCTCTAACGGATTTTCTTGAGGAAGAAGGTTGCAAAAAAACTCCCGAAAACCAATCGGCCTTCGGGAGCTTTTATGTTAGCGAGAGGCTGTTTACCTCCACTTGATTGTGCGCTGGCGGCGTTGCTTGATTTTGCGCATGATACCTACGGCAAGCAGTACACCAAAGACGCAGAGGATAAATATTACCATCCAATTGTTCAGGTTGTCGCCCTTCACTCGTGACCACATCTCCAGCAGAGCCTCGGTTCTCGGGCCGCTGTCGTGCATCATGGCACAACGCTCCATAACGCTTTTGTCGGGGTATAAAACGGGGTTTACAACCACGCTGTCGGCCTCGTCACCGAAGAAGTAACTCAGGTCGAGAGCCTCCTCAAAACCCGCCTCAACAGCCGACTCCGACATATACTCCATAACCTCGGGTGTGCCGATAACGCTCACATAGCCAATCTCTTCCATGTTGCGGATGGCATTCTCGGACTTGCACATAAAGTTGATGAAATAGGCAGCCGCCTTGGTGTTCTTGGCATATTTGGGGATTACCCAGCCGTCAAACCACACGATGCTACCCTCGTCGGGAACGAGATAGTCGAGCTCGACATCCACATCGGCAGCCTCCTCGATGGCCCACACAGCGTCACCACTCCATGTGAGGTTAAGCAACGCCTTCTCTTTGGTCATCATCTCCTTGCCGAAGTCGGCCTCCCAGCCGGCCACATTCTGCTTGGTCTTTTTCAGCAGAGCCTCGACGATGGCTATCGACTCATCCGACGAGTCGTGCATCAACTCCTGTATGGTTACCTCACCACGCTTGATCTCCTCCTGCTTGGCATATATCAGCAGCGGGCTGTAAACGTCACGGAAAGCGTCCTTCACAAAGAGCTTCTTCTCGAATTTGGGATTCCACAAAGCGCTCCACGAACTCACCTCCTCGGGTGCGACATATTTTGTGTTGTAGAGAAATCCTGTTGTACCCCACATGTATCCCACAGCATAGTCGTGGGGGTCTTTGCCGTTGCCGTCGATGTCGGAGAAGACCTTTTGGATGTAGGGCGACACGTTGTCGAGGTAGTTGGGTGTAGAACCGAAATCCTTGTTTATGGGCAGCAGCAAATCGTTCTTGAGCATGCGCTCGATGATATACTCCGAGGGGCAAGCCACATCGAAATCCTCCTTGCCGCGCTCGATTTTGGCGAGCATAATCTCGTTAATATCAAATAGTTGGTATACAACTTCAACCTTCTCGCCAGTCTGCTCCTCGTACCACTCCTCAAACTCCGACAGCAGCGCCTCGTCGATATAGTCGGCCCAATTATAGACCTTCAGGATTGATTGGCGCGCGTCACTTGTTCCGCAGCCCATGCAGGCGATGGCGGTGAGCAGGGCAAAAAAGATATTTATAAACTGTTTCATAGCGTTGCCTCCTTTCTCTTCTTGGCACGTGCCGAGCGCACATTGATGATGATGAGCAGCACAAGCACTGTAACAAAAATTATCGTTGACAGCGGGCGCAGCTCGGGTGTGAGTCCGCCCTTGCGTGCATCGGCGTAGATGTAGGTCGAGAGGGTCTCAAGGCCGCCTGTGCCGATGGTGAAAATCGTAACGGCAAAGTCGTCGATCGAGAGCGTAAAAGCGAGGATAAATCCACTAATCATGCCCGGCTTGATCTCGGGGATGATAACCTTGCGCAGCGCCTGATACGGTGTTGCACCCAAATCCAGCGCAGCCTCATAGATGTTGGGATTCATCTGTTGCAGGCGGGTAATAACACACAACACAACATATGGCGTGCAGAATGTCACATGCGCCAGAATTACCGTGGTGTAGCCCTGCGTGATACCCAGACTGACGAAGAGCAGGAAGAGCGATATACCTGTGATGATGTCGGGGTTGAGCATCGGGATGTTGTTCAGCGTGTTCATCACCATCTTCTTGTGGGCACGCAGATTGTATATGCCTATGGCAGCCACACTACCCAATATTGTTGAGAGCGTAGCGGCGATGATGGCTATAATAAAGGTGTTCTCGATGGCACTGAGCAGCGAGTGATGCACTCCGCCCGAGAAGAGCGACGTGTAGAGCTTGGTCGAGAAACCTGTCCAGTTGCCCAACACCTTCGCTTCGGTGAACGAGAATATGGCTATGATGAGTATTGGCGCATACAACATCGCCAGCAGAAGCCATAGATATGCCTGTGCAAAAAAACGTTTCATCAGATTATTCCTCCCTCGTTAGATGCACGCTCCTCGTCGCTGTCGCTGAACAGGTCGGTGGCAAAAATTATCACCAACATGATGAGCGACAAGGCTGCGCCATAGTTCCACATTCCGTTGTTTATGTTCTCTTGTATGGTAGTACCAAAGAGTTTGATGTTGTTCATCGTCAGCAGCTCGGCAATGGCGAATGTCGATATTGTCGGCATGAATACCATCATGATTCCACTCATCACACCCGGCATAGATAGCGGCAGCATGACCTTCGTAAAGACCTTCATGGGGCTGGCACCCAAATCCTGTGCCGCCTCGATGTAGCTGTGGTCCATCTTCTGCATGGTGTTGTAGATGGGATAAATCATAAACGGCAGGAAGTTGTATACCATACCGAAAATCAGAGCTCCCTCGCCCAGCGGCAGACGCATAAAGTCGAAGAGCGCCACCGTGGCCAGCGTGCGGACGAGAATGTTGATCCACATGGGCAGGATGAAGAGTACAACCATCACCTTTGAACGGCATAACTCGTTATTGCTCAGGATGTATGCCGCAGGATAACCCAGCAGGATGCATAGTATCGTGGTGATGATTGCCACGCCTATTGAATATACAAAGGTGTTGGCCGCCTCGGCATGGGTGATAAACTTGGTGAAATTGCGCAAGGTGAAATTGCCCTCGGCATCCTGAAAAGCATATATGAAGATCAGCACCAGCGGCAGCACCACAAATATGAGCAGGAATATAAAATAGGGAATACTCCAGTTATGACGCTTCATGAAGAGTCTTGATAACCATTTCATTTTCAATCTCTTTTGGCAGTTTATACTCGAGTTATTCTCATGTCTTCGGGCATGATGCGGATGCCCACAATATCTCTGTCGTCCCACACATCGTGAGTGTCAACATAGAGGTTGTCGCCCTCCTCTGTGCGCACCGTCAGGTGGTAGTGGTCGCCCTTGTAGAGGATAAATCGCACATCACCAACGGTCTGACCATCCTCCTTGTTGTCCAGCAGGTCGATTTTGTCGAAGTTTACCTCAACGATGACCTTCTCGCCGCCGACAATATCCTTCTGCTCGTTGCAGAGGAACTCCGAACCCAGCATTTTTATGTGGGTGGCGTCGCTCATCACACCCTCGAAGGTGTTGCAGATGCGCTCCTTTTGCATGACGTGAATATCGGAAGGCTTGACAATCATGCTCACCTCCTGCCCCACCTCAAAGGCGTTATAGTCTTGAATCATAATCTCATAGCCGTCGGGTGTGAGAACCGTCATCTCGTAGTGTACGCCCTTGAATATGCATGACTGCACCACGCCGTCAAACATTCCCGAATCACTCTTCGCCATGATATATACATCCTCGGGGCGGATGACAACATCCACAGGTATCTGCTCGCCAAAGCCCACGTCGACGCAGTCGAATTCGCGGTTCATGAACTTCACCACCTTGTCGCGTATCATCGTGCCGTTCAGGATGTTGCTCTCGCCGATAAAGTCGGCCACAAACGAGTTTGAAGGCTCGTTATATATGTCGGTGGGGGTGCCTATCTGCTGCACGCGGCCCTCGCTCATCACAACGATGGTGTCGCTCAGAGTGAGCGCCTCCTCTTGGTCGTGGGTAACGTATACGAAGGTGATACCCAGCGTTTTGTGCATATCCTTAAGCTCCATCTGCATATCCTTGCGCATCTTCAGGTCGAGCGCTGCCAGCGGCTCGTCGAGTAGAAGCACCTGCGGACGGTTGACGATGGCGCGTGCGATGGCCACACGCTGCTGCTGACCTCCCGAGAGAGAATTTACATCACGCCACTCGTAGTCGGTCATGCCCACCATCTTAAGCGCCTTGCGGACACGCAAATCTATTTCATCCTGCTTGACCTTCTTAAGCTTCAAACCGAATGCTATATTGTCAAACACATTCAGATGGGGAAAGAGCGCATATCGCTGAAAAACAGTGTTTACGGGGCGCTCGTGCGGCGGCACGTCGGTAATGCTCTCGCCCGCAATGTGAATTTCACCCTCGTCGGCTTTGCTGAATCCTGCCAGAATACGCAGAAGTGTGGTTTTACCACATCCCGAAGGGCCCAAAATTGTTACAAATTCACCCTTCTTGATATATAGGCTCACGTCATCCAGAACTTTCTTATCGCCAAAGGATTTCGAGAGGTTACTTAACTCGATGATGTAATTGGAATTTTTCATTTTTTGACAATTAAAAATAGGTATGAAAAATTATGTTATTTAGCCTTGCGGGCTATATGTTTTATGGCACTTACGATGTCGAATTTCCATGTAAGGCCGACATTCACGACATGGCGTTTTGTGTAGTTGTTTGAGGCCCACATGGCATGCAGACGAATATCCTTGTTCTCTTTCAGCGGGAAGTACTCTATGCCTGCTCCGTAGAACCAATAATTTTGGTTGGGAATGGCAAAGGCGGGGAGAATAGCTGTGTTCTCCTCGTTGGCGGCAACCATTTCATCCACAGTGAGATATTCGCCCCAAAAGTCATAGGGCTGCTCGCCCACACGCTCAAAACCTGCCTTGCCGAAAAGACGTATGCAGTCGGCAAATTCGTATGAGGGCATAAAGTTTATGGTAATATCCCTGCCCAGGTTCTTGACCTTCTCGCCGCGCATGATAACATCCAGCCCGAGCGAGAGGTTGCCGGCGTAGAACATGTTGCCCAAAGCGAGGGTCTTTACGAACTTGCCCGGCTCATACTCGAAGAGGTTGGCCGACCATATTGAAGTGTAGCTCTCCCACTCGCCGTACCATGCCAGATTGTAGGCGTAAATATTATCCTCCAGCGGAGCGTATGAGAATGGTGAGGTGGTAACCTGAAAGGCCAGCGAGCTGCTGTCGGAGGGTGACCACATGGCCTTCACGCCCCACTGGTAGCAGCTAAAGCTATTGTAGAAGATAGAGTTCATATCGAAGTATGAATCAATATCATACGCATCGTATTCATAGCTGCCGACAGCAACCACATCCTTACCTGCGGTAAAGCTGAAAGAGCCCACCTCATAGGTGAGGTTAAGCCAGTCGGTAGCATCAAAAACTGAGGAGTCTTCGCCATGCGACGAGAAGAGTCGTTGGCATAGACTATAGGTGAAATTTTTACTTATTTTACCGTCAATGTTCAGATATAAACCGTCGCCCCCAAAGCCGCCGGTCTTATCGGAGACGTTGCGATTGTATCCAAAGCGAGCATCGAGCGAAATCGCGGGAACATAATCAACAACATCAGTCTGGTTCGCATCCTCCCAGGATGACATCTGTTGCGGCGCACTACTGTCAACTTCCTGCGCACTTACCACAGAGCCGGCCATGAACAATATGGCCCCCAAAAAGGCAAATCGTCTTTTCATTAAGCAGTAAACAATTAAATTACATAAGAGTATGTTTTAGTATTTCACTTTTAGTCTTTCGAGCAGCTTGCAGCCTTTTGGGCAGTTTGTACCCTTTTGAGTGGTGCAGCCTTTCAAGTAAATAAATTTGCGGCTACACGACCCACCGCCAAGCGGGCCTACAACCGCAAATCATTATGACAAAAATATACAAAAAATTTAATATTTGGACTGTTTGTATAATTTTTTTTAATGTTTTTGGGATAATATTCCCCTGTGCGATAGAAATCGTCAAAATTCGGCTCAAACAAACGGCTTTGCGGCAATTGGCGTATGTGTCGGGTGGAATAAGGTAAAAACTATTGATAAATAAAAATATATTCTTTATATTTGCGTGAATTATACATATTATATATGTATGATAGGCCAAAACTAAACCTGAATTTATTACTTAAATACCGCATTTTCGTTGTTATGAAAAAATTATCTTTCGTAATTCCGATAATTCTCTCGGCTGTGATTCTACTCTCGTCAGCCGATATTCACCACAATGTCAAACCGATGTATACGGCCGATATCGCCGTGGCCGATAATGGCGATATTCTGTTGGCCAACAAGGGAACTTCCGAGTTGAAGCTGTTGGCTTCGGATGGTGCGGTGAAACAGTCGTGGGCATTGAAAGAGCCTGCAACGGGCGTTGCGGTCTATGGTAATGTGGCCTATGTCACCAGCAGCTATTCTATAGGAAGCCTTACTGCTGTCGATTTGAGCGACAACAGCGTTAAGTTTGAGGTAAAAACAGGCATGGGTGCTTGTGCCCCACTATGCAGCAGCGATGGCAAGCGCATTTATGTCTGCAACCGCTACAAAGCTACGGTGAGCGAGGTGGATGCTGCAAGTGGCGAGGTGCTGCGTGAGGTGGCCGTATTGCGTGAGCCCTGTGCAATCACCGTCACTCCCGACGGAAAGTATCTCTTTGTAAACAACTATCTGCCCGCACAACGTGCCGACCTTGATTATGTGGCGGCAGATGTGTCGGTGATTGATGTGGCAAGTTTCGAGAAAATCAAGGATATAAAGCTGAGCAACGGAAGTAATGCTTTGCGTGGCGTTACCTGTTCGCCCGATGGAAAATATATCTTTGTGTCGCATAATCTTGGTCGTTTTCAAGTCCCCACATCGCAGTTGCAGCAGGGTTGGATGAATACCAACGCTGTGAGTGTGATTGATGTTGAGAATCTCTCGCTCATTGGCTCGATGTCGATGGATGAGCCCGACCGTGGTGCCGGCGGAATATGGGATATCGCTTGCGATGGCAACTATCTTGTTGCTGCCCACTCGGGCACTCACGAGGTGAGTATTGTTGAGTATCAGCCCATGATTGAGCGTCTGCTCGCCTATGGCGACTACTCGAAGATGGATTACGACCTCTATTTCATGCGCAACATCCGCGCCCGCCTGCCCCTGAATGGCAACGGCCCGCGCAATATCTCGCTCAAGGATGGCAAGCTGTATGTGCCCACATATTTTTCAGATACACTGAATGTGGTGGATGTAGCCTCGCAGAAGGTCGATTTTGTGGCATACAATCCACATCGTGTAGAGTCTCCCGCCGATGCAGGTGAGCGTGCGTTCAACGATGC
The DNA here is from genome assembly GCA_017935185.1 of Alistipes sp. GTDB lineage: Bacteria > Bacteroidota > Bacteroidia > Bacteroidales > Rikenellaceae > Alistipes. Next base: position 28,286 of record JAGBIC010000038.1, on the reverse strand, counting down.
TGTGTTGTGTTACCAGAATTGGCAGTCGTGCAACGGTTGTCACCCGGGTGATGGGCGTACCGATGGCATGAATTGGGATTTGATGAATGACGGCATCGGCAACTCGAAGAACTGCAAGAGCATGCTATATAGTTTCGAGACTCCGAAGTGTATGATTTCGGGTATCCGCGACCATGCAGGTCTGGCGGTAAGGGCAGGATATAAGTTTATCCAATTCTGTGATATTCCCGAAGATATGGCGGTTAATGTCGATGAATACATCAAGTCGCTCAAACCCCTGCCCAGCCCCTATCTGGTTGATGGCGAGTTGTCGGCAAAGGCTGTCGAGGGTCGCAAGGTGTATGAGAAGTATGGTTGCGCCGAGTGTCACTCAGGCCCATATTACACCGATATGCAGATGCATCGCATTGGTGAGGATATAGAGTTCGAGCAGGGCTGGGACACCCCCACCCTTGTCGAGGTATGGCGCACTGCACCATATCTGTTCGATGGCCGTGCTGCCACACTCGAGGAGGTCTTCACTGTGCATAAACACGGTATCGACGGCAAAATATCACGCAAGGATGCCGAGGCCCTTACCGAATATGTAAATTCACTGTAAGTAGATGACAACAAAGCAATATTATATTTTTCGTTCACAAGAATCTGCTTTTCAGGCGGCTGTCAGCCATCTGCTTGAGTCGGCAATGGGTGCCGGTTGCGGCAAGATGGTGCGTATGGTCTTTTTTGGCGCTCCGAAGGATAATTCGGAGTATATCGAGCAGAACAATATAATAAAGGCGTGTGCCGCTACCCGTTGTGGTGATTTGCTCACAGCCTACGTTGCGCAACAGCCTTTGTGTTGCTCGCTGGCGGCCGAGGTTAGCTATGTGGCCGAGGATGTGCAGGTTGAGTTTAAGGGCGATTATGCGCTGCTTGATGGCTGCGAGATTCTCTCGGCGGCAATTCAGTCTGATCCCATGCTCGACATAGGCGGGCAGGCCGAGCAGATTTTTAATCGTATGAGCGAGATTCTTGCTGCCGAAGATATTGCGGTGGACGATATCGTGCGCCAATGGAATTATATCGAACGCATCACAGCCTTGTCGCCGCAGGGTCAGCACTATCAGCTCTTTAACGATGCCCGAAGCGCATTTTATGCCGGCTGCAAGTGGTCGAACGGCTACCCCGCCGCCACAGGCATAGGCGCACAGTGGGGAGGCGTTGTTGTTATCTTTGATGCGCTTCGCAATAGTTCGGCATATAGCCGTCCGGTTGATAATCCGTTGCAGATTTCGGCCCACAGCTATTCGCAGAAGGTGCTTATAAACAGCATAGAGAAGCATAAGACAACCCCCAAGTTCGAGCGTGCGAGATATATGTGTGGCCATAAGCCTATGGTATATATTTCGGGCACGGCGGCCATCCGTGGCGAGGAGAGTTGCCGCGAGGGTCTGGCCGAGCAGGCTCGCCTCACGATGGAGAATATCGACCATCTGACAGGTGTCGAGAACCTCAAGCAGAGTGGCGTGGCGGATGCCCAAAGGCTGGAGTATTGTGCCATGCGAGCCTATCTGAAGGATAATAAGAGTTGGAGCGAGGCCAAAGCGTGGCTTAAAGAGAGCTACCCCGCAGTCGATATGTTGTACCTTTGGGCCGACATTTGCCGCGAGGAGCTACTTATCGAGATTGAGGGCTTTGCCGTATGATTTGCAGTTTACCCAAGGAGGATTGAAAAATATTTAACTAAACATAAAACATAAACAAAATGAAACTTAAGCTATCTACCATCGTTGCGGTGCTTTTTGCCACTGCAACATGGGCGCAGGTAACACCTGAACAGGCGGCGCAACTCAAGACCGATGCCGAGATGACTTATTTCAGCATTGAGTCGGTGCGTAGTGCCTACAATGATTTCTGCAAGAGTTCAACCTACGACGCCAAGCTCTATGGTGAGAAGTTGCAGGCTTTGGAGCAGGCTGTCAAGAGTGGCGCGAAGGAGCAGATTATTAAACTAAAGCGTGAGATTCTGCTCTCTAACCCCTTGCTCGACAATGCAAAAGTTATTGTCGGCCGTTATAACATCGGCGAGAAGGCCCGTAAGGTTATGGCTCCTTCGCTCGGTACACAGAACAACAACTGGTCGAACCAGTCATCATCTTCACGTTCTGGATTCAATGCCGAGATTGCCGAGTTGAGCAACCTGCGTGGCGAGGTGCAGAGCCGCACAATCTACAAGCCCGCACACTCTACATCGGTAACCGATTTGTTGCTGCATTGGGATGGCGAGCGTATCCTATTCACCGCTGCCGACGAGGAGAAGCGTTGGAATGTATATGAGGTCAAGCGTGACGGCTCGGGTCTGCATAAGGTGATTAACTCCGAGGAGAAGGATTTGGAGTTCTTCGATGCAGCCTATATGCCCAGCGGCCGCATTATTGCCATGAGTAACATCGGTTATCAGGGTGTTCCTTGTGTGAATGGTAGCGATCAGGTGGGTAATATGATTTCGTATGAGCCCGCCACAGGCGAGATGCGCCGTATGACATTCGATCAGGATGCCAATTGGCATCCCCGTGTGATGAATAACGGCCGATTGATGTATGTGCGCTGGGAGTATACCGACCTTACCCACTACTACTCTCGTTTCGTTATGCACGCCAACCCCGATGGCACCGAGACCAAGGCTCTGTATGGTAGCGGCGGCTGGTTCCCCAACTCTATTTTTGACGTGCAGCCCCTACCCGGAGGTAACAACACCTTTGTTGGTATTATCTCGGGTCACCACGGTGTGGCTCGTTCGGGTCGTCTGATTCTGTTCGACCCCTCGATGGGCCGCAAGGAGACCAAGGGTATGATTCAGGAGATGCCCTTCAGCAAACGTGAGATTATTCCTTTGATTAAGGACGAGCTGGTGAATGGCGTGTGGCCGCAGTTTATCAAGCCCTACCCCATCAGCGACAAATATTTCCTTGTGTCGGCCAAACTTACTCCCGAATCATTGTGGGGTATCTATTTGGTCGATGTATACGACAATATGACCCTTATTGCCGAGTATGAGGGCGAAGGCCTTATCAACCCCATCATCGTGAAGAAACGCCCCACACCTCCCATCATCCCCGACCGCATCAAGCCCGGCGACAAGGAGGCAACGGTATTTATTCAGGATATCTATCAGGGCGAGGGTCTTCCAGGTGTGCCCGTTGGTACAGTTAAGAAGTTGCGTGTTTTCGCCTATGAGTATACCTATGTCAAGTCGGAGTCAGACCATATTGCACAGGGTATCCAGAGTGGTTGGGATATCAAGCGTAACCTCGGCGAGGTGGATGTTGAGCCCGACGGATCGGCAATATTCAAGATTCCCGCAAATACCCCCGTATCGTTCCAGCCGTTGGACGAGGAGGGTCGCGCAATTCAGTGGATGCGCAGCTGGGTTACAGGTATGCCTGGCGAGGTGCTTTCATGCGTGGGTTGCCACGAGGATCAGAACTCTATGCCTATCCCCAAGCGTGTGATGGCCTCTACAAAAGCTCCTGCCAAGTTGCAGACTCCCGAGGGTGGCGTGCGTTCATTCACCTACGAGTTGGAGGTGCAGCCTATCCTCGATCGTAATTGTGTGTCTTGCCACAATGCCAAGGGCGCCAAGCCCGACTTTACAGGCGGTATTCAGGTTAAGAACGATAGCGAAAATAAAGATGTATATTCTCGCACCTCACGTCGTGCCCACTCTGGCGAGTTGTTCCTCACCCAGAGCTATCTGAATCTGCACCCCTATGTAAATCGTCAGGGCCCCGAGGCCGATATATATGTGATGAAACCATATGAGTACCATGCCTCTACCAGCGAGCTGGTGCGTATCTTGAAGGCCGGCCACCATGGCGTTCAGCTCACCGACAAGGAGTGGCGTACGCTCTATAATTGGATTGACTTCAACGCTCCCCACCACGGTAAGTTTGTATACAACAAGGTATCATACTGCCCCACCGACCAATACAGCCGCCGTATCGAGTTGGCCAACAAGTATGCCAACGGCGCAGGTGTCGAGTGGAAGAAGGAGTTGGAGGAGTTTGCCGAGTGGCAGAAGAACAACCCCCAGCCCGAGGCTGTTCGTGTAGAGGTTGAGAAGCCAAATTACAAAGATGTCAAGACCAAGAAGTTCCCCTTCGATGAGGCTGTCGCCAAGCAGATGATTGAGAAGTATGGCGACCAGAAGATGGAACTTGAGATTGCCCCGGGTGTGAAGATGACATTCGTGCGTATTCCTGCCGGAACATTCGTGATGGGAAACAACAACCGTGGCCGTCACAATGCCCCTGCGAGCTTGGTGAAGATTTCAAAGCCTTTCTGGATGTCAGCAACCGAGGTTACCAACAAGCAGTATAATGTTGTATTCCCCGAGCATGACAGCCGCTTTACAGCGCAGTTCTGGAAGGACCACGTGGGCCCGGGTTACGCCGCAAACCGCCCCGAGCAGCCTGTTACCCGCATCAGCTGGAATCAGGCTATGGAGTTCTGTAAGGCTATCAGCCAGAAGAGCGGTAAGAGCGTAACACTGCCTACCGAGGCGCAGTGGGAGTGGGCATGTCGTGCTGGTAGCGATACAGATTTCTGGTATGGCGACCTGAATAGCGACTTCTCGAAGCAGGAGAATATGGCTGACCAGTCATTGCGCAAGATGGCGGTATCGGGTGTTGACCCCCAGCCCGTGGCAGAGACAAGTTGGGTTTACAAATACTACACCTTCATGAAGCGTGAGGATAATGTAAACGATGGCACTATGACCATTGCCGATGTTGCAAAGTATGCTCCCAATGCATGGGGCTTGCACGATATGCACGGAAACGTTGCCGAGTTCACCCGCAGCAGCTTTGTACCCTATCCCTACAAGGGCGAGGCGGCAGCGAGCGACAACAAGGTTGTGCGTGGCGGCGCGTGGGATAGCCATCCCAAGAATGCTGCGGCATATGTGCGTAACTCGTATCTGGCATGGCAGCCCGCCAACAATGTCGGCTTCCGTGTGATTATCGAAGAGTAGTAGTCTACAGACAAATAGAAAATGCGGGATTATGTCCCGCATTTTTTTTATTCATAGAAGAAGTGTTTATACTTGTTTAGTTGGTTGTATTTGTTATGATTGTTTGTCTGTTTGACGCACTTGTTGTCTCGTCTGTAATAGTTTAATCATGCCACCTAGCGCAAGTGAGGGTTGGTATCTCTAGGTTAAAACCCTTACGACACTTCGTCAACCTTTGCCACGCTGTCGGTGGGGTTCTCCTGTTCTGTTGCCGGTAGGCTCACGAATAGATCCCTACCCTGCGGCCACTCCTTCACTCGTGCCATGGCGTCACGTACCATGCGGCCTATGGAGTTTGTGAATGTTGCGCCGCGGTAGCTGCTTGTGTTGGTCAGGAAAGCGTATGATAGGCCGTTCTCGCGATTCTCGATGTAGGCACATGTTCCCGACATTGTTCCTGTGCGCACCAGCGACCCTCCGCTGTAACGTGCCCAGCCGAGGGCGTAGTCACCTTTACGGCGTATGTTCTTCATCTCGGCAACGCTTTCGGGCGAGATAACATCGGGGATGTCGGGCTTGCCGTCAATCGATGCCACAAGGCGCATGAGTTCCACCGATGAGGCCACCCATGCTCCTGCTCCCTGCAAACCCTTAATGTTGTTGCCGCCATACTCGCGCAGGCGCATTGCGCCCGAGCCGTCATACGACTCGATATGCTCGTCGTCGTGGCCGTAGTATTTAACCTCGTGGGGGAAGCGGTCTTGATAATAGTTCTCGGCGATGTGCATGTCGTAGCACCCTGCGGGCCACAGCACGTTGGTCTGAAGATACTCCTCGTAGCTCATGCCCGAGGCCTGCTCAATTACTCGCGAAAGCACCAGATATCCCACATTCGAGTATTGTGCCGAGCCACCCGGGTTGTCACGCAGGCGCAACCCCAGCTGGTAGGCGATAATCTGGTCGGAGGTGGGCGTTGTCGAAAGCTCCATCCAATCCATCACGTCGTGGATGCGGAACATCAAATCGCCCATCCTGCGGCTGAATCCCGACGTGTGGTTGAGCAGATGACGCACGGTGATATTTTCGGTACGTTTGTCGCGAAACTCGGTGAAATGACTTAAAATGCCTTGCTCTCCAAAGACTTTGCTGTCGAGCGAGAGCTTACCCTGATCGCATAGCTTCATCACTCCGATGGCTGTGATAAGTTTCGAGGCCGAGGCAATGCGGTAGATGTCGCCCGCTTCGGCGGCGCGCTCCATCTCCTCGTCGGCCCAGCCGAAGCCTTTGCAATATATCAGCTGCTCGCCATCCATTATCGCCAGCGATGCGCCACGGATGTTGTGACGGGCCATCCAGCGTTTGATATATTGCTCCATGCTCTTTGTTTCGGGCATGTCGGAGAGTGCATTCGACAGCGAGTCGTTCAGGCTGTAACGTATCTCCTCGGGGTCGGCATCGATTGAAGGTGCAGAGGTGATGATACGATGGAGGTAAATCACTCCACCTATCGCCAAAACGGTTAATATCATCGCTGCAAATCTCCTCATCTTGCGCTTGCCGAAATTATCTTTGAAAATTGCGAAAATGCAAAAACTTTATAAAATATAGTTATGCAACGCAAAATTACTTATTTTATTGCTTATTTCCAACTTCTCTTTTTAATCGTTTTGTGGAATGAGGTTTTTTCTTGTACGCAATAGTTTCTTTAGTGCGTCATGTTATGTGTGACCCCTTTTGTCATGCCAACGAGCGCAGGCGAGGATTGGCATCTCTAACGAAGATTACTCAATACACTGTCTTTCCCCGAGAGATTCCATTCCTCAAGCCTAAAGGCTTTCGGTGGCATGACGTTTTTTCCTCGCCTGCGATACATTAGAGATTAACCCGACTAAAGTCGGCTTTTCCCCGAGAGATTCCAATCATTTTCTCGCTACGCTCCAAAATGTGGAATGACGTACTAAAAAATCACTTTTGAATTTTGAATTGTGAATTTTGAATTCCTCAAGCCTAAAGGCTTTCGGTGGAATGACGTACTGAAAAACATAGTCGGAAATGTTACAACATCAAAAAACAATAGGCCGACCCGAAGGTCAGCCTATTGCCCTTAAACCCATATTATCCTAACGGTAATATGCACCAAGCTCCAATACGGCAACCATTGTCTTGTTGTCGTGGCTTGACTTAATCACATATTTGAAGTAGCGTGCCTCAACATCCTTCTCCAAATCGAAGAGCTGTTCGCCGGCAGCTTTCAGAAGGGTGAAAGTAAGAACTGATGTCCAATTCTCGCCGTCGTTACTTACGAGGAACTCTCCATCCTTGGGCATACTATCCTTGTTGTTACGGCCCTTGACATAGAATCCAGAGATTCTGTGCTTCTGTTTCATGTCAATAATAGCATACTGCTCGTTTGCGGGCAGAGTGTTATTACGGCTTGTTACCCACTCGTTTGAACCATTGGTATCAATAGCGTTAGTTGCGGGACGAACTTTGCTCTCGTCGTGGGTACTTGTTGAAGTCCAGCCTGTACGGTCGATCTTCTTGGGAGTACCGCGTACCACACACTCCTTGTAGGCTGTGTAGAACTTGTCGATAGCCAATGTGTCGGGCATAAATACAGTTCTGTAAGAGAAACCTGTACCATCCTTGTAACCCTCAATCAGGGTACTCTTCTCTGAAGATGGAACCTCGATAGTCTGTACCTCGTCGTTGATGTCGGTATAGATAACCTCCGAATAGATGGCAGTTGCATCGGGAGTACCCCAAGTGATGGTGAAGTTCTCGGGCTTCTGCTCGTCCTGCTCGGCTGTCTTCATCGGGGTGATAAGCAAGGTCTTCTCGTACTCCGAGCCGTATACTCGACCAACCAAGCTAACGGCCATCGATGGGTCTTCCTTCTTGTTGTAAGAGTAAGCCTCGAATGAGTAGATTGACTCCTTCATATCGGGAAGGTCAACAACATAGGGCCCCTGATTGTTTACGGGATCAACGGGTGTCTCAACATTCTGCTGCTTGTTGTTCCAGAAGATACGTACCTTATCAACGCTGGGGTCGGTAATCTTGAAACTTATCTGTGCCCTGTTTCGGCCCGGGTGGAATGTGAGCGAGTCTACAACACCTGCATAGACAATCTCGCCATCCTGCCAAAACTCTTTGTAGGTCTCATCCATGTCACCACAACCACATAATGAAACTGCGGTTATGGCAGTGAGAACCATCATATAAATTTTTCTCATTTTCATAGCGTCACATTATTAGTTGTTACTATTCTCTTCGCCCTCGCCGGCACCTTCGCCTTCACCTTCGCCCTCAGAGGGAACTTCGGGGGTGTGAGAGCCGTCATCACCAAAGAGGGTAAGTTCTGATGCATACATGTAGGTTACGTTACCCCACGGAGCCTCTGTAACGAAGCGGATGTAGCGTACGGGAGGCAATCCCATCGGGAAGTCGAAGCTCTCGCCGATAACTGCTGCATACTGATAATCCTCGTCGGTCTTCTCTGATCCGGGCAGGCCTGAAGGCTTGATAGAGTTGAATGTGCCGAGCAGAATCCAGTTGTTCCAGCCACCATCGGGATCGGGATCGGTACTACCCCAAATCGACCACTTCTTCGGCGCACCAGCGGTGTAAACGCCGTCGGTCTTGTTGCTGACACGGTGGTGGAATACATGGCGGCTCAAGGTAGCCTCTACGCCCATATCGAAGTTAAACCACTGGGGGAAGCCTGTGTTGGGCTTGGTGTGGAAGAAACTTGCTGTGGCACTGCTTGCAAGACCGTCCCACATACCCTCAAGTTTGGTGTCTATGTGGCCGTCGTGAGTAGAGCCAGGGAGGTCAATTCGCTTCCACTTCTTCTTGTCGAGCTCCATCTCGAACTTGGGCGTGAGCGACACGAACAATGTATCCGACTTATTCTGCCACTGGTCACGAACGCAAACGCCGAAAGTGCGCTCGGTAGTATCGAAACCACGTGCTGCATAGTCACCCTTTGCACTCTCTGAATAGAAAGTCTCGGTGGCATACAACTCACCTGCATCATCGGTAGTCAAAACGGTAACGGCAAGGCTGGCCTCGGTCTCGTTGGTGAACTGAACGCGAACACCACCAAAGGTCGGCTCCATGCTTACAGAGTAGAAAGTGGTCCAAACGGGAGCCTCCAGAGGAGTAATCTCGAGCTTTTTGGGCTCGCTGCGCTTTGCGTTGCGGCCTACCGAGTAGATCTCAACCTTACAAGGAGCAACATCTGCCAAACCCTCAATCTCGAGCTTGTTCTGATAGAAAGATGCCTTTGCATTTCTAATCTCACCTGACTTCAGAGTGTAGACAGCCTCCACATAGAGAAGTGATGGGTCGTTAGGAAGAGTGTAGCTAATCTCGGCACCACCGGGGGTGGCAACCCAAGTGATATCGCTTACCTGCTTGGGAATAGCATCTCCCGGGGTAATGGGCTCGTTTTTCACGTCGGTACAACTCTGTGCCAACATGCAAGCCGCTGATAATATCAATAATATACTCTTTTTCATAATTCAAATCTATTATGGCTTACCAGCCAGGGTTCTGTTTGATGTTCTTGTTTACGAGCAACTCAGCCTCACTGATGGGCCAGAGATAGTCGCGCTGTGAGAACGAGGGGTTGTAGAGCACCTTCTGACGGTAGTATGAGGGAGCATCCTCCTGATCGATATCCCAACCGATTATGGGCTTATTGAACTCGGTCATAGCCTTCTTCCAGCGGCGCAAGTCGTAGAAACGTACACCCTCGAAGCAAAGCTCGATAAGACGCTCGCGGTGGATAATCTCACGCATACCCTCCTTGCTCTTATACTTCTGGGGATTGTTTGAGTAGTTCTCCCATGCATCCTTAACCGAAGGCAGACCTGCACGAGCACGAACCTGATCAATCCAGTAGTAAACATCGTCATCGGGAGCATCCTTCGACTCGTTCAATGCCTCGGCATAGAGCAGGTAGAGGTCAGAAAGACGCATGATAGACCACGGATACTTCTTAATGGTGTAAGCCGAAGAAGAGATGATATTCTCGTAGTTCACATACTTCTTTGCCCAATAGCCTGTTACAGAGTATGTGGATAAGTTGATGGGGGCACAAGCCTGACCCTTCTTTGCCTCGATATAGAGCAAATCGCCATCATCGTCGAGCTTACCCTGACCATACCACAAACCACCGTCGAAACCGATGTTGGCATAGAAGCGAGGCTCGCGGTTGAAGTGAAGGTTAGAGGTCTCGTAGTCCTTCTTGATATAGTACTTGTGAGCCTCGTCACCCTTTGAAGTACCCCAACGGTTGGCGTAGTCGTAGGTAACATCCTCCTCGATGGGCACACCGTTCTTTGAGTAGAACATCTCGGCAATCTTCATAGTAGGAGCGATATAGCCCTGAGTACCGGTTTGAGATGAGAACTGCGGGTCAAGACCACGGGGAGTACCACCCTGCTGCAAACCACCTACCATACGGCCCGGCAATACCCATATAGTCTCGCTGTTCCACGGATCGCAAAGCGAGTTGCGGATATCCATCTGGGTCTGAATCTCGTCAGAGAGCTCATACTGGAAGAAGTTGGGACGGAAGTGATACAACTCATACTTCTGCTCGTGAGCAGCCTCGATAGCGATGCGGCAAGCCTCGGCAGCGTCAACCCACTTCTGGGGATCATACTCCTGATTGAACATCTCCTCGCCCAAAATATTGGTCATGCCGGCGTAGTCGGTGTTACCATTATAGAAGGGGCTGGCAGCGTTGATAGCCACAAGAGCCTTGAAACAGTAAGCACCAATCTTGGTGAAACGACCTGCCTCGGTAGCCTCGTTCTCGATAATCTCGGGAAGATAAGGCATAGCCTCGTCGATAAGCTCGTTGATATACTCGAAGCACTGGTCGATGGTGTTGCGGTGCGGGTGGCTCTTCTCAACGGGAGCATCCACGGGAAGGTTCTCGCGAATCACGCAGATAGGGCCATACAAACGAACCAGATAGAAGTGGTAGAAAGCCTTGAGGAACTTGGCCTCGGCAGCCCAGCGCAACTTCTCGTACTCCTGCATGTCAGGTACCTTGTGAATATTCTCAAGGAAGATGTTACAGCAGCGGATACCCTCATAGAGGTCCATACCGCCATTCAGACCCTGCCAGTGGTTCATATAGGGATTGATAACTCGCTGGAAACCCTTGGCAATCTGCCATGCATTCTCGCTGCGAGTATTAGGCAACCAGAACTCGTCGCCAGCAGCCAATGTGGTGGCAGAAGCAAACGATGCGTCGTTGGGAAGATACGAGTAGCACGTAAACAGATAACGCTCTGCCGTTGTGCGTAGTGCAAAGGCGTTGTCGAGCGTAGCGACATTGTCGGGGACGATGTCGAGCCAGCTGCCGCAACCAACGGTTGTTAACGCCATCGCTAATGCTATTATATTATTAAGTAGTCTTTTCATACGAGTAGCTTTTTATAGATTTACGTTAAGACCAATATTGAATACTCGCTGTACGGGGTAACCCAGACCGTTTCCGGCCATCTCGGGATCCCACAATTTGAAGTTGCTGAAGGTGAGCAGGTTTGTGCCGCTCAGGTAGAGACGGAAGCCTGTATCCTTCCACTTCTTCACGCGGAATGTGTATCCAATCTCCAACGACTTGAGTCGCAGGAACGAACCGTCACGCATGAACCATGTACTTCTCTGGTTGTTGTTGCTGCTGAGAGTAGTACCCAAACGAGGCCACAAAGCGTAGAGGTCACGATTGTCCTCTGACCAGTGGCTGTCGGCATAGGCCTGCAAAAGCTGATGCTCCTGATAGAAAGGCGCAGTAGCTGCGGGGTCGATCCAGAATGACTCGCGTGCCATACCCTGGAAGAAGCAAGAGAAGTCGAGGTTCTTCCAACCTACTGAAACACCAAAACCGTAAACAATCTCGGGAGTGGTAGGCCAACCGATGGGAACCTGGTCGAGAGCTGTAATCTGACCGTCACCGTTCACATCGTGATACTTGATATCACCACCTGCATACTCACCAAAGTTCTGGTAAGGAGAGTTCTTCACCTCGGCGTCGTCAACAAACAGACGCTCGGCAAGATAACCCCACTGCTGACCGAGAGAGTAACCTACGCGGCTCTTCCACGGAGCGTCGGCGTAGTTGGGCTCCTCGTATACCAAATACTTCGATGTGGCGTATGTGAAGTTCATACGAGCCTGAATCCACCAGTTCTTACCGAAGGCCTTGTTTACGTCGAGTGACATATCGATACCCTCACCCTCGGCCTTACCGATGTTGGCAACGGGCTGTGCTGAAAGACCCATGGTAGAAGATGTGTTGGCACGTGTCATAAGGATGTTGTCACGGCGCTCCTTGTAGTACTCGGCCTGAAGCTCGATAGCGTCGAAGAGGCTCAACTCGAAGCCAACGTTACCCTTCTTGGCAACCTCCCATGTGATCGACTTGTTCTCGTAACGATTCAGTGAGATACCGTCCTTGCTGTAAGAGCCGTCGGTACCGAAGGCAGCGCCACGGTCAGAGTTGTTCATGTTAACCTCTGAAAGATAGAGGAAGCGTGAACTACCGATGGCGTCGTTACCTACCAAACCATAAGTACCCTTAATCTTCAACTTCGAGATAACATTCTTGAGGTTCTCGCCCCAGAAAGGCTCGTTAGATACCATCCAACCGAAACCTGCTGATGGGAAGAATCCCCAACGGTGGTTGGCTGAGAAACGCTCTGAACCGTTGTAACCGAAGTTAAGCTCGAGGAAGTAGCGGCTGTCGTAACCGTAAGTGGCACGACCCGAGAGGCCGAGGTTACGGTAAGGCAGTGACTCCTGCAATGTGTCGGCATTACCTGTTACGTTATGCTTGGCCTGGAATACCAACAAACCGCTGACGGCATGCTTCTCGGCAAATGTGCGGTCGTAGTTGAGTGATGCCTCGATATACATATCGGCACTAACAGTTTTTGAACCAGGGCTATAGTTCAAATACTCTGTACCGCCATCGGGATTGATTGCGCGGAGAGTATACTTGCCTGTGTTCTTGTCGTAGGTGTCGGCTGTATAGTAGAAAGGATTGTAGGCGCGTGACACCTCATAATATGAGTTACGCTTGGCGTTGAACAAAACACGTGCTGACAAACCCTCGGTGATGAAGTTGAAATTCTGCTTAAGCTCGAACTGTGAGCTCAACATAGTACGTGAGTACTCCTTGTAACCGCGAACCATGTCGGCATAGGGGTTGATGTACTGACCCTCGTCGTAGTTACCGAAGAGGATGTGGTTTACATACTGATAATCCTCGGTTTTGGGATAGAAGGCGGGGAACAACACGGGGTTGGTCTTCATAATCTTGTTATAAAGAGCTGTACCACCATCGATAGGACCATTGTAGTCTGCGAACTGACCTGTCATACGAACGATAAGCTCGGTGGTCTTTGTGATGTTGATATTAACATTCGAACGCAGTGAATAGTTCTTAAGGTCGATGTTGTTGTTGAAGTTGTTCTGCTTGTCTACCTTCAAGATACCGTTCTCCTGTGTGAAACCTGCTGCAACATAGTACTGGGCAACCTTACCACCACCACGGATACTGAGGTTGGCACGGTGGCTGGTTGACAGATTTGAAAGAAGTGCATCCTTCCAATCGGTTGCGGGATAAGCATAGGGGTTGGTACCTGCGATTGTGTTGTCGATCTTACCCTCTGAATAGAGTGTCATGCCCAACGGGTCACGGGTAAGAACGGCCTCATTCGCCAAACGCATGTAGGTGATAGGATCAGCCAAATCTACATCCTGTGTGGGAGTAGAGATTGAAGTCTCATAACGGAAGCTGAGCTTTGCGGGGCCCTCGCTACCCTGCTTTGTGGTAACAAGGATAACACCATTCGCACCACGCGCACCGTAAAGAGCTGTTGCGGTAGCATCCTTCATGATTGAGAAGCTGGCGATATCATCCACCTGCAAACGGGCCAAATCGGTAGAGGTCATCTCGACGTTATCGATCAAGATAAGGGGGTCTACCTTATATCCAAAGGTGGTAACACCACGGATAAAGAAGTCGGCATTATCCATGCCCGGCTCACCGCTTCGCTGATATGAGATCATACCTGCCACACGACCTGCCAATGCAGTTGTAAGGTTGCTTGACGGAACTTTCAACTCGGCGGGCTTAACGGTTGCGATAGATCCAATCACCGACTCCTTCTTCTGCTTTGAGAAGGCGACGATTGTAACCTCGTCCATCTCGTTGGCCTGAGGCTGCATCTTAACTACAACACGCTTGTCATCGTTGATTTTGACTGAATAATCCGAGTAGCCCAAATAGCTGAAGTCCAATTGCTGGCCGATGTTTACCGAAATTGTGAACGAACCATCCAGGTCGGTTGTGACGCCTCGAGTACCGCCAGATATCGTAACGGCAACACCAGCCAACGGCTGATCTGCTTCGTCTAACACCTGACCTGATACTCTGACAGTCCTATTCTGCGCTTGTGCTGACATTGGGAAGCATAGCATGGTGACTATTGCTAAAGCAGCGAAAATATGCGCTAGTACATATCTGTCTAAACGTAACATACTAAAAGTATTAGTGGTTAATAATTGTGTTTGCCGACATAATATATAAGGTATTTAGGTAATGTTAGCAAAGTTCTTATGCCGGCTCGTTAAAAGTTTTAAGTGCGGTTGCTGTTGACAACCACTTGCGATTGTTTTACGGTTGGTTACTCCATAGGCAATAGCGTTTTTAACATGCGACCCTCTGGCAATGTTGGGTTAGTAAATCAGGAAAGTGTGGGGCCATTCGATATGTGGCATTCATGGAATTAGGTTGTTTTAATCGTGTCGTACACGATAAGGTCATGGAAAAATAGACCAATTTTACACATTTATGCACATCGAACCACTTTCACCAAATAATTATTTTCTATTCCTATCATCACAAAATTAGTATTTTTTGTTTTTCAAACAACAGTTTGACACACTCGATAATATATTTATATCAAAATATTTAGTTGAAAAGTAATTTTGTGCAGTATTGGCGAATTTATTATAATTTTTTAATAAACAAATAAATATTCATTATTATTTTCTTGTAATACGGGGGGGGGTATTTTAGAAAATTGAATATATCGGGCCGAATTGCAAACAAAATATGCGAAGTTGCAAAAATAAGATTAGCGTCACTATTGATGTATTTTTGCATGGTACATAAAAATTGATGAAAAATGCAAATTATGGCTGTGAAACTATTTGACCAGATAATTTCTCGATTTGGTAAATTTGGGTTTTATGGAAAAATAAAAAAAGTAAAAATGGGTAAAATACGGAAACAATAATCTTATTTTTGTGCGATTTTTTGCACCGATTGACAAAATAGGTTTATCATAAGACTATATAAATTCGGAAATATAAATTTGGTGAAAACGTAATTTTTGACCGTTAAGCCAATTTTTGCAAAAGCGGCTGCTCGACCTGCGGGGCTCCCGTCGTTGCCATTAGGTTGAGTGAGGCACATCCATCCTCTCACTATCCCGTCGAAATAAAAAAAGGAGCATTTCTGCTCCTCTCTTCCGTGATCCCGCCGGGGCTCGAACCCGGGACCCCAACATTAAAAGTGTTGTGCTCTACCGACTGAGCTACAGGATCAACGCTTGCCAAATTGCAGCGGATAATACTATCCGTTTCGTTTTTGGTGGTGCAAATGTAGGGATAATTTTTCGTTTAACCAAATTTTTCGCATTCTTACTATAAAAAACTACCCTTTTCGCTGGTATAATATCTTTGTCACTACGCCATCATATCGCAATCGTATCGAAATCCGCTACCCCATCATCTGGCTTATCTCGCCCACGGTTGCGCCGACAAACTTAATCAGGTCGGCAGGGGCGATGCGGATTTGCAGGCCGCGCACGCCCGCGCTGATATAAATTGCATCGTGTTCCAAGCATGTCGAGTGGATATAGGTCGGAAAACGTTTTTTCATGCCAATAGGTGTGCAGCCGCCACGAATATATCCCGTTGTGGCGAGCAGCTCCTTCATCGGAATTATCTCCACCCACTTGTTGCCCGACACCCGCGCGGCAGCCTTAAGGTCTACCTCGTGGTTGCCCGGCACAACACACACTATATGCCCTGTCTTGTCGCCCACGAGCACCAGCGTCTTGAAAACGGTGGCTATATCCTCACCCAGCTGCTCGGCTACGTGGGTGGCTGCAAGGTTCTGCTCGTCAACCATATAGGGTATCAACTCATATTTTATCTTTGCCCTGTCGAGCAGGCGGGCGGCGTTGGTCTTTTCAATCTTTTGTTTTGCCATGACTTGTCACTGTTTTGCTGTGCGCTCCTCGCTTTTGCCCTTGCGGTAGAGCTGGTAGGAGTTTACAAGGTTTTGCCATACGATGTATGCTGTGGGGGCTACCGACGATATCGGGTCGAGGAACGACTGCGCCATCCACACCGCCAGAACCGTATTTTTCTGTCCGAGCGACTGCCCTCCTGCCACCGTGTCACCATAGCGGCGGCCTATGCGGCGGCCAACGAGGAACTGCGTCACACAAATTACAAAGGCTGTGGCGGCCAGAATTATCTCGGTGAGGCGGTCGGCCTCCTGATGGTCAAGCAGAAAGCAGGTTGTGCGGCCGACGATGACCGTAAGTGATGCCAGCCATATATAGAACGAGATATGGCTGTTGCTTGCCACCCAGCCACTCACCTTCGGCAGCCACAATCGGCACAGCTGCGCCACAACGAAGGGCGCGATAAGCATAGGCGCTACCTTGTGAAGAATCTGCATCATAGTACACTCGCCATTGCCAAACGTGTGTAGCACAAAAGGTGCAAAGAGTGCTATAAAGAGGTTGCACAGCAGGCTGTAGGCCGCCATCGTTTCGAGGTTTGCGCCGAGCATGCCGCCGATAACCACCGCCGCCATAGCTACGGGAGCAAGAACGCATATCATAGCTCCCTGCGCTATCACATCGTTCCACCCTGCCAAAATATAATAGATGGCTATGCTGCACACCGCCTGAAAAATCAGCAGCCAGAGGTGCATCATCGATAGGCGGATGTTTCGCACATCCACTCGGCAGAATGTGAAAAACAGCATTGTGGCGATAAATATGGGGGTCATTATACCCCACGTAATATCGTCAACCCACGCTATCGGTCTGCAAAAAAGCAGTCCTGCCGCCATGCCGAAAGGCATTGACCATGTGCGGACTTTTTGTGATATAGTGGCCATGTTACTTCTCGCTTTCGTTGTTGTAGAGGAAGTTCAGAACGCCCTGCATGAGCATGTCGCGATCCGCTTGGTCGAGGATTGTCTCAAACGGGAAGCCCATAACCATCGAACGATACTCCTTGCCTTTGTAGCCGACAGCCGCCGACTGGTTGTTGGTCGGGTATCGCATCGCAATAAATGCCTCACGGCCATATGGAATTATGCATCCGGGCGACTCCACCGAGTATATCTTGCGCGAGGGCTCGCGGTTGAACTCCACATCGGCACGAGCCATGTGCATGGGTGATGCTACTATGCGGGCGATAGCTCGGCGTGTGGCCATATCGCCATTGTGCGAGATGTGCAACACCTGACGGGCAAACTCCTTCTCCTGATAGTCGGACTCTGCGCCATTCCACAAGTCGCTTGCAACGTAACATCCTGATGCAAAGAGTGAACCACCTTGTTTGGTAAAGTTGCGCAACGCATCTTGCAGCTGGCTGGTGAAGGCCTTGAACTTCACTCCCGATGTGCCACGGCCGATGGTTGTCGAGCGTTGCTTGCCCAAAATAAGGTCGATAATATCAAAATCCGACAAATCGACACCACCCTGCTCGATGGCCTTAACGCTTGTCGAACAATATGAGAATCCCGCTTTTACGATGGGACTGCCATGCACCGTGGTGTAGTCGAAGCTGTTGCCGGCGATGACTTGTGTCTCGTAGTCGCTGTAACTTGAGCCGAGGGCGATATTATCATTCTCGGAGCGGGATAGCAAGCGGTCGAAAACACGTTGCTCGCCGATGAAGGAGATATCCTCGAGATAAGCCACTCCCGCATCGTAGTGGTTGTAGAATCCAGCCAGCGAATCACCCTGAATATTTAGCGGCGCACCCACCCTGTCAAAGCCGTTCGCCACCAACACGTTGCCTTTGTGGTTTGCCACTTTGTGTGCCGAGAGGGTCTCGCTGGGGAAACTCTCGCCACCCTTGTTGACCGCTGTCACACGATAGCTGTATGTGTGGCCAACCTTTTGCGTCATTTTGATTGAGGTGCCGTTCACCTTTTTACCATTGTCGAACGAACCGTCATCCATGCGGGTGTAGACGATATAATATTCGGCATCGGCCGTCACCTCCAGCTCATCCTCGACAGCCTTCCATTCGAGAATGACATCTGCCGAACTCTTGTCGGCCCACTTTATGCTGAAAGCCTCGACAGGCAGCGGCTGCACGGTGTATTGCACATTATATTGGCTTGAGAGATAGCGTAAAATACCTTTATATATTGCTCGGCTCACCAGAAATTTGAATTGAGGGTCGTTGCCATAGCGCATATCTGCAAAATTCTGGTGCGACATCGACTCCAGCAACATTGTCGGCACGCACGGAACTCGGGCTTCGTAGTATGAGCGATTCCACATTCCGCGGCGACTCCAGTTGGGCTCCATGGTTGAGCGTATATCGCTGACCATCTGTGTCATAACCATGTCAGTGAGGTCGCGTGACAGATATCGGTCTGCCCCACCCTCGAACTTTCCTTTGTTGTCTTTGGTGTAGTAGATTCCGAGTGTACCTATAATATCGTCGTTGAGCCTTACGCCCGCATCAGAGTGGAACGCCAGCGCCATGTCAAGCGGAATACCCTTGCCCTTTTCCTTTGGCAGACGCTCCGAGCCACCCATAACGGCATTCACCCAGTGGGCGCGCGACATATAGTCGTCACGATAGTCGTCCTTGTTCTCTTTCGGCGTGTAGACATCCTCCTCAAAGCCCGACCACTGCAGCCAATAGCGTGACCCCTCGCAAAATCGGGGATACTCGCTTGTTGTAGCCTCGTAGATGATGTCATCCTGCTGAAGATGTGCCGACGGGATACGTGCTATATTGCCGTAGCCACCGCCAATTTTTACAGCGTCAGCCGATATCTTCTTGCCTGCTACGGCTGAATTGTTGCTTAGCGAAACGACCACCTGCTCTTTGCCCGCCTTAAAATCGAAATGGCCGAGATAGATCCACATACCGCCACCCATGGTCTGATTTACGGCAAAGCGACTCTCGCCACCCAGATGATGAACAGTATATTCGGCATCCTGCGAACTCTCGTTGCCAAAACTCTCATACGAAACATATACCGCGTAGCGGCCCGCCTCGGGCAGTGTTGCATGCCACTGAGCAACCGACTCACTACCTGAAGCTATTGTTTCGGTAATTCTCGTAGTTCCATCATGGAAAGGATTTTGCCCCGTTACATATACCTCTCTCTTGTGGGCAAATCCTTTGCCTCCTGCCTGCCATTTTTGCGAGCCGTTGCTCTCGGCATATCGGCTGTCGTCAATACCTTCGTCGTTGTCGATTATCACCTCGTTGAGCTGCGTATCTCGTTCGCGCGGCAGCAGCACATTTGCACCCGCATTCTCGAGCATGGGAACAAGATATGGAAGTACAAAACTCTGCGTAAAGAGGTCTTCCACCGTCTCCCACAATCTTGAGCGTTGCCAGCGCCACAAATTCTCATCTTGCTCAAAATAGCGACCATGGCTCTGCCACATGGCGATATGACGCCCCGAAAGGCCCTCTGTCGGTCGGTTTAGCGAAGAGAGTTTGCTGACCAGCGGTTGTGTGGTCTCGTTCTTGAACCGAATGCTCTTGTCGGCCTTGGTGCGATAATATAGGGGTATCAACTCCTCAATCTTATGGTTGTCGGTGATGATTGTCAGGCGATACGATGCATACTTCTCAGGCAGGAGCATGCGCACAGAGTCATATATAGCCTCGACATTATCTTCGCGGAAAGGATAGTACGACAATCCTATCGAGGCGTTTATGTCGATTCTATCACCCGAAATTTTCACCCTGTCGACCTTTGCCGAGCCACCCAGAATTTCACGACTGACTATGCGCGTGAGCATGTCGGAGATTTCAAGACGGGTATTGGTAGAGAGTGTTTGCGCTAAAGTATTTGTTGAATTGAACGCTGCAAACAGCAGTAGTACAATGAGTAGTATGTTATTTAATCTCCTTTTCATTCTTATACGATATTAACCAGAGTCCAAAGATAGTAAATAATGCATTATAGCCCAACAGCTCAAAACCTATATGGTATTCAAATATTGCTTTGGTGGCATGCTGCATGGCAAAACTTACGATGGGTGACAGAATTACGATTACAGGCAGGAACTTCGAGCGCAAGCGGCGGCGGCATGAGAGTCCGAATACAAACAAGCCCAAGATTGGCCCATATGTGTAGCTGGCCACCTTGAAAAGCAGGTTTATCACGCTGTCGCTGCTGATTAGATTTAGAACGATTACCGCAACTGCCAATATCAGCGCCATGACAATATGCACTTTTTTGCGGAGTTTTGTGAGCGACTGCTCATCCATCTCGGAGGCACGCAACACATCTATTGTGTAGGACGTTGTTAGGGATGTCAAGGCCGAGCCTGCCGCCGAATAGGTGGATGATATCATTCCTATAATGAATGCAATAGCAACTATTATCGAAACTTCTCCTTGAATAGCCACAAGTGCAAAAGCGTCGTCGCCGCGTGAGGGCATTTCCAGTCCGGCGTAGTCGATATACCGATAAATAACCAATCCCAAAACCAGCAGCAGGAGGATTACAAATATCTGGCATATTGCCGTAAGGACAATATTTATCTGTGACTCCCTCATGGTACGGCAACTCATGTTGCGCTGCATCATATCTTGATCGAGGCCTGTCATTGCAACGAGAGACAATGCGCCGCCCGCAACCATTTTCCAGAAATATCGTGGTGACGAAGGGTTGTCGAAGAACCACATTTGCGACTCCCCCGACTCTTTCACAAGGTTGATGCAACCTGCATAATCGAGTCCCATTTGTCTACAAATAAACCAAATGCACAACAATACACTTGTAACAAGGCATACCGATTGCAGTGTGTCGGTAACGATTAGCGAGCGCACTCCGCCCGAGTGGGTGTAGAGCCATATCAGACCGATGACAATCGCCACGTTTAATGTAAATGGTAGATTGAAGTAATCAAATACAATAGTCTGCATCACAGCGCAAACTATATATATCTTCAGGGCTGCTCCAATTATCTTCGCAACCAGAAAACTCCACGCACCTGTTCGGTGTGTGATTTGGTCGAAACGGTTATCAAGATATTCGTATAGCGAGGTGACTTTACTCTTGTAAAAGACAGGAATGAGTATAAAAGCAACTACAAATTGACCAATGGTAAACCCCACCACCATTTGCATATACGAGAAGCTGTCGGCAGCAACCGAGCCCGGGACAGAGATGAATGTAACGCCCGACATGGCAGCTCCAATCATTGCCAGAGTGGCCATATGCCACGATGTTTTGCGGTTGCCGATGAAGAATCCCTCGTTATTGGCGTTTCGTCCCGAAATATATCCGACGACGAAGAGCAGAGACATATAAGCTAAAATTATAACCAATATAAGGTAGGGTGACATTATATTTATAGTGTTATTGACTGCAATTTTGCCTTTTTTAGGTCAATTTTGCCACATTTTCATCATTTATTGTCGTGCAAAGATACGAATTAGCCACAAAAAAATTGCAGACTCGAATAAATTTTATATATTTGTGTGGAGCAAAAGGGCTCCATAAAAAAGGTTAGTTGGCAAACATAAATTATTACGTTTTAATACATAAATATTTATCCTATGTCTAAAACACTTAAAATTAGAGATCTTACGCTGCGTGACGGCCAGCAGTCGTCTTTTGCGACCCGTATGACGCAGGAGCAAATCAATCGTTGTCTACCCTATTATAAGGATGCAGGATTCTTTGCAATGGAGGTTTGGGGCGGTGCTGTGCCCGATTCGGTAATGCGTTATTTGGGCGAAAATCCCTGGACACGACTCGAAAGCATACATAATGAGATTGGTGATATTTCAAAATTGACGGCTCTTTCTCGCGGTCGTAACCTTTTCGGTTATGCGCCATATACCGACGAGATTATCGACGGCTTCTGCCGTAACGCCATTCAGAGCGGTTTGGGTATCATGCGTATCTTTGATGCATTGAACGATGTAGATAATGTCAAGTCTACCATCAAATATGTCAAGCAGTATGGCGGTATTGCAGATTGTGCCGTATGTTATACTGTCGATCCCAAATACCCCCAACTGAGCTTCTGGCAGCGTCTGATGGGCAAAAAGAACCCCGAGCCCGTATTTACTGACGAATATTTCCTCAATAAGGCCAAGCAGATGGCAGCGTTGGGAGCCGATATGATTACAATCAAGGATATGTCGGGTCTTATTCCCCCTGCACGTATCAGCCGTCTTGTAAAGCTCTTCAAGCAGCATATTGATGTGCCTATCGATTTCCACACCCACTCTACCCCGGGTTACGGTTTGGCTTCGGTATTTGCAGCCATTGCAGCCGGTGTGGATGTTGTTGACACCAACTGTTGGTGGTTTGCCGGTGGCACAGGAGCCCCTGCGCTTGAGCTTGTGTATGTCTTCTGTCAGAAGATGGGCATCGAGCTCGGTGTAAATATGGAGGCTGTCGATAAGATCAACAAGGAGTTGAAGGTTATCCGCAAGGAGCTTGAGCTTTCGGTATTCGGTGCCGAGAAACCCCGCCCCAACCGTTTCGCATTCTCGGATACTGCCGACAAATATTTCGATGCGGCTGTTGCGGCTGCCAAGGCCGAGAATTTCGATGCATTGCTTGAGGCAAGCCAGAAGATTGAGGCCTATTTCGGATTCCCCGCTCCCAACGAGTTGGTTCAGAAGGCCGAGATCCCAGGCGGTATGTACTCAAACATGGTTGCACAGCTCAAGCAACTTAAGTCGGAGGATATTCTGCCTCGTGCCATGGAGCTGATTCCTTCGGTACGTCTGTCGGCAGGTTTGCCGCCGTTGGTAACTCCCACCTCTCAAATCGTTGGCGCACAGGCTGTAAACTGCGCTATGGACGAGAAGGCAGGCCGCGAGATGTATACCAACAAGAGCTCGCAGTTTATCGGTTTGGTGAAGGGTGATTATGGCCACACTCCCGTGAAGATTGCCCCCGAGTTCCGCTTTAAGATTTGCGGTTTCCGCGAGGAGATTCCCTACGATACCACAAAATACAAGATGCAACCCAATCCCGAAGTACCCGAGGCCGGTGGCAAGTTGCTTGCAGCAAACGAGAAAGAGGTTCTTTTGCTTGAGTTGTTCCCGCTGGTAGCCAAAAACTTCCTCACAAACGAGAAGAAGAAGGAGTATGAGGCCGAGCAGGCCGCTGCTGCTGCACAGGCTGCCGAGGATGCCAAGGCTGCTACATTGGCAAAGAAGGAGGCCGAGGAGAAGGCTGCTATTGCTGCTGCACAGGTTCAGCCAATCACAGGCAAGACTGTGGAGGCTCCCCTGCCGGGTCGTATCATCGATGTATGTGTAAAGGTTGGTGATGTGGTGAAGCGTGGTCAGACCATCGTTGTGCTTGAAGCCATGAAGATGGAGAACAATATCACCACCAACTATGCAGGCACAGTGAAGCAGGTGATTGTAAATGTGGGCGATGCGGTTGCCGCAAATGCAATACTTGCAGAGATTGAATAATCTGATTTATAAATAGCAGAAGGGCTGTCAATATTGTAGTTGACAGCCCTTATTTTTTAGGAAAAGTTATTTTGCTGCGAATGGCACATTATCGCATTATGGAAAAAGTAATGCTTGACGCGTGCGCCTTGTCGTGATAAATCTTCACCTCGCAAGGCTTGTAATCATCTGCCGCAGCCTTGTCGATGTCGATATATTGTTGCGGGTTGCGCTCGTAAAGCGGAAACCACGAGCTCTGCACCTCTATCTTTATGCGGTGTCCCGCCATAAAAGTGTGGGGTGTCGCAGGGGTTGTTAGGACAATCTTCTCGATTTGCCCTGCGCTGAACGGCTCGGGCGCTGTCGCCGATTTACGATACCTGCCACGCATGATATCGCTGCAAACAAGTCGTTCGTATTCGCAATTTGGGCCTACATCTATCACCTTCACAATAAAATCGGCATCGCTCTGCGATAGTGCGGCATATAGCTCTGTTGCAATATTGCCTACAAGCGTAATATCCTCTTCCAAGACCGACGAGATAAACGTCACCACATCGCTCCTTGGCTCTGAATTTGCAGCATCAGTGGAGCCGACGGTGTAGGGGACGGGATTTACGGGGTCGGATAAATACGAGCTGTATGAATTTATCTCGGCGGATTGATCTTGTCGCAGTGCCCCATCCTCATGAAAGAAGAGTTTCATGGTGTCAGATTTTGCCAAATCCCAATAATCCATCTCGCGCCAGCACTCCTCGCCCGTGAAGTATATAAGCGATTTTGTCGGCATTTCGCCATCCTCGACACCTCGCAAATGACGCTCAAAAAATGGAAATTCCATCTCGTCTCGGAACTGTTGTGGTGAAAAATCTTCGTCAGAAGTTTGACTATCGGAGCTGCCTGCATTATGCCATGCATCCCAACTCCATGGGCCAATCACCAAACGACAATCAAGCGTTGGATTCTCGCTGCGCACAGCCTGATATGCCAGCCATGTCCCATAGGGGTTTGCGGTGTCATAGCTACTACCCGCAAGCATTATCGGTGCAGAGAGTCGCTTGGCGGCTTTTTTAATATCTCTGGCCTGCCACCACTCGTCGTAGGCGGCGTGAGCTATAACATCCTCCGATATGGAGTCTTTGAGCGCCAATGCTCCGTTGCGGCGCACATAGCCATCATTCCATCCGACTATCGGAGCTTGTGGCGAAACAGCCTTTATTGCAGGGTGAGCACATGCAGCTCCCATGATTGCATAGAATCCCTCCTCCATGCAACCATAGAGGCCGACATACCCGTTGTTTTTCTTTATTTTACGCATCAACCACTCAATGGTGTCGTAGGTGTCACTGCTCTCGTCTGTATGGGCAGAACCTTGCTTATTTTCGATGTATGGACGCATGAAGACGAACTCACCCTCGCTCATTCCTTTGCCACGCACATCCTGAAAGATAAGAATATAACCGTTGCGCAGATATTTATGATATTCCACCCTCTCCCACAGGGTAACATTCTTCTTGCCATAAGGTTGGCAGCCATTGGGTGTGCGTTGCATGAGAATGGGGTGCAGGCGCTTTTTGTCTTTTGGGGCATATACGGCAGTATAAAGTTTGACACCGTCGCGCATTGGTATCATATACTCCGCTTTGGTGTAGTGGGACTTCATCCATCGTCCGTCGATAACCTCGGCAGCATTGTCGTGGTCGGCAGATACGGCTGATATAATAAATGTAAATACTAAGAGTAAAAATATCCTTCTCATTCGGCTTGAAATTAACTATCGAACAGCCTGCCCATGCAAACCGTTTCACAAAATTAGCATAAAAAGCCGAAACACAAATCATTCTTTGCCGTCATTACCTTTTATATCATATATATTGGTGACATATATGGTAAAAATCGGGAAAAACATCATGCCCAGCGCCGGCAGCAGCACAGCCAATACCTTTCCTATTGTCGTGACGGGGAAGATGGCTGCGCCGACGGTCGTAACACCCATCCATGCCCACCATAGGGCGTTGCCAAAGCCATGCAGATGGGGATTTACGGTCACCTCATAGTCATAGAATATCAGTGCTGCAAGGTAGGTAAAGCATACCACCGTAAATATATAAGCTCCGAAGATGCGCCCCGCCCCTTCGGTTATAAACCACTGCACAACCACACCCATAGCCACAAACGAGCGCAAAAGCGGCAGCGCGCCAACCGACAACGCCACCCCGCGCTCGGGTGTCACACCCAGCCAATGCAGGATATTCAGATATGGGATTGAAATAAGGAATAACAGGATATTTAGCATGTAATGGCGATGGTCGCTGTCGCTTCGGGTGAGCGCCGCAGCGAAATCAACCATAAAAATAAGGCATACGATAAGTTGTAGCCACATATACCACTCGGAGTAGGTGTCGTGGTTGCCCGTCAGCACCTCCACCGAGATTCCTATCAGCAAAGCAATGCCTGCCAACATGTTAACCATTCGTGCCGAAGTATTTACACTATTCATAGAATTTTGTTTTGTATGGCTATGACAAAATATGTGCCGAAGAAATTCATTTTTGAGTGCATTTTTTTGCAAAATATTTTGCACCATAAAAAAAATAGCTTATCTTTGCACTCGCATTTAGGCAATGGCGAGATAGCTCAGCTGGTTAGAGCGCATGATTCATAATCATGAGGTCGAGAGTTCAAGTCTCTCTCTCGCTACTTTCGCGGAAGACCCGCCCGCTGAAAGTGTTGAAAATGTATCTCGGGATGTAGCTCAGCCCGGTTAGAGTACACGTCTGGGGGGCGTGGTGTCGCTGGTTCGAATCCAGTCATCCCGACTAACCAAGTGGAGCAAGAAGATGTCGAAAGACATCTTTTTGTTTTTTATGCCTTGGTGCAAGTTTACTTGCAAACCAAAGGCGTGGAAAACGAAAGTAGGTTGCGAAGCAATCTTCTTGCAGAGGTGGGTTTTAAGTGCCCCCGCGGCAAGCGGGACTGGAAAGGCGTTAAGCGGAGCAGATTTTAATCTGCGTAGTAGCCAATCCAGTCATCCCGACTAACCAAGTGGAGCAAGAAGATGTCGAAAGACATCTTTTTGTTTTTTATGCCTTGGTGCAAGTTTACTTGCAAACCAATGGCATAGAGAGCAAAATATGGGCTTACGAAGTAGCCAATCCAATCAAAATCTACCCAATCTACCCAATTATCTCCACCTCTGCCCTATAAACACAAAAAAGCCCGCCTAAAAGAATTAAGCGGGCTTTTACATGCTTTATGCTATTATGCGCCGAAGTTATCGAAGAGGATATTCTCTGCGGGAACTCCAAGGCTGTCGAGCATATTCACAACAGCCGAAGCCATCATCGGAGGTCCACACATCAGATAGATGCAACCCTCGGGCTCGTCGTGATTCTTAAGATAGTTCTCATACAATACATTGTGAACGAAACCTACCTTATACTCAACACCTGCGGCATCTGCTGCGGGGTCGGGACGGTCCAAAGCCAAGTGGAACTTGAAGTTGGGGAATTCCTTCTCGATAGCGGCAAAATCCTCCAAGTAGAATGCCTCCTTGAGTGAGCGGGCACCATACCAGAAGGTAACGGGACGCTTGGTCTTCTCGGTCTTGAAGAGGTGCATCAAGTGGCTACGCATAGGAGCCATACCTGCACCACCGCCGATAAATACCAACTCCTGGGTATCGGGCAAGTTATCGGGCAAGAAGAACTCACCATAAGGGCCCGAGATAGTAATCTTGTCACCCGGCTTGAGTGAGTAGATGTATGACGAGCAAACACCAGGATTAACCTTCATAAAGCCACCTGTCGCACGATCAAACGGAGGAGTAGCAATACGAACATTCAACTTGATTACGTTACCCTCGGCAGGATATGTAGCGCATGAGTAGGCGCGCACCTGCGGCTCGGGGTTAACCATCTGAAGATCGAATACGTGCATCTTCTCCCAATCCTCGCGGTACTCGGGATCAACGTCGATATCCTTATAGTTTACAGTGATTGCGGGCACATCAATCTGAATGTAGCCACCACTGCGGAAGTTCAAATCCTCACCCTCGGGCAACTTAACAACGAACTCCTTGATAAAGGTAGCAACATTGTGATTCGACACCACCTCGCACTCCCACTTCTTGATTGAGAGAACAGATGCGGGAACGGCAATTTTCATATTCTCCTTAACCTTCACCTGGCAGCCCAAACGCCACTTCTGCTGAATCTGCTTGCGGTTGAAGAAGCCTGTCTCGGTAGGAAGAATCTCGCCACCGCCTTCAAGCACCTGACACTTGCACTGACCGCAAGCACCCTTACCACCACAAGCCGAAGGCAGGAAGATGCCCTGGGCTGTAAGAGTGTTCAAGAGGGTTGAACCTGCCTCTACGGTCAAGACTTTGTTTCCATCATTTATATCGATAGTAACATCTCCTGAAGATGTAAGTTTAGCCTTTGCAAAGAGAAGCAACGCCACCAAAAGCAGTGTTACCACCAGAAAGGCAACTATCGCAACAACAATTGTTAAAATATCCATTTCTTAATCTCTT
>JAGBIC010000037.1 GCA_017935185.1 Alistipes sp. | reverse complement strand
CGTATTATGATTGCCAAGTTGGGCCAGGACGGTCACGACCGTGGTGCTAAGGTTGTAGCAACAGGTTACGCTGACTTTGGCTTCGACGTGGATATGGGTCCCTTGTTCCAGACTCCCGAGGAGGCTGCTAAGCAGGCTGTGGAGAACGACGTTCACATCGTAGGTGTGTCATCACTCGCAGCAGGTCACCTCACTTTGGTTCCGCAGATTATTGCCGAGCTTAAGAAGTTGGGTCGTGAGGATATCATCGTTGTTGTGGGTGGTGTTATCCCCGCACAGGATTACGATGAGTTGTATCAGGATGGTGCTGCCGCTATCTTCGGCCCCGGTACTCCTATTGCCAAGTCTTCAATCAAGATGTTGGAGCTTTTGATGGAGGAGTAATCCCCGATTATATGTAGGGCGGCTATCCGCCCTACAATATATAAATAGAAAAGCCGTTGGCATTTGCCAGCGGCTTTTTTAAGTGGTATATTATATGTTTTACTCTGTTACGTCCACCCAATCAGAAGAGGCAGACGGGCCATCCATAATGATAGCATCGCCTTTTGCGAGAGTCTTGTTGGTAAATGTGCGAGTGTAGGTCTTCACGCCATTTGTAAGAGTAAATGTCAACGATGTGGGAGTAGATGTTTGATAAGGTCTACCATAGAACGAAACACCATCCGTATTTGCAAAGCCATAAAGCTCTTCATCATGATCGCCTGCTGATTCACCAATCCACATATTCGTAGAAACAGAGAAGTCAGGAATTCGTGTTAATTTATCACATTTGAGCACCCAGTTATCCGCTACATCGATACCGCGAACTGTCACTTGAGCAACCACGGGTTTGATTGTAATATCCAAAGTAATGGTGTTGCCAGAAACGGTATATGTACCATTATTGCACAGCATAACACACACACCAACTGAAGAGATGCTTGAATCAAACTTCAATGCATCAATAAAAGAATAATAATAAGGAGCTTTCGCAAGGGGGACATTCATATAACCTGCCGCCAAAGTTTTGGTCTCTTTGGCTGCTACCTCTGCGGCGGTCGTTCCGGCCCACTCTGAAGACCATGTGCCTGCATTATAGGTGAGTTTCAAATATTTTGCAGCTTCAACATCTCCATTGAAAACTACATACACTTCGTCGCCATTCTCCCATGTGGTACGTGCGGCACGAACACCTTCGCCAAAGCTCGGCTTATCCATATTTACAACCACCTGATATTCGGCAGGTGCATTTGAATCATCTTTTGAGCAGCTTGCGGCAAACATTACGGCAAGTGCGCTTATTGCATAAATAAATTTTTTCATCGCTCTAATTGGTAATTTAATAGTTAATTTTCTTCGGAAATATATACTTTCATGTTGTATTTGCATTACGTCATTCCACATCACGAGCAGAAAGTGAGTGATGATTGGAATCTCTAATATTGTATAGATATTTTCTGAAATCGACGATAGAGACTCCATTCCTCGCCTATCGGCTCGGTGGGGTGACGAACTCTACAACATTCAATCTATATATTTTCCATTTTTTAGTTTGAACTTAATTTTTTGGTTTAAGACCAATCATCCTCAGGGCCAAATCCGCCAAACTTAGGCTCTCCGCCAACTCCACTTTGAGCAAAGCCTTGCTCTACTGCAATCTCCAGCACCTCAACTTCGGGTGCAACATAGTTTTTTTTCTCCATAATTTTAATTGTTTGTTAGTTGATGTATATACGAATTTTGCCCGATGAAGTTGTCATCGGGTATGAATAGCTGTATTGTGCTGATTTATAGGATGTTAGAAGCTTATAGGGGGGGGGCAAAAATCGTGCTGTCCGAGATGGTTGTATCCCAGATATGGTTGCGAGATATGCTCATGATATTACCCATAACCCAAAGATTTACACAAAAGTAGGTAAAAAAATATGAAATTGCAAGATGGCAGACAAAAAAATATCGGTGCTATATACTAAAAAGGGGGAAATGGTCGTTTTGTATACAAAAGAATTTTGAGAATAAATTTTTGCCTATGAAGAAAATTGCCTAATTTTGAATTGTAAACAAGTAAATGAATTGTTGTGTTATTATGAAAAAGACGGCATTTTTAATTTGTGGAGCAGCCATGTTGTCGGCTGCAATTGGCGGAGCAACCGCATGGGGTATAAGTAACTACCTTAATAAAAATAATATCTATTCGGAGGGACACCATACGGTAAGTTCGTGGAGTGGTGATACTACTTCGGCAGGCAACCATTTTACGGCATATCAGGCCGAACAATATCCCGATTTGACATATGCTGCCGAAAATGCGGTGAAAGCGGTTGTCAATATCGAGGCTATAAAGGAGGTGCAGTATGGCGGTGGTCGTCGTAGTCAGGGTTATGACCCCTTCTATGAGTTCTTCGGTATACCTTATGGTTACGGTGGGGGCTATGGCGAGCCTCAAACCCGCGAGCAGCGTGCAGGTGGTTCGGGAGTGATTATATCGGATGATGGTTATATCGTAACAAACAACCACGTTATCGAGGAGGCTACCAAGCTTAAGGTAAAGCTTAACGATGGCCGCACGTTCGATGCCGAGTTGGTCGGTACTGACCCCACAACCGACATTGCTCTTATAAAGATTAAGGGCGAGGATTTGCCTACCATACCTTTCGGAAATTCTGATGATTTGCGTCTGGGTGAGTGGGTGTTGGCAATCGGCTCTCCGTTTGACCTTCAGTCTACCATCACAGCAGGTATTGTAAGTGCCAAAGCCCGTCAGCTGGGTGTTATCCCCAACGAGTTCCGTGTGGAGTCGTTTATTCAGACCGATGCTGCGGTGAACCCGGGTAATTCGGGTGGTGCGCTGGTGAATACTCGCGGCGAGTTGGTGGGTATCAATACCGTAATCAAATCATCTACGGGTAGTTATATCGGATATTCGTTTGCTGTTCCCGAAACAATCGTGCGTAAGGTAGTGGTTGATCTCAAAGAGTATGGTGTTGTGCAGCGTGCATTGCTCGGAATCAGCTATCGTGTGATTGATGACCAATTCATCGAGGAGTTGGGCGAGGAGCTTGGTATTAAGAAAACGGGCGGACTCTATATCAACGAAGTTATGGAGAATAGTGCTGCGGCCGAGGCTGGATTGCGTAAGGGTGATATCATTACCGCAATCGACGGCACTCCCACAAACGATGTATCAACTCTCACCGAGAAGATTGCGCAGCGACGTCCCAACGACAAGGTGACTTTGTCATACCGTCGTAACGACAGCGATAAGAAGGTTGAGGTTACGCTTAAAAACAAAGTTGGCAAGGCCGAGCCTGTAACCCGCGACACGAAGGATGTTGCCGAGGTTCTCGGAGGCAAATTCTCGGATGTAGGTCAGAAGTTGCGCGATAAGCTTGAGATTCGTGGCGGCGTGCAGGTGGTTAGCGTTGAGCGTGACGGTTTGCTTGGCCGTTCGGGAATCAAAGAGGGATTTGTGATTACATATATAAATGATCGCCCTGTAAATTCACTCAGCGACCTTAAGCGATTGAGTGATAAAATTGCCACCATCGATGGAATATATCCTTCGGGTCAGGCTGTGAGATATGTAATAGTAGAGTAGACGATACCATTGTCACGATAACACCTTGATGCTATATGCGTTAAGGTGTTTTTTTGTGTATGTAATTGTACTTTTTGGCCAATATAATCTACTTTATATGCGTCATAATGTATAAATATATGTAGATATGTGCGAATGTGGGAATATTGGTGGGTGTATTTGGTCGAAAAGTACACATCGGGCAATAAAAACATTGTAAATACGTATATTTGTTGGCAGAAATGTGAAAAATATGTAAAAAATAAAGATATGATACAGTATTATGATTGGTTGCCTCATCTGGAGGCTTCGAAGAGGGTGGATTCCATTAAAAACGAATTGGTAATATTCACATATGCGGATGTGCTGCCGGAGATACAGAAGGAGTATGGTGTTTATGCCGAAATGATGTCTGCTCCCCATAAATTTGATTTCTTTTTGGTTGGATTCCATTTGTCGGGCAGTGCAACGATAAAGGTCGATATGGTGGAGTATGAGTTGCGCGCTGATAGCCAGCATATTATTAAATTGGCTCCCGGGCAGATAGTGTCAATTGATAAGGTCAGTGACGATTTCAATGCCCATGTGGTATTGATGTCGAAGCGTTTCATCGAGAGCCTGCTGGTTTATATAAATGGCTCTATTCCGTTGCGTATCGATAAGAATATGACCAGCGTTGTGGAGTGTGACGAGGCGCATGCCGAGCAGATAATAAATATATTTATCAAAGCTGTGCGTCAGGTGCTGAGTAATACGGATAATCCCTATCGTATGCAGGTTGTGCAGCATATCATGATGGCTATATTTTATAGCTCGGAGCGGGTGCGCGAACATGATAAGAGTGACAAGGCACGTTCGAGTGCCGATGTGTTGTCGAAACAATTCTTGGAGCTTGTGAAAGATAATTTTAGGTGTGAGCGTCAGTTGCAATTCTATTCCGATAAGCTATGCATAACACCTCGTTATCTTTCACGCGTGGTGAAAGAGTGTACGGGCTCGTCGGCGGCCGAGTGGGTTGAACGTTATGTGATTTTGGAGGCGCGAGCTTTGCTGAAATCGACCACAATGACTATTCAACAGATTAGCGATGAGCTGGCATTTCCATCACAGACCTTTTTCGGTAAATATTTCAAGCGCAGGGTAGGGATGTCACCCAAAGAGTATCGTAGGGTGGGTTAATTGCCCGTTATCTGTATAAATGAGAGTCGTGTGGGGCAAAAAAATGATATAAAACCTGCCATTTGAATAGTTTTTTTGTAATTTTGTATTGTGTGAAAGCCCTGCTGTATATGGCTAAGTGGCAGCAGATGAAAATTGTTGAAAGATGAAGGTTGTATCAGATTTTTGTGCGAGAATATATGTGCTTATTCTCTTCTTGATGGCGATTGTGGCAAGCGGTTGCAGCGGCGGTGCAGATAAGGTCGTTATTTCTGATCTGCGTTGTGAATATGCAGTTGAGCCGATAGCTATTGATTGCGATACCATTCGTATGACTTGGGTCTATGAAGGGGTTGATGATGCTATGTCAGCCTTCCAGCAGCATTGTGTAGAGGTGCGTGTGGCCACAGATGAGGAGTCACTTTCAGACCCCGCCAAATGTGTTGTAACAAGTGGACGAATTAAAGATAATAAATCGATGGTGCGCCTTGCTACCGATGAACTGTTGTCGGAGAGCCGTTATTGCTGGCAGGTGCGGGCGTATGATATCTGGGGTAGAGAGATTTTATGTTCGCCCGTGGCGTGGTTTGCAACCGCAAAGTTGGATGATATTAAGTGGAGTGGCAAGTGGATTACCGATGGGTTCGATAAAGATTATGCCCCTGCACCTATGTTGCGCAAAGGTTTTAGGATTGAGTCGGAACCACAGCGTGCCACGCTTTATATAAGTGCTGCGGGTTATTATGATGCGAAGATTAACGGCCAAAGGGTCTCTGAAGATTGGCTAAATCCCGCCTATACCCATTATAATAAGCGAAACCTATATTTGGCGCATGATGTTACCAATCTTGTGGCCAAGGGTAATAATGTCATTACGGCAACTCTCGGTAATGGATTCTATAACGAGTATACCGGCATGGCTGTGTGGAATTTTCAGGATGCAGCGTGGCGCGGCCGCCCGAAAATGATATGCGAGCTTGTTGTCGAGTTTGCCGATGGTGGCGAGCAGAGAATTGTGTCGGATGGCACATGGCGTACGGCGATCGGAGAGGTGCAGGGTAATGTGATTTATGCAGGCGATATTGTCGATGCCCGAAAAGAGATAGCTGGGTGGAATGATGCAGATGTCTTGTTTGAGAATTATCCGTATGCCGTGGAGTGTGATGCGCCATCACCGTTGCTTGTGGCACAACAGATGCCTCCAATCCGTGCAGGCGAGAGTGTTGATGCACAGGCTATGCGTAAAATATCCGACAAGGAGTATCTGTTTATATTTCCCGAGAATATGGCCGGAGTTTGCACTTTGACTGTCAGTGGCCAGGCCGGCACCCGTATCGAGATGCAGCATGGAGAGCTGTTACGTGCAGATAGTACGCTTCAGATGGGTAATATCGATATATATTCCAAGAGAGTTGGTGATGCGGTATTCCAGCAGGATGTGTTCATTCTTAAAGGTGGAGGCGAGGAGAGCTTTACTCCGCGATTCCATTATAACGGATTTCAATACGTGGCAGTGCGAGCCGATAAGCCTATTGAGCTGAATCGCACAAGTCTTAAGGCGCATTTCCTGCACACAGATCTTGAATCGGTTGGTGATTTCCGTTGCTCGAATGAGATGTTCAATAAGCTGTGGCGCGCTGTACGTCGTTCATATCTGTGTAATTTCTATGGTATTCCCACCGACTGCCCCCATCGCGAAAAGAATGGCTGGACGGCGGACGCCCACGTAAGTATCGATATAGCATTAACCAATTACGATGCAATTTTGGCCTACGAGAAGTGGATGGATGATTTTATCGACAATCAGCGTGAGGATGGTACTATCTCGGGTATAATTCCGAGTGCCGGATGGGGCTATGGCGATTGGCCCGGGCCTGTGTGGGATGCTGCTATGTTTATAATACCCGATGCAATTTATAAATATTATGGTGATGATACTGCCATAAGAAAAATATACCCCATGGCAGAGCGCTATTTGGCATATCAGGCTGCGCACGAGAACGAAGAGGGTACGCTCACAAATGGCATCGGTGATTGGTGTTATTATAAAACCCAGACCCCGACTGATTTTACATCGACATGCTATTACTATTATGACAACCTGTTGATGGCCCGTTTTGCGAGAATGTTGGGGAATGATGACTCCAAGTATAGGGCAAAGGCGATAGTTTTACGAGAGCTTATAAATAACAAGTATCTCAATCGTCAGACAGGTGTCTATTCTATTGGAAAGATTACTGCACAGGCACTGCCTTTGGCGTTGGGTATTGTGCCCGATGGTATGGAGAAATTGGTTGCGGCACGTCTGAATGAGGCGGTTGTAACGAGTGGATATATTTGCGATTTTGGATTGCTTGGAAGTAAACATACATTACGTATGTTGGTGAAATATGGTTATATGGATACGGCCTATCGTCTGGCTACGCAGACCCGCAGACCGTCGTGGGGTAATTGGATTGAAGAGGGTTTTACCACCCCGCTCGAGACATGGCAAATTCGTGATGACTTTGCAGATTCGTCGGCCAATCACGTCTTCTTTGGCGATATTGCGGCGTGGATGCAGAGTGATGTTGCAGGAATAAATTATGACGAGGAGCATCCCGGTTTTGAGAATATTATCATCCATCCCCATTTCCCTGAAGATATGGATTGGGCAGAGGCGTCGCTACGCACGGTGAAAGGCGTTATTCGTTCGGCATGGCATCGTAGCAAGCATCGTATAATTCTTGAGGTTACGATTCCTATGAATACTTCGGCTGTCATATATACAGATGGCGTTTATCGCATTAACGGTACAGGCAAACCTATGCGCTTTGTGGTAAACGAAAAATCGGTAAAACATTAGTGGTTGAGAGGAATATAGTGTGTTCGATATGTTTAAAAGACGAAATCCAAATAAACCTGCCATAGGTGAGAGTGTTCTCTATTTCTTGGTGTGGACTGTTGTCATACTTGTGCCCATTCTGAACTCCAAGATGATGTCGGAGGAGCATGTCTATTTGGTCAATATACTCATAGCGTGGAGTAAATTGTTGCCTTACGGTATTATATTCGTAATCAACAATTCGTTATTGGCTCCGAAGCTGCTGTTGAAGAAGAGGCATGCGGCATATTTGGGGGTGTCGATAGTTATGCTGGCACTGATATTCTATCCATTGGACTATTATCA
Source organism: Alistipes sp. (assembly GCA_017935185.1). Taxonomy (GTDB): domain Bacteria; phylum Bacteroidota; class Bacteroidia; order Bacteroidales; family Rikenellaceae; genus Alistipes. The sequence continues at coordinate 42,009 of JAGBIC010000037.1, read as the reverse complement.
GGAGAGTTTGCGTTACCTGCCCTATGCCGGAGGCGATCTGTATGTTATTCATGGTAGAGCTTCGTTCACCGATCTTGCGTGGTATTGGAATGTTCTGCTCGGATTGTTTATGATGGGAGCAAACTGCGGTATTAAGTTTATGTTTAAGGCTATTGACGATGATAAGAAGCTGATTGATATGAAGCGACATAGTCTTCAGGCAGAGATGGAGGCCCTGAAATATCAAATGAATCCCCATTTTTTCATGAATACACTCAACAATATCCATGCACTTATTGATATTGATACGCAGGCGGCCAAGGATACTGTTATCGAGTTGTCGAAAATGATGCGGTATGTGTTGTATGATTCGGAACATACTTCAATCAATCTGTCGAAGGATATCCGTTTTATAGAAAATTATATCGCTTTGATGAAAATTCGCTACACCAGCGATGTGGATGTGCGCTTTGAGGTGGAGAATCCGATATCGATGAATACCTCGGTGCCACCATTGTTGTTTATAGTCTTTGTCGAAAATGCGTTCAAGCATGGCGTGAGCTATAATAAACCTTCGTTTGTGCATATCAACCTGAAGTGCGATAAGGAGAATGTGGTATTTAAGGTGTGCAATTCCCGTCATGCCAATAATAATGTTCAGAAGGGTGGCGTGGGCCTTGATAATGTGCGTAAGCGCCTGTCGTTGCTCTTTGGTAAGAAATATACACTCGATATAGATGATAAGAGTGAGGATAAATATAGTGTGACACTAATAATGCCTGTGAATAATGATACGATGCCTAGCAATTGATGATGAGCCGTTGGCGCTGCGTCAAATCGAGAATTACATAGACCGAATCGATGATTTGCGGTTGGAGGCAAAGTGTAGCAGTGCACATGATGCTATTGCGGTGCTTGAGAAGATTGAGGTGGATTTACTCTTCGTTGATATCAATATGCCCGATATGACAGGTATCGATTTTGTGAGGGGACTGGAGAATCCGCCACAGATTGTCTTTACCACTGCATACTCGGAATATGCGATAGAAGGTTTTAGACTGGATGCTGTTGATTATCTGTTGAAGCCGTTTTCGTTTGATGAATTTGCGCATGCGGTTGATAAGGTTCGTTCGTTGATGGAGTTGTATGAACTGCGAAACTCTTCAGCACCCACTCCGGAAATAGAACCGATAGCAGAGAGTGATGAGAATGATTGCATCTCGATAAAGGCAGATTACAAGGTGTCGTTGGTGCGTTATGCCGATATAATTTTTATGGAGAGTGTGGGCGAGTATATTCGTCTGCATTTGACCAAGGGGGCTTGTATCACCACCCTATTCAGGCTTAAAAATATGGAGTCGGCTTTGCCTGCTGACCTATTTATGCGCGTACACCGTTCCTATATCGTCAACCTGAAACATGTTTCGGGCTATTCGAGGGGAAATGTGCTGCTTGACAATGGTGAGCATGTGCCTGTGAGTGCGGCATATCGCGATGCATTTCGTGAGTTTGTGGATCGCAAGCGACCGATGTAAATTATAGGTCGAGGCGAGGAAATCCGTTTAGTGGTTTATAGCCATCGGGAGTATACTCCCAGCAGTAGTGGAGCAGTCCGTTGGTGATACAGATGTAGCGGGCCTTTATTATGGCATTGTAGCGGGTGAGTTGCAAAAAGACCTCTTGCAGGATAGTTTTGCTCTTGAAATTTATATTCGGGGCTTTGCACTCGGCAAGCATCAGCGGGGCGGCGTTGGAGTCCATTACAACCACATCGGCACGCTGTGCCATTGAGTTGAGGTTTACGGGATACTCCTCCACAATGGAGCGAAGAGGTGCCCCGCAATATGATATCAGGTACTCGACCAAATGACGTCGAACCCACTCTTCAGGAGTGAGTACAATATAGGTATTTCGCACTTTGTCGTAGACCATGGTACGTCCATGTTCTTCGCAAGCGTTTAATTTTATGGGCGGAAAGTTGAGTTTTGTGCGTGAATCCATCGTAAAAATAAAAATTTTCGTAACTTTGGCCTTTGCAAAGATACGAAATATATAAGATTTATGAAACATATCTGTTTAAGCATAGTTTTATCGTTGCTCGCCTTTGGTGCGATAGCCCAGGAGTATGATTCTCCCGAATACGTCTCTTTGGGGCGCGAGCTGCCTCGCAGTAAAACGGTGTCGTATCCCACGGCAGAGGAGGCACAAGCCCTCGGTGCGGGTGCTGTGGCATCGAAGTATCTGCGTCCGGTAACAGGGTGGAGCAAAACCGAGGAGGCGGATGCCTATGTGTTCACCTCGAAGTATGTCATTCCTTTCGTGTGGCTCAGTCGTCAGGCGACATTATATGTTGACGAGGCTTCGGGTGCGTATGAGGTGATAATTAACGGCAAAAAAGTTGGTTATGCGGCCAATGCGTTCTCTCCCGCCGAATTTAATGTAACGAAGGCTTCAAAAGAGGATCTCAATACAATCTCGATAAGAATATTCAAGAAGCATTGGAGTCAGAAGATGGAGTGCTTTGTCGAGAATCGTGAGCCGCGCGTGGGCGAGGTGTATGTGATGTCGCAACCTACAATCAGGGTGCGTGATGTTGTGCATAATACGCGTGTCGATATGAATAGTGAGAAGGCTACCGTCGAGGTGGGTATGGTTGTTAAGACCGAGGCGTTGAATAAAAAGACTGCCCGTATCCATTATGAGCTTATTGCCCCCGATACAACTGTTGTTACTCACGGTTATAAGGATGTTACGCTCGGCATGCGCGAGGAGGATACAGTGAAATTTATGGCGACGATCCCTTATGTATATACTTGGTGTGCCGATATGCCTGTGCGTTATCGCCTGAATATCAAGACTCAAATTGAGGGACGTTATGCCGAGTATCAGTCGCATATGTTGGGCTTCAGAACTGTGGAGACCAACGATAAGGGCGATTTCCTTATCAACGGTATTAAGACCGAGTTGTTCTATTGCGATTTCGACCCGCTTAAAATCACCGAGCAGGATATTTTGGGCGCGCGAGTGTTGCAGTATAATGCAGTACGCTTCAAGATGGGAGCTGTGCCGCAGAATGTCTATCGTATGTGCGATTCGTTGGGTATGTATGTTATTGCACAAATACCCATCAACACCAAGGAGAGTGGCGTGTCGCGTCGTTTGGGTGGAAACGAGTCGAATGACCCGAAGTGGAAGTCGGCTTATCTCGATAGGGTAGAGACTGCATACCGTACCACCAAGAGTCACGCCAGTGTTATCGGTTATATTATGGCTGAGGATTCTTCAAACGGAATAAATCTCTATGAGAGCTATCTGCGTCTTAAAGCGCTGGAGCAGAAGCGTCCTGTGCTTTATGTTGAGGCCGGCGGAGAGTGGAATAGTGATTAGAGGTGTAAATAAATTTGAAAAAATATTAAAAAAAATTTGCACAGAATAAAAAAGTGCCTTATATTTGCACTCGCAATCGGATAGATTGATGCCTCTTTAGCTCAGTTGGTAGAGCACGACACTCTTAATGTTGGGGTCCAGGGTTCGAGCCCCTGAGGGGGTACAAAAAGCGAAAATCGAATGGTTTTCGCTTTTTTTTGTGTAGATACGCTCGGTTTAGCGGAGGTCTGTGGCGGAATTAGGCGAAAATCAGACTCTTCCACATGATTGTTGAACCTATACTTAACCAATAGAAAAAATTGCGTGAACAAAATCTTGCATGTTTGATTATAACTGAATAATTCGTATTTTTGTGCGAGTAACGTTTTAGAGTATGATTTCTGACTATATCGATAAAATATTTTGTGGAGATTGTTTATCTGTAATGAAGGAACTCCCTGATGCTTGTTGTGATATTGTAGTAACATCACCTCCTTACAATCTAAAAAATAGCACAGGTAATGGAATGAAAGATGGTAGAGGTGGAAAATGGGAAGGAGCTGCATTGTGCAATGGATATGCGGATTATGATGACAATATGCCGTATGATAAATATTGTCAGTGGCAAAGAGAATGTTTAACTGAGATGATGAGGCTTGTTAAGCCTAATGGAGCTATTTTCTATAACCATAAGTGGAGAGTACAAAATGGGCTAATCCAAGATAGATCAGAAATCGTTAAAGACTTCCCAGTGCGACAAATTATCATATGGAAACGAAAAGGAGGTATAAATTTCAATAGTGGCTATTTTCTTCCAACCTATGAGGTTATATATTTAATTGCTAAAAAAGGATTCAAATTAGCTCCTAAAGCCAATAGTGTTGGGGATGTATGGGAGTTTATGCAAGAGACGAACAATGTACACCCTGCACCATTTCCGGTTGCTTTAATTGATAGGATTATTGGAAGTACAAATGCAGAAGTTGTACTTGATCCATTTATGGGGTCAGGAACTACCGCAGTATCTGCAATTCGCAATAATCGTCATTATATTGGTATTGAATTGTCTCAATCGTATTGTAATGCTGCAGAGGATCGCATTAGAGCGGTTAAAGGAGAACCTATCCTTTCAACCTCAAATGATATTGCACCAACATTGTTTACTTATAACGAATAGATTATGACAACTGCCCTACATTTAATTACTAAAGAAGAACTGATTGCAAGATTTAAGGAGATTGAATCTAGAGGATGGATAGAGAATTATCGTAAAGGAAACGATGGTGCAGTTGGTAATATTTTGGAAGATTTACTAGGTATTCCAGAAAATAATTTGCCAATTCCAAATGCAGCGGAATGGGAACTTAAAACTCAACGCTCCAATACATCTTCTTTGACAACATTGTGCCATGTTGAACCATCTCCTCGTGCATTGTCTTTAGTCCCAAATGTGTTGTTGCCGAAATATGGTTGGGCTCATAAGTTGGCAGGTCAAAAGTATCCTGTTGATGAAAAATCATTTAGAAGTACTACAAATGCTACATCATTCACAGATAGGGGTTTCAAATTGAATGTTAATAGACAAGAGCAACGTTTAGAGTTTATCTTTGACAGCTCAAAATGTAGTGATAGACATAGTGAGTGGTTGAAGAGTGTTGAGCAACGAGCAGGGTTAGGACCATTTGACATTATTCCATATTGGGGCTTTAATGATTTATATACAAAGGCTGGAACAAAATTGCTCAATTGCTTTTATGTTTTGGCTGATGTAAAGCGAGAAAGTGGTAAGGAGTATTTTCACTATAATCGAGTTTTGATGCTTAAGCGTGTAAATATGGATAAATTTATTGACGCTATTGAGGAAGGTAGCCTATATGTTGATTTTGATGCACGAACAGGGCATAACCACGGAACCAAGTTTAGAATTGCATTTAAGGATATCCCAAAGGTTTATGAGGAAGTAATAGAAATCTTGTAAATCCAATTAACCTGTCTACCTAATTCGATACAACTGATGCCCCTATACTTAACCTAATATTACGAAATAGGAGTTGCATCCACATAAATTAAATGTACTATGCCATTTGAGGCGGTGCTATATGCGGTAATCATTGAGATTGCCGCTTTTTTTTGCTATCTTTGCGGGCAAAATTTGATTTTTGGATATGAACTTTTTTACGAAATATAAACCTTACTATAAGCAGAATTTGAAATTGGCTTTGCCGGTGATTTTGTCGCAGATGGGGCAAATAACTGTGCAGTTGGCCGATACCGCCATGGTTGGTAATTATGGTGGCGAGAATCCTGTGCCGCTGGCGGCGGTGTCGTTTGCCACGAGTGTATTCTTTATAGTTTTCATCACTGCCATGGGTGTTTCATTCGGTCTTACTCCACTTGTTGGTGAGCGATATGCCCGTGGCGAGGAGCGACATGCATCGGAACTTTTGCAGAACGGAGCTGTATTGTTCTTGCTTGTGGGTGCATTGGCGACAGCGATGCTGCTGGCTATAAGGCCCATGTTTGCCTATTTGGGTGAATTGATGATGGGGTCGGGTGGTGATGCCTCGATTAGCGATGTTGTGACGATGGCGTTGCCCTATTACGATATTATAGTGTGGAGTATATTCCCTGTTATGATATGGGGTACTGCAAAGCAATTTTTGGAGGGCATTGGCAATACCCGCATAGCGATGGTTACAATAATCCTCTCTAACGCTGTGAACATCTTTTTGAATTGGGTGTTTATCTTTGGTAAGTTCGGATTTGAGCCTATGGGCGCAGTGGGCGCAGGTTGGGCGACGCTCATAGCCCGTGTGGTACAGTGTGTGATGATGATTGCATATTTTCTATGTGCCAAGCGTTTTCGCAACTACACGTCGGGTTTGTTTAAGGCTGCAACAATTCGCCTGCGTACCATGTGGGAAATACTGAAGGTAGGAACACCCATTGCCTTTCAAATGCTTATGGAGGCGAGTGCTTTTGTGTTGGCGGGTGTGTTGGTTTTGGCCTTTGGTGCCGAGCAGGTTAGTGCTTATCAGATCGGCGTAAATATGATGAATGTGACATTTATGATTGTCATTGCCATCGGCTCTGCCACGACTATCATCTGTTCGCATATTTATGGCCGTAGGAATTTCGAGCGTCTGCGTCGTAGTGTGAATGCGGCTTTTCAGATGGGTTTGATGTGGAATATTTCGGTGGCGCTCATCTTCGTGTCATTGCGGTTCATCATACCCACATTCTTTACAGCCAACAGCGAGGTGATTCAGTTGACCGCCGATATGCTGATTTTGATTGCTCTGTTCCAAGTCTCGGATTGCCTTCAGGCGCTCTCGATAAGTGTGCTGCGTGGTTTGCAGGATGTGAAAATAATTATGCCGATAGTATTTATATCGTATGTTGTATTTAATATCCCTGTGGGCTATCTGCTTGCTTTTGATGCGGGATTCGAGGTGATGGGACTTGTGATGGGCTTTATCGTTGGCCTTTCGACATGCGCACTTCTTACGCTGCTTAGAGTTCGCCGTGATATAAAACTTTTTGAACGGATGTCAGCTGAAATATAAATCGGCCAATCATGTGTGATATTTGATGCGATTATCTTTGCTTGAATATCGGATTTTTTTGACACTCGACTTCTTTGAGGTTGAGTGTTTTTTTTGTCGTAATTGTAACGCATCGCTGGGTTTCATTTTGTAAGTTTTTCCGGAGTTTTATTATTTTTTAATAATCTTTTAAATTGTTTTCCTTGCAAAGATTTAATTCTTTAAATTATTTAATAAATTCCCCCTAAATTGGCAAAAATCCCCCCCCCAGAAAATGTCATTTTGTATAGTTTTAGTGTCATTTTGTGCATGTTTTATCTTTTATTTAAAGGTTTTTTTTAATAATAAATTGCCTAATTTTGTAAAACTTATTTTTTGCAACAGATAATTAACCCACATATTAATTCAAAATTATTTGCCTATGTAGAAACGTAAAAACACTGACCAACAAACTTTTAAGATGGGATGTGCCCTATTTTTTACATCCCGGAACCTAAACTTCAATTTTTATTTTTTTAAAGAGAAAAATTATGTGGCAATTTTACAAGTATGTTCAGTCGTACTTAATTTTAGTGTTGTCATTGTGTTGCATGATTATTTCGCCAATCGACTTGTTTGCGAATGATAATCAGCAAGATAAAAAGACAATCACAGTTAATGGACGTGTTCTCGATGAAAACGATAATCCATTGCCCGGTGCGACTATTATTATTAAGGGTGACACCAAAGGTGTGACAACAGACATCAACGGTAACTTTACTTTGGATGTAGCGACAGGTACTACACTTGAGGTTGAATATTTGGGTTACCAGAAAGAGTCGGTGGTTGTTACCGATGCACAATTTAAGAATATCAAACTCAAGACTTCGGCAAGTGCCTTGGAGGAGGTTACTGTTGTGGCCTTTGCAAAGCAGAAGAAAGAGTCGGTGATTGGTTCGGTGGGTACTATCAACCCGAAAGAGTTGAAAGTTCCTTCAAGTAACTTCACCACATCGTTCGCAGGTCGTGTGGCAGGTTTGATCTCATATCAGCGTAGTGGTGAGCCCGGTCAGGATAATGCCGACTTCTTTATTCGTGGTGTAACAACCTTCGGTTATAAGGTTGATCCTTTGATTTTGATTGATAATATCGAGATGACATCTACCGACCTTGCTCGTTTGAATGTTGACGATATCGCCAGCTTCTCAATCATGAAGGATGCTACCGCTACTGCGCTTTATGGTGCGCGTGGTGCGAATGGTGTGATTTTGGTTACCACGAAAGAGGGTGACGAGGGTAAGGCTAAAATAAGCTTCCGTTATGAGACATCTGTCTCGACTCCGACAGATCAGGTAGAGTTTGCCGATCCCGTTACATATATGCGTATGGCCAACGATGCAACAACATCACGCGATCCTCTTGCTTTGTTGCGTTACTCTCAGGAGAAGATTGACAACACAGCGTTGGGAACTAATCCATATTACTATCCTGCTGTGAATTGGAAGGATATGTTGTTGAAGGATGTGGCAGTTACGCAGCGTGCTAACCTCTCAATCAGCGGTGGTGGTAAGGTCTCACGTTATTATGTCGCTGCTTCTATCTCGGATGAGGGTGGTAACTTGAAGGATGCCGGCGAGAACAACTTCAACAATAACATTAACCTTAAGAACTACTCATTGCGTGCTAATGTCAATATCAACTTGACAAAATCGACAGAGATGATTGTTCGTATGCATGGTCAGTTCGCCGACTATAATGGCCCGTTGAATGGTGGTACAGCCGTTTACAACCAGATTATTTCGTCTAACCCCGTATTGTTCCCTGCTTTCTATCCCAAGTCTGAGAAATATCAGAATGTAGGTCATATTCTTTTCGGTAACTACGGTGATGCTAAATATAATAACCCATATGCCGATATGGTGAAGGGTTACAAGGAGTATTCTCGTACTACACTTTCAACCCAGTTTGAGCTTAAGCAGAACTTCGATTTCATTACCAAGGGTCTGTCAGCCCGTGCAATGATTAACCTCAAGCGTTATGCATATGCTGATGCAACACGTTTCTACCACCCGTTCTATTATCAGGCCGATAACTACGATCGTTATGCTAACACATACGATTTGTTGGCGTTGAACGATAAGTCTGGTACTGAGTATTTGGAGTATCGAGAGGGCGAGAAGAGTGTTACCGCTTCAACATATTTTGAGGGTGCTGTGAACTATAACCGCACTACCAACAACGAGAAACATTCATTCGGTGCTTTGCTGGTATTCCAAGCACACCATAATATCAATACCAATGCCGGTTCGCTTCAGGCTTCATTGCCGTATCGTAACCTAGGCCTTTCAGGTCGTGCAACTTATGGCTACGACAACCGCTATTTCCTTGAGGCAAACTTCGGATACAACGGTTCAGAGCGTTTCTCGGCTAATCACCGTTGGGGTTTCTTCCCATCAGCAGGTTTTGGTTGGATGGTGTCTAACGAGCCTTATTGGGGAGAGAGCTTGAAGGAGGTCATCTCGAAGTTGAAGATTAAGGGTACTTATGGTTTGGTTGGTAACGATGCTATTGGTAGCTCACGTTTCCTCTATCTTTCAGAGGTTAATATGAATAATAGCTCATATAAATATGTATTCGGCCCCGCATCCAACCGTTATACAATAAACGGTATCTCGTTGAGCCGTTATGCCAACAACCAGATTACATGGGAGGTTTCAAAGAAGAGTAATATCGGATTTGAGTTGGAACTTTTCAATGCAATCGAGTTGCAGATGGAGTACTACCACGAGAAGCGTGAGAATATCTTGATGGATCGTCAGGATGTGCCCGCGGGTATGGGTCTTATGGCCGCTACCAGCGCGAATATCGGTCAGGCCAAGGGTCAGGGTATCGATATGTCGTTGGACGTAAATAAGGCGTTCCCCAGCGGATGGTGGATTCAGGCTCGTGGTAACTTCACCTATTCAACAAGTGAGTATCTTGTTTATGAGGAGCCTCGTTACGATGATGCGCCATGGTTGAGCCGTGTAGGCTATCCTTTGAGCCAGAGATGGGGTTACTTGGCCGAGAACTTGTTCGTTGACGATATTGAGGTTGCTAACTCACCTTATCAGAACTTCGGTGATTATATCGCCGGTGATATCAAGTACTACGATGTGAATGGTGATGGTCAGATTTCATCATTGGATAAGGTGCCTATCGGTTATCCTCAAACTCCTGAGATTGTTTATGGTTTCGGTGTTTCATTCGGTAAGAAGAATTTCGATTTCTCTTGCTTCTTCCAGGGTCTGGCACGTGAGTCATTCTGGATTGATTACAATGCAACCACACCTTTCGTAAACGAGCACCAGTTGTTGAAGGTTTATGCCGACAGCCATTGGTCGGAGGATAATCGCGATATCTATGCATTGCACCCCCGTTTCAGTACAACTACTTTGGAAAATAATGCCCAGAGTAGTACATGGTGGATGCGCGATGGTTCATTCTTGCGTCTGAAGTCTGTTGAGGTAGGTTATACAATCCGCGTTCCCAAGTGGCGTGATGCACGTTTCCGTGTATACGTTAGCGGTACTAACCTGTTGACATTCTCGAAATTCAAGTTGTGGGATCCCGAGATGGCCGGCAACGGTTTGGGATATCCTATCCAGCGAGTATTTAACGTTGGTGTGAATATTAATCTCTAATACTACTCGTTATGAAAAGAATTATATATAATATATCTGCATTGGCAATGCTCCTCTCGATGACGGGTTGCAATAGTTTCTTGGATATCGTGCCTGATAATATTGCGACTATGGATCATGCCTTTGCTCTTCGCCAAACAGCAGAGCGTGCATTGGCGACATGTTACTCTTATTTGCCAAAAGAGGGTGATCATAACGGAAATTTCGCTATGACTGCCGGAGATGAGGTTTGGTTTCCGATCTCTTACAATAATAGTATTTACGGCTGGCAGCAGGCTCGCGGATTCCAGAGCGTAGACGATGTTTTAGGTAACTTCTGGCAGGGCGAGAAAGGTGGCGTTGATTGTTTTGAGGCTATCCGAGCTTGTGACCAGCTAATCGACAACATTCACAAGGTTCCCGATATGGATGAGGATGAGAAGGTTCGTTGGATAGCCGAGGCAAAGGTTTTGAAGGCGTACTATCACTTCTTGCTTATGCGCTCATATGGCCCTATTCCTATCGTTCATCACAGCGTTCCCGTGGATGCATATGGTGAGGATTCATATCCTTTCCGTCGTCCTATTGACGAGGTAGCAGAGTTTATCTATAAGCTTTGTGATGAGGCGATTCCTGATCTGCCCGATATTATCACCGAGACCAACACCGAGTTGGGCCGTATTACCACGGTTATTGCTCGTTGCGTGAAGGTTCAGGCTGCAATGTTGGTAGCCAGCCCTCTGTTCAACGGTAATACCGATTATGCAGGTTTTGATAATGGTAAGGGTGAGCAGCTCGTTTCTCAAGAGTATAGTGCTGAGAAGTGGGAGACCGCTGCGCAGTATTGCTTGGAGGCTATTCAGGCAGCCGAGGAGCAGCAGTTTGTATTGTACAGATTCCGACCTACATTCTTCCAGTATCAGATTTCGGATGATATCCAGACACAGCTTGATATTCGTTGCTCATTTACCGAGGACTGCAATAGCGAGGTGCTTTGGCCGCAGACCAACAGCTTGGTAAAGGATATGCAGCAGTTCTGTACTCCTCGTGGTGTGATTGCCGCAACCGCTGATAAGAACTATCAGACAGCCGGTATCTATGCTCCTACAATGAAGATGGTAGAGTTGTACTACTCGAAGAATGGTGTGCCTATCGATGAGGATAAGGAGTATGACTACGCAAACCGTTTCAAAGTGGAGATGCCCGATCAGGAGACCAAATATTTGTTGATTCCCGACTATCCCACAGCAAAAATCAATATCAACCGTGAGCCTCGTTTCTACGCTCACCTCGGTTTTGATGGCGGTATGTGGTATGGCTATGGTCACTACGATATTAACGATTATGACAATTGGCCTAATGTGCAGGCTAAATTGGGACAGCCTTGTGCTGCTATCAACATGGACCGTTACTCTGTAACCGGTTACACCGTGAAAAAGTATGCTCACTATGAGGGTTCTATTCCTAACTCTAATACAGCATATCAGGTAACTCCATATTGCTGGCCTATGATGCGTTTGACCGACCTCTATCTCTACTATGCAGAGGCATTGAATGAGGCTAACGATACTCCTACCGATGAGGTTTATGAGTATATCGACAGAGTTCGTAACCGCGCCGGTTTGATGGGTGTTAAGGAGTCATGGGAAGGTTTCTCAAAGAACCCCAGCAAGTATAAGTCAAAGGAGGGTATGCGTGAGATTATCCAGCACGAGCGCTTGATTGAGTTTGCATTTGAGGGCAAGCGTTATTGGGATTTGCTTCGCTGGAAGCGTGCTTTGGAGGAGTATAACAAGCCTATCATTGGTTGGGATATCAATCAGTGGGATGCCGAATCTTACTATCGTCCTAAAGTTCTTTTCAATCAAACATTCTCTTTGCGTGATTACTTGACCCCGATTAAGCAGGTCGAGATGTTACGTAATGAAAATCTTGTGCAAAACCCCGGCTGGTAATAGCCTAAATATCGTAAGATTATGAAAAAGAATATAATTTTAGTTTTGTTGTCGGCATTCATGTTTGCTAGCTGTGGCGAAACATTCGAGAATGGTCCGATCGATGGCGGAGATAACGCCCCCAAGATGGTTACTAACATCGAGTGGGAGGCTGTTGCCGGAGGAGCCATAATTAGTTATGAGATTCCGAAAGATCCATCGTTGTATTATGTAGAGGCATCGTATGTAACCAAGAACGGTACTGTTCGTTGTAATAAGGCTTCGGTGTTTACCAATAAAATTCAGGTGGATGGTATGGCCGACGTGACAGAGCATAAGGTCTCTATCGTTACCGTAGGTCGCAATGGTAAGCGTAGCGAGCCTAAGAGTGTTGTTGTCGTACCATTGGATCCCCCCATCAAGTATGTGTTTGACAACTTGTCGGTAGTGCCTGCACATCAGGGTCTTGAGGTATTCTTTAAGAATGAGTCAAAGGCCGATATGGCGATTGGTATTGTAGAGCGTCTGGAGGATGGCTCGGTAACTCCTATCGATATGTTTTATACCTCAAGCGAGAGCGGAAGTTTCAAGGTGCGTAACCAAACATTCGTTAAGCATGAGTATGGTGTATATCTGCGTGATAAGTATCAGAACTATTCAGATACTTTGTATACCCACCTCACTCCTATATATGATGTGGAGGTTGATAAGAAAAAGTTTGCTGCATACGATCTTCCCACTACAGCCAATTCGCAGTTGGAGATTAAGATGAGTCAGGTATGGGATGGCAATAAGAGTTCAGGTGGCCGTACATTGTCGATTGGTTTCCCGATGGATTTCTGTTTCACAATGGGTCAGAAGGTGAAGCTTACCCGTTTCAACTCGACTTACGCGCGTAATACATCAGCATTGCAGGGTACATGGGCCGGAGGTCACCCCAAACGATATGAGATTTACGGTAGTAATGAACCTGCCGCTGATGGCTCATGGGAGAGTTGGACTCTTCTTGGCGAGTTCCAGTCGGTGAAGCCTTCAGGATTGCCACTCGGCTCTTGCACTGAGGAGGATTATGTTCGCGCCAGCGTTGATGGTGAGGACTTTGTATTCCCCGAGGGTCTTGATGCTTATGAGTATATCCGTATTAAGATTCTGTCGGTATGGGGTTATGCTCAATATGTGTTCTTGTATGAGTGGACATTATACGGTGATGATGGTAATGGCCCGAAGCCCGAGGAACCTGGTGAAGGTGAGGGAACAGAGCCCGGCACCGGAGAAGGTGAATAATATCTGCTAACTATTAAAAAAGAGAAATTATGAAACTTAAGAAAATAATATCGTGTTTTGCCATGGCTTTGGTCGCAACGTCGTTTGTGGGCTGTGGTGATATGGATGAGACTTTCAAAGAGTTTTGGGCTGAAGGCAAAATTGATTATGCCGGTGTAGTTCAGGATGTAGTATTCTACCCCGGACGTGAGCGTGCGCGCATAAGCTTTATGGTGGCAGACCCTACTTTGACAAAGGCTCGTGTATATTGGAACAATAAGACCGAGTATGCAGATATTGATATCGACACAAAGGTCTCTTATGGTCCGTATTATGTGGATATCCCCAATATGAAGGAGGCTACTTATTCGTTCCAAATTGTAACTTTCAATGCTACCGGTGGTCAGTCGATGGATGTTGATGTTCCCGGTCGTGTGTATGGTTCGCAGTATGAGGGTACGTTGCTTAATACTCCTATTCGAACTGCATCGGAGATTGAGGGTTCGCCCGAGAAGGTTGATGTTAAGTGGGGTGTGCCCGATGAGACATCTATCTATTCAGAAATCACCTATACTCCGCTTGAGGGTGAGCAGAAGATGGTGAAGGTTAATCCTTTGCAGGGTAACTACTTGATTGAGGATTACAAGAGTGGTACTCCGATTACTTATCGTGCAATTTATCAGCCCGACAGCTTGTGTATGGATATATTCTATTCTCCGTACGATGAGTGTAAGGTGCTGGGTGCTATGAAGAAGCATGACCGTACAGGTTGGATTGCCGATGGCCCTGCCGGCGATAAGCGTACACCGCAGAACTTGTTGGATGGCGATCCTTCAACAGAGTGGCTGCAGCCCAAAAACACTTCATATCCCAAAGTTGTTACTATCGACATGCAGAAGGAGTTGCAGTGTAATGGCTTTTGGTATATGAACCGTGATGGCTCTTACCGAGTTAAGGATGTGAATACCTATTACAGCCTTGATGGTGAGAACTGGACCTTCATTAGTAAGTTTACATGGGAGAATAATGGCGCGGAGCATTCTGAGGAATTTGCAGAGCCATTTACTGCGCGCTACATCAAACTGGAGTTCATTAGCGATTGGAGCAATGGTAAGTTTGGTTTGGCTAGAGAGTTCGGTATCTACTGGCGTTAAAATTCGGTTTTAACAATTATATGATTGTCCCATGGGAGCATTGCTTCCATGGGATTTTTTTGCGCTATTTATTAGATTTTTTCTTAATGATGTCATATTTACGCAAGTTTTTGTATCTTTACCAAAATTTTGCTAAAGATAATGAGCTGTACAAAAAAACATATACCCGAACCCGGCAGAGGTTTTGTCTTGTGTGATTGCAATGAGGAGTTGCATGTAGAGCCTGTCGAGGGCTGCTATAAACTACACGAAACGCCGTGGCTCGAAGAGTATCCCGACAATATCCCCACCGATATTTTTGAGGTGAGGTTTAAGAATACGCGCCGTTCTTACTATAAGAATGTCAACAACTTGCCGCTTAAACGTGGCGATATTGTGGCTGTCGAGGCGTCGCCCGGCCACGATATAGGCATTATCTCGCTTACGGGCGATATGGTGGCTAAGCAGATTCGTCGTACGGGTTTCACTCCATTTAATGGCGAGTACAAAAAGATTTATCGCAAGGCTCGACCTTTTGATATCGAGCGTTGGCAGGAGGCCATTGCGCTTGAGCATGACACCATGATACAGTCGCGTCAGATTGCTGCCGATATGGGGCTTGATATGAAGATTGGCGATGTGGAGTATCAGGGTGATAAGATTAAGGCGATATTCTATTATATTGCCGAGGGTCGTGTGGACTTCCGTGAGCTGATCAAGGTTTTTGCCGAGCGTTTCCATATCCGTATTGAGATGAAGCAGATCGGAGCCCGCCAGGAGGCTGGTCGTATAGGCGGTATCGGGGCTTGTGGCCGTGAGCTATGTTGTGCTTCATGGGTATCGAACTTCTCAAGCGTTACAACTAATGCCGCACGAGTGCAGGATATTTCGCTTAATCCGCAAAAGTTGGCAGGGCAATGCTCGAAGCTGAAGTGTTGCTTGATGTATGAGTATGATGTATATGCCGATGCACGCCAAACTCTGCCTCGTGTTCGCGAGCCGTTGCAGGCTATGGATGGTGAGTATTATCTTGTCAAAACAGATATATTGGCTCGCACCATGTCGTTTAGCAGTAGTAAGGATGCTATGGTGAATGTTGTGACCATCCCAACTTCGCGCGTTCGTGAGATAATTGCAATGAATCGTGCCGGCCGCAAGGTTGAGTCGCTTGTTGACAGGGATGCCAACCCCGTTGTGGAGGAGCCTACATTCCGTACCGAGGAGGATAGCATCACACGTTTCGATAATCAGAATAAGCGTCGCCGTCGCAATCGCAGGGATCAGCGTTCGGGCTCTCGTCAGCGTCAAAATGATGGTGGTGAGCATCAGTCGCAGGAGGCAACTTCGGAGCGTGTTGCGCAGGGCGGTGATAGTGCAGGTGCAGGTGCAGGTGAGCATCGTAACGCAAGACCGGCACGTGGTGATAGACGAGATTTCCGCCATAAGAATCGCCATAATCGTGCGGGCAATCAAGGTGGTTCAGAAGTCCAGCCTAAACGTGAAAACAAGAGGCCGGATCAGAATAATCAATAATTAGATTGAGGGTTCGCAATATGTCGTTGTGCGGGTTGCTTAGATCGGGGGTTTGTGGTGTTGTGATTGCAATCATTTGTTGCAGTTGCAATATAAATCCCAATTCTGTGGCTATGGCTGATGTCAGTCGTAGGGGTTGGGTCGAGCAGATTGATCTCGTATACGATAATCAAGATACATCGGCGCTCTATGATATGGGTGTTGTGCTGCGTTTGAGTAGTGGTTTTCAGGCGAAGATGTTGCAACTCAATATGGTAATTGTAACGCCCGACTCGTTGCGTTATGAGGAGCGTGTGGCCCTGCCTGTTACCGTCGGACAATGGCATAAGGAGGCAGAATCCAAGGAGATTGTTTTGCCATACCGTCAAAATGTGCATCTTGCCCGACAAGGTGTATATGGGGTGAGTATCACTCCCGTGGAGAATGTTATAGGCGTAGAGGCAGCAGGAGTAATATTTGAAAAAAGATAACAATGGGAAAAGATAAACTTAAGCGATTTGCCGAAAACCTCACATTCAGTTGTATGGTGCAGCCTGAGTTTGAGGATATTTTTCATAAGGATCACCCTTTGAAGGGGCATTGGCATAAAGATTTCTTTAAAAACGACAACCCGATTATTCTGGAGCTGGGTTGTGGTAAGGGCGAATATACTATCGCTTTGGCCGAGCGCAATCCTAATGCCAATTATATCGGAGTGGATATCAAGGGTGCGCGAATGTGGCGTGGCGCAAAGACTGCTACCGAAAACGGTATGCGGAATGTGGGATTTTTGCGCACTCGCATAGAGTTTATAAACTCATTTTTTGCCGAGGGTGAGGTGGCGGAGATATGGATTACATTCCCCGACCCGCAGCTTAAAACCCGCCGTGCAAAAAAACGTCTTACATCGCCAATATTTTTGGAGTATTATGCGCAGTTCCTTGCAGGTGATGGCTGGATAAATCTCAAGACCGACTCACAGCACCTTTATGGCTATACAAACGAAGTGGTTCGTCACTTTGATTTACCGTGCGAGGCCTCAAATAACGACATTTTCGGTTCGGGCTTTGCCGATGCGGAGTTGTCGGTTAAAACGGCCTACGAAACCAAGTTTCTGCAGCGCGGATTGCCAATAACCTATACCCGTTTTTCGCTCGCCGGTGGCAAGAGTTTTCCTATGTTTGATTGGGTGGAAGACGAAAAGTTGGAAAAGGACAACGAGGAGGCTAGAAAGTAGCCTTCGGTGGTATTGTGGCATACTAACCTAAAAAATCCATATTATGAGTAGGGTACTAATCAGCTTGATGGCAGTTGTGATGTTTATGATGACATCATGTGGCGGTCGATTTGAAGAGCCTGTTTTGTATGCTTTTGATCAAACGGTAATGGAAGAGGCGAGGGCGCAAATCCAGAGTGGAAAATTTCTCCATATGGCTGCCTATGATAAACTCATTGCCGAGACTGAAGATCTTTTGAATCAAGAGCCTGTGTCGGTGATGGATAAGAGTCTGACCGCGCCCAGTGGCGATAAGCACGACTATTTTAGTATGGCTCCATATTGGTGGCCCAATCCCAAAACCTCTGATGGATTGCCATATATTCGCAAGGATGGCGAGACCAATGCAGCGGCGCGTAATCTTGATAACAAGGCGATGGGGCAGATGGAGTCGATGGTTCGCAAGTTGGCTCTTGCATACTATTTTACCGCTGATGAACGATATGCGGAAAAGGCGATTGAGCAGTTGCGCATGTGGTATGTGGATCCGCAGACTCGAATGAATCCCAATATGAACTATGCGCAGGTGGTGCTGGGGCATAATAACAATTGGGGGCGTTCGTTTGGCTTGATTGATAAATACGGATGTGTATACCTGATGGATGCCATAAGAATATTGCGAAGTTCAAAGAGTTTTTCCGATGCGGATTTCGTCGCTATTCAGAATTGGTATGATGATTTTGTGGAGTGGATGCGTACCAGTAAAAATGGAACGGCAGAGTCTGTTACAAAAAATAATCATGCAACGGCCTATGATGCGCAAATTGTGGCTTACGCTCTGATGGCAGGGCGTGAAGATGTGGTAAACGAAGTTATATCGCAATTTATGCAGCGTCGAATCTATAAGCAGGTGCAGCCTGATGGTTCGCAACCCGAGGAGTTGGCTCGCACAAATAGCTACTCGTATACCACATATAATATCCGAATAGCTTTGAGTATGTGTAATATGGCTCAGGTGTTAGGAGTGGATTTTCTCAGCCAGACATCTGAGGATGGCCGATCAATACCCAAGATGATTGAGTTTATGTCGCAATATCTCGGAGTGGAGCAGTCGCAGTATCCTTATGAGCAGATAAACAAGTGGGATTCGGCACAGAATCAGGCCTATCAGATATTATATTGGGCTGATGGAAAATTCCCCGACAAGGGCTATGATAAAATTTTGGCCCGAGCCGAAAAGTATAAAATTGCTGAGGCGAGCTTGTTTTGGCTTACGGGAACGGTTGGAATGAATTGATTTGCTAAATATTCTCAAGTGCAAATAAATGACCAAAGATTTTTTTGGTCATTTTTTGTATTGTTATCAATGGTTTTTTGATGTTTAGACACCTGTCGATGCCGGATACTGCCGTAGCTGATGTTGTAATATGGCAATTTTATGCATCAAATAAGAAATATTTATGGCAAAATAGGGTGAGAAATATAAAAAAAAGATTATATTTGTAAACGAAAATTTAGATTTGTTGCATAAATTTTTATAGACTCAATAATAACTTACAATCAAATGAAAAACAGAAAACTTCGTATGGGTATGATTGGTGGTGGTAGCGATGCTTTTATCGGTGCTATCCATCGTCGTGCGGCGCTCATGGAGAACCAGATTGAACTCGTGTGCGGCTGCTTCAGTATCAATCCTGAAATTTCAATTAGCTCGGGTCGTTCGTATTATCTCCCCGATAACCGCATCTATACCACTTGGCAGGAGATGTTGGAGAAGGAGGCTGCCCTTCCGGCCGATGAGCGTATGGACTTTGTTACAATTGTTACACCTAATAAATTCCACTATGAGCCGGCCGCGCGTGCGCTCGATTTGGGCTTTAATGTGGTGCTTGACAAGCCTATGACCTTCACTTTGGAGGAGGCTTTGTCGTTGCGCGAAAAGGTTAACTCAACAGGCTTAACTTTGGCTCTTACTCATGTTTACAGTGGTTATCCTGCTGTGAAGGAGATGAAGAAGCGTATCGCCGCTGGTGAGATTGGCAAGGTTCGTCGTGTGTATGTAGAGTATTTGCAGGGTTGGCTTTCAAAGCGTATCGAGCTTAAGGGCGGTAACAATGCCGTATGGCGCACCTCGCCCAAAGAGAGTGGAAAAGGCGGTTGTGTGGGCGATATCGGAACACATGCTTGGCATCTTGTAGAGTATGTAACAGGTGCAAAGGTTACTGAGTTGTGTGCCGATTTGCAGCGTATAGCCGATGGTCGTCCCATCGATGATGACGCAAGTGCTTTTATGCGTACCGATAAGGGCTTTACTGCTCTGTTGCAGGCTTCGCAGATTGCAACAGGTGAGGCCAACAATATCCGCTTGAGAGTATATGGCGAAGAGGGTGGCTATGAGTGGCGTCAAGAGGATCCCAATATTCTGCATATAAAGTGGTTGGATCGTCCTGTCGAGAGTTTGATGGTTGGTAATGGCGCTGCATTCTACGGCGATTTCGCCAAGTGGAATATGCGTACCCCTGCCGGTCATCCCGAGGGCTTTATCGAGTCGTTTGCGAACATATATCGCAATTTTGCCATGACGCTCCGTGCCAAGAATGCAGGCGAAACACCTACCGAGGAGATGCTCGACTTCCCAACTGTGGAGGATGGCGTGAGAGGTATGCAGTTTGTTGAGACTATGGTCCAGGCTGGATATGATGCCGAGCAGAAGTGGTGCAAATGGATTGAAAAATAGTATTTAACAGTGATAGTGGGCGCATATTGGCGCTCACTATCGTTGTTTATAATTCGATAATTATATTTTTTTTGAAAAAACGCCGCTATATGTTTGTAGCTGGCGAAAAAAATTATTATTTTTGGGCAAAATATTCCTCTTTTTATGCTCTTTGGCCAACAATTGAGGTCGGTTGAAGTGTGAAAAGTGTGACATGACTTAATTTTTTACTTTTATTATGTCTAAATCCGGAAAAGCAAAGACATACATACTCTTAATCCTGGCCGGTATTGTGGTCGGGGCTTCGTGTATGATTGCCTTGAATTATGCGTGGGTGCAAAGCTCGAAGTCTGAATCTTGTATGGCCTGCCATGTTCATCCCGAATCGGATGCAAGTTGGAAACAGTCGATGCACTACAACAATGGTAGTGGTACAATGACCGAGTGCGCTGCTTGTCACCTTCCGCCTAAAGGCTCGTTGGAGCATGTCATGGCAAAGGTGACCACTGGTGTTAGGGATGTGTGGTCGTACATTACAAAAAATCCCGAGGAGATCGATTGGGATAGCAAGGGTGAGTTGGAGTATGCACAGACTATAGTCTACAACGAATCTTGTAAGGCTTGCCACGTAAATTTGTTCCCCGAGGGTATAACTGACGATGGTGTTACATCGCACCTCTATTACGAGGAGAATGAGGAGAAGCTAAATCTTCAGTGTATAAGCTGCCACCTCGATGCAGGTCACTACAATCCCAACTACAAGCATTCGGCAATGACCGAGGCGCCTGTGACTGATAACGGCGTGAAATATGAGGCTGCGGCAACTGTTACCGAGTTTGCAAACTTTACCGAGACTGTCCCCGGTACATCAGCTTCAATCAATATGATTGCCATCCCCGGCGGTTCGTTTGTGATGGGTAGTCCCGAGGATGAACCATTCCATAAGGCTAACGAGGCTCCGCAGCGTAATGTTACAATCTCACCCTTCTTTATGGCGGAGGTAGAGGTTACATGGGATCAGTTCTGGGCATTCTATGGCGAGACAATGTCGGAAGGTCGTACTCCTCCCGAGGTTATCTATGCAAATAACGAGCGTGAGGATTGTGATGCTGTCAGTGGTCCTACTCCCCCGTTTGGATTCCCCGATCAGGGATGGGGTATGGGCGACCGCCCTGCAATTACTATGACCCACTATTCGGCTCAGACATTCTGCCAGTGGCTGTCGCTTAAGACCGGCAAGAAGTATCGTCTGCCGACCGAGGCTGAGTGGGAGTATGCCGCTCGTGGTGGAACGACAACTCCGTATTACTTTGAGGGTAATCCCAAGAAGTTTACAAACGAGGGCTTTTGGAATGGAATGTTTGGTGCAGATACTACTGTGATTAACAGCCATGTTATTTATGTAAACAACAGCAAGAACCGCACCCAGGAGCCTGCAAAGATGAAGGCTAATCCGTTTGGTTTGAAGAATATGTTGGGTAATGTTATGGAGTACTGCTCTGATTGGTATGCCGAAGATGCATACGCGCAGATGCAGGATGGAGCAGTCGATCCCACAGGTCCCGAGTCGGGCGAGGAGCATGTGGTGCGCGGTGGTCTTTATACCGATGATGCTGCGAATTTGCGTAGCGCAGCGCGTGGCAAGACAAACCATGTGGATTGGTTGCGTACTGACCCGCAGAACCCCAAGAGCATCTGGTGGTATTCTGATATTAAGGGTATCGGATTCCGTGTTGTATGCGAAGTCCCCGAGGGAGTAAATGCAAATTAAATATATTTCAACAATATTAACTCAAAAAAACTACTACTATTATGAGCAAGAACAAAATGAGTAGAAAAGACTTCTTGTCTTTGTCTGCAGTAGCCGGTGTTTCAACTTTGGTTGGTTCATCTTTTATGACATCATGTGCTGAGAAGGGTCCCGTTTACACTCCTATCCGTCAGGCAGGTGAGTACTATGTACCCGTATTGAACGATAAGGCTGACGATGGCAAGGAGCTTAAGGTTGGTGTTATCGGTTGCGGTGGCCGTGGCTCAGGTGCTATCAACAACCTTTTGGATGCTGCAAACGGTATTACCGTTGTTGCCTTGGGTGATACTTTTGAGGATCGCGTTAAGGGCTTGCAGAAGAAGTTGGCTGAGGGTAAGTACAAGCAGAATGTTCCCGATGATAAGTGCTTCGTTGGTTTCGATGCTTACAAGAAGGTTATCGATGCAGGTGTTGATATGGTAATCGTTGCAACTCCTCCCGTATTCCGTCCCGATCACTTTGAGTATGCTACACAGAAGGGTGTTCACTCATTCCTTGAGAAGCCTATCGCAGTAGACCCCGCAGGTTACCGTAAGATTATGGCAACTGCAAAGCAGGCACAGGCCAAGAATTTGAGTGTTGTTTGTGGTACACAGCGTCACCACCAGCGTCCTTACGTTGAGGCATTCCAGAAGATTCAGGAGGGTTACATTGGTGAGATTACCGGTGGTAACGTATATTGGAATCAGGGTATGCTTTGGTATAAGGAGCGTCAGAAGGGTTGGACCGACACTGAGTGGATGATTCGCGACTGGGTTAACTGGAAGTGGATGTCAGGTGACCACATCGTTGAGCAGCACGTTCACAATATCGACGTATTCTTGTGGATGTCAGGCTTGAAGCCCGTTAAGGCAACTGCTTTCGGTGCTCGTCATCGTCGTATCACAGGTGATCAGTACGATCAGTTCAGCGTTGATTTCGAGATGGAGAATGGTATTCACCTCCACTCAATGTGCCGTCAGATTGATGGTTGCAGCAACAACGTAAGTGAGTTTGTTCAGGGTACAAAGGGTTCATGGAATAGCGCAAATCACGAGATTAAAGATTTGGCAGGCAATGTAATCTGGAAGTTTGACGCCGAGGCTGAGAAGGCTGCTCACAAGCAGACTAACGCTTATGTTCTGGAGCATGTTGATTGGGTAAATCACATCCGTAAGGGCACAATGCACGATGAGGCTACAGAGTGCGGTATCTCTTGCTTGGCCGGTGTAATGGGTCGTGAGGCTGCTTACAGCGGTGCAACAGTAAATTGGGATGAGATCAGCGCATCAAAGCAGAACTATCTTGCAGAGTTCAAGCAGGAGCTTGGCAAGCAGGATATGGAGAAGTGTGTTGTAATGGTTCCCGGTAAGGCAAAATAATTTAACACAAGTAAATAGGTAAACGAGGGTGGAGCAGGAGCTTATAACTCCCTCTTCACCCTCTTTTCTTTTGATAAGCCGCAAAAAGGGGGCTTTTGTAGGTAAAAATCATTCAATAATAGTTTTTTTATGAATGATAAGTTGAAGGTGGAATTCATTGATACCCAATTGATGGATAGAGTCTCGGCGGAAGGCCGCAAGTCACCGCGCGGGCGTATGAATTACAACTTTCACCGTAATGAAAGCGACCCTGTCAATCGATTGCTGAATGCTATGCATCGAGGCTCGTACCTGCCTGTGCATCGCCATTTGTCGCCTTCGCGTAGCGAGAGTTGTGTGGTGTTGCGAGGTAAAGTGGGCATTACGATATATGCTGATGATGGAACTGTTGTCGAGCGTCGTGTCGTAGGTGCCGCATGCGATACCGTCGGCGTGGATATCGAGGCTGGGGTATGGCATGGGCTGGTGGTGTTAGAGGATGACACCGTGCTTATGGAGGTTAAGCAAGGCCCGTATGCTCCGATTTCGGCAGAGAATATCGCCCCATGGTCGCCTAATGTTGCGGATGTTGTGGCCGTCGAACGGTTTGTCAAAGAACTTGAGGAGAGTTTTAATAATGACTAAATATTAAATTATGAATAGAAAAGAATTTTTACAGAGATCATTGGCCGGTGCAGCTGCTGTTGCGGTAGGTACATCGTCAGTAGAGTTGTTCAGCTCATGTACACCCAAAAATAAGACTGAACTCAAGATCTCTTTCCAGGAGGGTACAGCTCCGGGTGAGGGCCTTAATGCGAAGTTTGACTACATGGAACAGCTCGGTATTGTAGGTTTTGAGCCTCACGGAGGTTATTTGCTTAAAAATTTTGATGAGATTCAGAAGGCCTTGAGCAATCGTAATATTAAGCTGTCTGCCATCTGTGCAGGATTTGGTGGCTTTATCTTGGCGGAGGATCCCGCAGTGAAGGCCGAATTCGACACCTCAATGCGTGCGATTATCGATGCAGCCGGTGCTTTGGGTTCAACAGGTGTTATCATGGTACCTGCATTCAACCGTCAGGAGCCTTGTATGCCTCATACCCTTAAGACCCGTGAGTATCTGTGTGAGCAGATGCACGAGTTGGGTGAGTATGCATTGAAGCACAATACAACCGTTATCCTCGAGCCCTTGAACCGTCGCGAGGCGCATTACTTGCGTCAGGTGGGTGATGCTGCTGCTATCTGTCGTGATTCAAAGAGTGCAGGTGTTAAGTGTATGGGTGACTTCTGGCATATGTCGGAGGAGACATCTGACTACGCTGCACTGATGGCCGCAGGTCCAGAGTATTTGCAGCATGTTCACATCGCTAGCCGTGGCAACCGCAAGATGCCGGGTGAGGATGGTGCAGTAGATAACTATGTAGACGGATTCCGCGCTTTGAAGGAGATGAACTATCCCTATTATGTAAGTTTCGAGTGTGGTACAAACGGCAAGCGCGAGGAGACTGTTCCCGCCGCTGTGCAGTTGATGCGTGAGCAGTGGGAGCTGGCATAACGCTAATTTTTATAAGTTTTTAATAACATAAAATAACTTTTATGACCTTGAAATGGGGTTATAAACGAGCCTTTCTGCGTTGTGCCTTGCTATTTTTAGCGGGCACAACGCTGCAATTGGCCGTAGGTGATTTCGATAATTCTTTCCTACGCTACCCGTGGGGATTGATTTTGGCAATAAATTATTGCTATATATTGATTCTTATCAGCTCCCTGAAAAACAAGTGGAAGTGGTTGGGGCAGCTTGGCGACGGCTACGCCTGCATATCTTCGCTGGCGTCGATGATAGTGCTTACCATTATTTTCGGTCTGACCCGTCAGGATTCCGCAACCGAGGGGATTGTTGGAGCGTTGGGATTTTCCCGCATGACATCATCATGGGGTTTTAACTTGTTGTTATTTTATTTTACAACAACATTGGGGTTGGCTGTGATAGACGATTTTCGTCATCTGCGCAAACGCCGTGTAGCTGCCGTAATGTCACATGCTGCGGTGTTTATTATCCTTGCTGCATCGATGTTCGGCAGTGCCGACAAACAACGAGTGATGGCGACATTGCCGTTGGATAAGGTTGTAGACGAATGTGTGACTCAGTCGGGCGAGAGGGTGCAGTTGCCATTTACTATGTCGTTGCGAGAGTTTAGCATGGAGGAGTATCCTCCTAAGTTATATATCCTTGATGTTCAAACCGAAAGCTCGTCTGCCGATTTCCTGTTGGTGGAGTCAGAGGGCGATGAAGCCGAGGTTGACAGCTGGAAGATAAAGGCTGTGAAAAGTGTCGATATGGCAGGACGTATGCCTGATGAGCAGGAGTATAAGCCTATGAACCATGTCGGTGCTGCGCCTGCGGTTTATGTCGTTGCCGAAAAAAGTGCTACGGGTGAGCATTATGAGGGTTGGGTGAGTTGCGGTAGCCATATCTTCGAGCCTTCGTATCTATTCCTCGGCAAACGTTATGCAGTGGCTATGCCGCGCCGTGAGGCGAAACGATATTTGTCGAAAGTGGTCGTGGCAGATGATGAAGGTATGCACAACTTTGATATCGAGGTCAATCACCCTGCCCGCATTGGCTCGTGGCGTATATATCAGGTCGGCTATGACACTTCTCGTGGCCGATGGAGTACATATAGCGTGTTGGAGTGTGTGCGTGATGGCTGGTATAGCGTTATTCATATAGCATTGTGGATGTTATTGGCAACGGGTGTGGTGATGTTTGCCACCGCCGGAGGTCGTAAAATAGCCAATAAAAAAGCGAGAAAGGGGGATAAGATATGAGTTGGGAACATTTAATCTGGTTTGCTGCTGCTGCCATAATCTTCTGGGTGGCTGCTGCTGTGTCGGCATTTCGTAGCAAGAGGGTGTGGCCGACTGCCTCGTTAACGCTCGTTGGCTCGGCAATCTTCTTTGCATTTATTATTGGTATGTGGATATCGCTTGAGCGTCCTCCTATGCGCACTATGGGCGAGACCCGCTTGTGGTACTCGTTCTTCCTCTCGTTGGCGGGTGCGGCGGTATTTATCCGCTGGCGTTATAAATGGATTCTTTCGTTCAGCACCATGATGTCGGTGGTGTTTATATGTATAAATCTTTTTAAGCCCGAGATACACAGCAAGTCGTTGATGCCCGCTTTGCAGAGCGTGTGGTTTGTGCCGCATGTTATTGTTTATATGTTTGCCTATGCCATGATGGGTGCTGTTACGATTTTTGCACTCTATCTGTGGCTGCGCCCACGTCGTGAGGCCAGTGACGAGGAACTGGGTATGTGCGATAACCTTGTCCGCATAGGCTGGGCATTCCTCACTTTGGGTATGATTATGGGCGCGTTGTGGGCCAAAGAGGCTTGGGGTGATTTCTGGACGTGGGATCCGAAAGAGACGTGGGCAGCCGCTACGTGGCTCTCGTATCTGCTTTACCTGCACCTGCGACCCCGTGTGAGCGATCGAAATGTGCTGTTTGGCCTGCTTGTATTTTCGTTCCTGTTGTTGCAGATGTGCTGGTATGGTATAAATTATCTGCCATCGGCACAGGGAGCAAGTGTACATGTCTATTAACCGATTTATTAGAATTGTATGAAGAAGTATTTATTGACTTTGTGTTTTACCGCTCTCTGCTCACTTATGGCGGTGGCACAGCAGCCTGCCAGGTATGGCAATAGCACAGGGCGCGCTGTTCAGGGGCAGCTGATGTTGGCCGATCCTTATATTTTGGAGGATGATGGGTGGTATTATATATATGGTACACATGCTGCCGATGGTATTGTTGTCTATCGCTCAAAAGATATGAAGAGTTGGAGCGACCTGTGTGGTAATGCGAAGGGGAAGTTGGCTCTGCACAAGGATGATGTGTGGGGCGATAAGTGGTTCTGGGCTCCCGAAGTTTATCGGGTGGGGGATAAATATCTTATGACCTACTCTTGCGAGGAGCATATCTGCTATGCCGAGTCGGATTCGCCCTGCGGCCCGTTTGTGCAGGAGGAGCAGAAGCCATATCTTGAGGAGAAGGGTATCGATTCGTCAATTTTTGTTGATGACGATGGTAAGGCCTATATGTTTTGGGTGCGTTTCACGGGCGGAAATGTTATTTGGGTGGCCGAGATGAGTAACGATCTGCACTCTGTCAAACTTGAAACCGCCCAAAAACTGATTGCTGTCGAGGATGGCACGTGGGAGCATCGTATGGGGCGTGTGGCCGAGGGTCCTATGGTTATCAAGCATAAGGGAAAATATTATCTTACATTCAGTTGCAACGACTATCGCAGTCAGGATTATGCCGTAGGCTTTGCCGTTGCCGACAATCCTATGGGCCCCTATGAGCGCTATCGTCATAATCCCATTATGCACCGTCATATGGGCTATGCGGGTACGGGCCACCATGCTCTGCTAAATAGCAAGCAAGGGCTATATATGGTCTATCATGCCCACTTCTCACCCCGCCGAGTGCAGACTCGCCAGACGCTTATCGCTCCGCTGGAGTTTGTGCGCGACAAGGAGGCCGGCAAGAAGATGTATCGCCTTGAGGTTGGTAAGGAGTTGATTGTGCCAATGGTGAAATAGTATAAAAAAAGTGGTCGAAAAGTTGCTTTTTTATTATAAAGTAATTATATTTGTCCATTATAGTCAGTATTCTATGAGGGTGATAAACAATATGTTACATAATAGTTTCGGGTTTGGTCTAAAACCCGAAACTTGTTTAAGCACCCCCCCCCTATTTATTAAATAACTGTAAATCAAATATTTACAATGCAAAACTCGCATATTAGTTTATGCGAGGCGAATTGTTGTGTCTATTAGTTATCAACTTTAATAAATCAAACTGTTATGGAGAACAAATTAAATTATGTAGCACCCGAGGTTGAGGTACTGGAGGTGCAGGTGGAGGCAGGTTTTGCACAATCGGGAGGAGACTATCCCAAATGGCCGGGTGGTGAAATACCTCTTTAATCAACTGAATGTCTAACGATAAAAATTAAACGAAGGATGAA
Source organism: Alistipes sp. (assembly GCA_017935185.1). Classification (GTDB taxonomy): domain Bacteria; phylum Bacteroidota; class Bacteroidia; order Bacteroidales; family Rikenellaceae; genus Alistipes. Next base: position 13,519 of record JAGBIC010000037.1, on the reverse strand, counting down.
AAAGATTTTAATGGCTGTCGTGGCATTGGCAGTTATGGGTTTTGTAGGTTGTCAGAAGGATGATAATGCCGTTGACAACAAGATAAAAGTAAACTTTGCGGTTGCCGATAAGGCAGGTTTTGATAATGGCTCTCGTGCTGTGAAGAGTGATTGGGCTGTTGGAGATGAGATTCTTATTATATTCAAGGGCAGTGCAGAAGAGAGTAGTACAGCGTGGATTGCACCTTATGAAAACGCAAACACCGTAAAACTTACCAAAACAGCTGAGGGTTGGAACGTAGATGCAAGTAACCTTCCTGAGAATTTGGCAAGATTTGTTGATGGTGGCATCTATGTTGCTTACCATTATCCGGATAATATTCATATAGATGCCGAAAATTACCATATATTTGATTATCCTCTATTTGATACATATGCAGGAGGTGAGTTTATGTCGGCTAATGGAACTTACACTATTTCTGGCAATGAATTGAACATTGGTACTATCACATTGGCTCGTCCTGCCGATGCATTCCAGATATCAGTCAAGGGGCTGACTCCTGCAGTTGGTGAGGTGTGGTATCTGGATATCTATTCAGAATTTGTTGATGGTTCATTAAATCATCCAGGATTATTCCAGGGTGGTAACAGGACATTGGGCTGTAAAATAAATGAAGGTGATGCAAAGATTGCTACGTTTGGAAGTTGGGAATCACTTGGTGTTAAAAATGGAGAAGATGTTTCGTTTTTCTTTACGTCGATTGCTAAAGAATATACAGGCACAACATTGTATTACGCGTTATATAGCAATACTGCAAAAAACTATTGGTACAAGACAACTTCAACGGCTCCAAGCGCATTAGAGGGTAAGGCTTGGTCATTGCCCGCAGTAAGCGAATGGGAAACAGATAAAGCTGACTTAGAGTAAATTGAAGTCGTAAAAAGAAAAGGATGCACATTGTTGCATCCTTTTCTTTTTACTAGTATTTGTCTTTCTACTTTTGGCGGAAATAAATCTGAATAGGTACACCCGAGAAGTCCCACTGCTCGCGCATCTTGTTCTCAAGATAGCGGCGATACGACTCCTTGATATACTGCGGCAGATTCACAAAGAAGGCGAACTGCGGCGTGGGGGTGGGGAGCTGCGTAGCATACTTGATGCGGATATACTTGCCCTTGGTTGATGCGGGGGGATAATCCTCGATTATGGGCAGGATATAGTCGTTAAGCTCCGAGGTGGGGATGCGGCGCTTGCGGGAGTTATAAACGCGAATAGCCTGCTGCAACACCTCCAAAATGCGCTGCTTGTTCAAAACCGAGGTGAAGATGATGGGTATATCGTTGAATGGCGCGAGTTTCTTCTCCAAAAACTCCTTCCACTCCTTCATGGTGTTGCTCTCCTTCTCAATCAAATCCCACTTGTTTACCACTATAACACATCCCTTGCGGTTGCGCACGATAAGGTTGTGGATGTTCAAGTCCTGCGACTCAAGACCCTGCTGTGCGTCGAGCATCAGGATGCAAACATCGGAGTTCTCAATGGCACGAATAGAGCGCATGACAGAGTAAAACTCCAAATCCTCCATCTCCTTACCCTTTTTACGCATACCGGCGGTGTCGACCAGATAGAAGTCCATGCCGTATTTGTTGTAGCGGGTGTGGATAGAGTCGCGGGTTGTACCTGCGATATTAGTCACGATGTTACGCTCCTCGCCGAGAAGGGCATTGGTGAGTGATGATTTACCCACGTTGGGGCGACCCACGATGGTGATGCGGGGCAGGTCGTCAAACTCATCGGCTTTGGTATCTTCGGGCAGTTGTTTGAGTATTTCGTCCATTAAATCGCCTGTGCCGCTGCCCGACATCGAGCTGATGCAGAAGATGTCGCCCAAGCCGAGTGAATAGAACTCATTTGATTGATATATAAGGTCGTAGTTATCAACCTTGTTGCAGACAACCAGCGTCTTCTTGCCCGAGCGGCGCAACACGTCGGCCATCATCATGTCAAGGTCGGTAACACCAGTCTTAACCTCTACCATAAAGAGAATCAAATCGGCCTCCTCGATGGCAAGTATCACCTGACGGCGAATCTCATCTTCGAAAATATCGTCGCTATTGACGGCGTAACCGCCTGTGTCGATAATCGAGAACTCCTTGCCGTTCCAATCGGTTTTGCCGTAGTGGCGGTCACGGGTTGTGCCGGCAGTCTCGTCGACGATAGCCTGACGGTGACCAACAAGGCGATTGAAAAGGGTTGATTTACCCACATTGGGGCGGCCTACTATTGCTACTAAACTCATTGTCGTAAAGTTTGTTGTTTACGGCGCAAAGATAGCAATTTATGGTTGAGAAACCAAAAAACCTAAGAAAATCCAATGTCGGGAATATTGTCTGATGTTTTATTTTGTCGCGATAGCATGAAAATTGATAAAAAAACAGGCGGGAGTCTCACGACTGCCGCCCGTCCTCGGAGCATCAGAAGCTCCATAAACTACTAACCCAAACTTAAATAAATGAAGAAACCTCGCTACGGCATTGCTTATGTGCCGCAGTTGATGGAATAAGTTGCAAACAGTGTGCCAAATCGGGTTTTTGGCAGCCATTTATCTCAAAAGTGACTCTTTGTTGCACCAAGCGGACATTTACTGCCAAAGGGTTTTGTGTGGATTGGAGGTTTTGCATGATAGAGTAGAAAAATGTCGTACATATTTTCATTATTTGTTGAAAAATCGTATATTTGAAGAATATTAACCTTATTGTGTTGTGGACTTACTAACACGAAGTGTTGTGATGAATATATGGCATAAAATTATATTGCTTACGATTATGTTGTGTGGCAGTTGTGCTGCCATGGCGCAATCGCTATATATGTTAGATAATCGTACCCCTTCGCGAAAGATGGAGATGGGTGTTACAATAGGGGCGGCATATCTGAACACCACCTCGAATGAACAGAGCGTCAACCTTGAAGGAAAGATGGGTCTGCGTGCGGCAATGATGATGGCCTTTTGTTGGCAGGAGACCTATGCATTGCAGATGGAGATAGGTTATGTTCATAACAAGATAGATGGCCGGCGTGGTGAGGTAGCTCGTCAAGTGCGTTCCAATATTGTTGAAGTCCCTATAATGTTCTCGTATAGAGGATTAGGCCCGATGCGTTTCAACGTGGGACCGGTTTTGTCGTTGGCGTCATCGGGTCGCTACGATACCGAAGAGGAGCGTATAGAGTTTGGCCGGTTGCGACCCACGTTGGGTTTGACGGCCGGAGTAGGAGTGGAGGTGTCACGTCACCTGCTGATAGAGGCCCGTTTTACTGCCAACCTCAACGATACACAGCACTATTTCGAGGGGGTGGAGTTTGCTGCGCGCAGCTGGTGGGCTGCATTAAACATAGGTTATAGATTTTAATATTATATATGACAGCGGAATCAATCAATAAAGAGATACTTATTGAGGGTGTGGATCCTCGTGAGCTATATGGCACACAGGAGTCCTATCTTGAACTTATGCGCGAACTATCACCGAAGGTCAAGATTGTGGCACGAGGCTCTTCGCTCAAGGTTTTGGGTGCAAAACGTGATGTCGAGAGTTTCGAGCGCAAGATGAATGCGCTGGTTGAATATTATATAAAATATGGGCATATATCTCGGGAGGTGGTCAATCAGGCATTCTCTACGGGGTTGAGTGATTGCGCCGAGCCTGTGAGCGATAAGGACACTATCGTATTCGGTAATAACGGTAATGTTATCCGTGCCCGTACGGTAAATCAGCGCCGATTGGTTGAGTTGTACGAAAAAAACGATTTGCTGTTTGCTACCGGCCCTGCGGGTTCGGGTAAGACTTATACCGCTATCGCTTTGGCTGTCAGGGCACTGAAAGATAGAACGGTGCGACGTGTTATTTTGACTCGTCCTGCTGTGGAGGCGGGCGAGAAGCTGGGGTTTTTGCCCGGGGATATGAAGGAGAAACTCGATCCCTATTTGCAGCCGCTGTATGATGCGCTTAATGATATGATTCCTGCTGCAAAGCTGCAGAAATATCTTGAGGATGGCACTGTGCAGATTGCACCGCTGGCATATATGCGAGGTCGTACGCTCGACAATGCGTTTGTGATTCTGGATGAAGCGCAGAATACTACCCGTTCTCAAATAAAGATGTTTCTCACCCGAATGGGCCGCAATGCAAAGTTTATCGTTACGGGCGATATGACCCAGATTGATTTGCCACGTAAGAGCGACAGCGGACTGCGTCAGGCCATGGATACATTGCAGGGAATCGATGGCATCGGAATGGTGGAGTTTGATAAACGAGATATTGTCCGCCATACTCTGGTGAAGTATATAGTTGAGGCGTTTGATAAGCGTGCGGCAATGGAGGAGTCGGCTTTGCGTGAGGCCCCCGTTGTGCGTATGCCCAAAGATAGAAAAGAGTAATAACCAATAAAACTTAAAACTGATATGGATAAAAATTTGGCAGGTTTTTATAACCATTATTTGAAGCCCGCACTTGTGTGGAAGCACTTTGCAGAGATTGTGAATATTCCTCGTCCGTCACATAGCGAGGAGAAAATTCGTCAGTACCTTGTTGATTTTGCAGTAGAGCATGGCATTGAGCATTGCGTGGATGAGGCCGGTAATGTATATATGCGTAAGGCAGCAACAGCCGGTATGGAGGGCCGTAAGGGTATCGTTTTGCAGGCTCATGTGGATATGGTGCCACAAAAGAACAACGATAAGGTTTTTGATTTCGAGAATGACCCCATCGAGGCCTATATCGATGGCGAATGGGTTACAGCAAACGGTACCACTCTGGGTGCTGATAATGGTATTGGCGTGGCGGCTATTTTGGCAGTCATGGAGGATGATACAATCGAACATGGCCCTATTGAGGGTCTGTTCACAGCTACCGAAGAGACCGGAATGGATGGAGCTTTTGGTCTGAAGGAGGGCCTTTTGCAGGGTGATATTCTGCTGAACCTTGACTCGGTGACCGAGGGTGAGTTGTATGTTGGCTGTGCAGGTGGTATTGATGTAAATGCCGAGAAGGATTGTACTCACGACTCTTTTGCTGCCCCTGCTCAGGGTTGGAAGGCTCTGAAACTCTCGGTGACGGGTTGCAAGGGTGGCCACTCGGGTATTCAGATTGTATGCCAGCGTGCAAACGCCAATAAGTTGCTCTTCCGTGTGCTGTATGCCATAGAGCAGGCTATGAGTGTAGAGATGGGTTCAGTTGATGGCGGTGGCTTGCGTAATGCCATTCCTCGTGAGGCTGTGGCCGTAATTATGGTAGAGGAGGCAAATGTTGAGCAGGTGTATAATATTGTAGCAGAGTTTGAGAAGATATTTGTTGCCGAGTATGCAGGTGTTGAAGATTCTATCTCTGTCGCTGTTGAGGAGTGCCCTGCTCCCGAAAAGGTGTTCTATCCATACCGCTTAATAGGCTCTATTCTTGTTTGCCCTGATGGCGTAGAGAAGATGTCAATGGCTATGGAGGGTTTGGTGCAGACCTCAACAAATATGGCCCGTGTGGTAGGTGATAGCGAAAAAATCAAGGTGCAGTGCCTTGTGCGTTCATCGGTTCGCTCGGAGAAGGAGGCTTTGGCAAATGCTACAAAAGTAGCTTTGGAATTGAGTGGCTTCCAAGTGGAATTGTCGGGTAGCTACGATGGCTGGAATCCAAATATGGAGTCGCCTATTTTGAAGGCTATGCTTGCTTCGTATGAGGCACTATACGGTAAAAAGCCCGCTGTGACTGCCATTCATGCAGGTTTGGAGTGTGGAATTATTGGTGGAAAGTACCCTAATCTTGACATGATCTCATTCGGTCCTACCATCTGCTATCCCCACTCGCCGGACGAGAAGGTGGAGATTGCATCGGTAGAGAAATTCTATGATTTCTTGCTCCATACGCTGAAAAATGCTCCCGAGAAATAAGATATATTAAACCTCAACAACAATATTATTGTGCAACAGGTAGATGTTTCAAAAAAGTGGTATACGATCGTTAATCCCGTGGCCGGCTTCGGCAAGGGGCTTGAAGATTTGCCACTTATAACCAAACTTATTCGCGAGAATGACATTCCATATGAGCTTGTCTTTTCGCAGCATAAATACCATGTGACAGAGCTCACCGTTCAGGCTGTAAATGAGGGTTATCGCCATATTATTGTCATTGGTGGTGACGGTACTTTGCATGAGGTGGTGAATGGCCTTTTTATCCAGACAAAAGCGGATGTGGAGGATATTACTGTGGCGGTTATTCCTGTCGGTACGGGTAATGATTGGATCAGAATGTATGGTATCCCCACCCATTATTCCGAGGCTGTGCGAGCAATACGCGAGGGCTATACTTTTATGCAGGATGTGGGCAAGGTGCAGTATGAGGAGTCGCATTTCCGGCAGGTACGTTATATGGCCAATGTTGCAGGTGCGGGTTTCGACCCCTCGGTAACAAAGATTTACGAACATTACAAGGCAAAGGGTAAACGTGGTAAACACCTTTATGCTCAAGGTTTTGTAAAGAGTTTTATGCACTATAAATCAACCGGCGTGAAGGTGTGGATTGATGGTGAGCTGATTCATAAAGATTTGCTTTTCAGTATAGCCATCGGTATCGGAAAATATAACGGTGGAGGAACGCAGCAGTTGCCTTTGGCCGTGGCCGATGATGGTCTTTTCGACCTTACGCTCATACGTCCTATGCATTGGTGGCAGATGATATTCCGCTTGCGAAGTCTGTTTAATGGCAATATCTATAAAATCGGACATATATCTCACCATCGAGGCCGTACAATTCGTATCGAATCTACTCCCGAAATTATGGTGGAGGTTGATGGCGAATTGTTGGGTGGCACTCCATTGGAGTTCGAAATGTGTCCGAGGAGTGTGAAAATTGTTGTCAATAAGAGTTTCTTTGATTGATAACTTGACAGACGGCTGCCGTAAGGTGGCCGTTTTTCTTGCTCGGAAGATGAGATTTTGTGAATTATTCACTACCTTTGTAGTCTTATGATAGATCGCTCCACCATAGATCGCATTTTCGCAGCTGCCGATATAGTAGAGATTATCGGCGACTATGTTACGCTGAAACGCAAAGGCCTTAATTATCAGGCTTGTTGCCCGTTCCATCAGGAGAAGACCCCTTCGTTTGTGGTATCTCCATCGAAGGGTATGTTCAAATGTTTTGGCTGTGGCAAGGGTGGTAATGTGGTTACGTTTATCATGGAGCATGAGAGCGTCAGCTATCCCGAAGCACTTAAAATCGTAGCCAAACGATATGGCATAGAGGTTGAGGAGCATCAGCAAACCGAGGAGGATGTTAGGCGCAATAACGATCGCGAAAGTATGTTTGCGCTGAATGGCTGGGCGGCTGAATATTTTGTAAAATATCTGAATAACAACCCCGAAGGTAAAAGTGTAGGATTAAGCTACTTTTCGCAAAAACGAGGTTTTACCGATGCCACAATTCGTAAATTCGGATTGGGATTTTGTTCGTCGTCGGGCGATGATTTGTCGAGTGCGGCTCTAGCAGCAGGGTATAAGGAGGAGTTCCTTTTGTCGACAGGATTGTCGCTTAAGAGCGAGATGAGCGGTCGTCTTCGCGATAGATTCCGTGAAAGGGTAATCTTCCCTGTGCATAATATTTCGGGCCGTGTTGTAGCCTTTGGCGGCCGTACGTTGCGTACCGACAAGAGCGTGGCGAAGTATCAGAATTCGCCGGAGAGTGAGATATACAGCAAAAAGCGTGAGCTATATGGTCTCTATTTCTCGAAGAGAGCCATCCAGCAGCATGATTTCGCCATTATGGTCGAGGGATATACCGATGTAATCTCGATGCATCAGGCGGGTGTTGAGAACGTGGTAGCCTCGTCGGGAACATCTCTTACAACCGAGCAGATACAGCTTTTGCGCCGTTTTACACGCAATATAACCGTGATATATGATGGTGATGCGGCGGGAATAAAAGCGTCGTTGCGAGGTATCGATATGATACTCAAGGAGGGAATGAATGTGCGAGTAGTTTCGCTGCCTGCGGAACATGACCCCGATTCATTCGCTCGTAGTCATACCGCCGAGCAGGTGAAGCAGTTTATAAGCGAGAATGAGGAGGATTTCTTGACCTTCAAGGCTACGCTATTGTCGAAAGAGGCCGGCAGAGATCCGATAAAACGCTCGGAGGTGGTAAGCGATATGGTGCGCTCGATAGTGCAGATTCCTGATTCCATTCAACGCTCGGTATTCATAAAAGAGTGCTCTCGCATTATGGATGTCGATGAGAATGTGCTTATTGCCGAGGTTGCCCGCAAGCGCGCATCGCAATCGGGTGATGCCGAGGAGCAGGAGTTTATTCGCCGTCAGCAGACCCAATTGCGTCGAGAGGAGTGGCAGGGTGGAGCGAATATCGAACTCGATATAAATAAATCTGTTACGGCGGGTAGCAGTATCGAGGCGTTGGAGTATGAGCTGGTTAAGTATCTGCTGAAATCGGGTCACAAGAGTTTTGAGGTTATGGAGGGCCGAAATATTGTGGAGATAAATGTTGCCAACGAGATACTCTATAATCTCGAATACGACAATATGCACTTTACGAATCCTGTATATGAGAGTCTGCTCGAGGTTTATCGCCAGGAGTGGAAGAAGTTGGGTATCGGGGTAGAGGTGCCTGCACAATACTTTGTGAATCATTCTGATCCCGAGGTGTGTAATGCGGCGGTGGATATCCTCACCTCCGATGATAATTATGTGCCGAGTGAGATTTGGCGTCAAAAGGATGTGCACATCGAGAGCGAGAGCGATATTTTGCGTGCAGGAGTCCACAAAGCGATAATGTTGTATCGCTCGAAGGTGCTCGAGAAGATGATTGACACGCTTCGGGCCCGTCTTGATGACAGCACGTTGAGTGAGGATGAGATTTTGGAATATACTCGTCAACTGACAAAACTCAACGAAATTAAACTGACCCTGTCGAAGAAGAGCCAGCGTCTTATAATGTAATGTTGTGGATGTTGCAAAAAGAGGCAGGAACCGGAGGCGTATACGCATCGCTACGCATACCGTGTGCAAACAGAAAATAAACAGAAAGATGTGTAAAAACAATCAAAAGATAAAGAATTAGTTACCTTTATCCGGCCCTGCCTGTGATAGAAATAGGCAAAAATAGTGCCGCAATAAGACTAAGTGGATGAATTTGGTATGGCAGATTATAAGAATATAAATATCAGAAATAAGCGCGCCACATTCGATTATGAGATACTCGAAGAGTATATCGCCGGCGTGGTATTGGTGGGTACCGAGATTAAGTCGATACGACTTGGCAAGGCGTCGCTTACCGACTGCTATTGTTATTTTGACAGAGGCGAGCTGTGGATTCGAGGAGTGAATATAGCCGAATATGGTTGGGGAACATGTAATAACCATGCTCCGAAACGTGATCGTAAATTGTTGCTCAATCGCAAGGAACTTAATAAGTTGGAACGCTCACTTCAGGATAGGGGCTTGACAATTGTCGGCCTGCGCTTGTTCTTGAACCCTAATGGATTTGCCAAGATTGTCATCGGTTTGGCTCGCGGCCGCAAGGCGTACGATAAGCGAGAGTATCTGAAAGAGAATGATGCCAAACGTGAGATGGACAAGGCGATGAAGAGATATAAATAATTTAAAACAACCTAAAACAACCTGAACAATGAAGAAAATATTGTTTGCAATTATCGGAATAATGTGTTTGATGTCGTGTGGGTCAAACAAAACGTTTACATTGTGGCAGTTGGAGTCGCAGATTAACACTATTGGCAACTCTTATGTGATACGTACCGTGAACGGAAAAGTTATCGTTATGGATGGCGGCTATGATAAGGATTATCTGCGTGGCTTTATTGATGCTTTGGGCGGCGAGGTCGAAGCATGGATTATATCGCATCCGCATGATGATCATATGACGGCTCTTTCAAAGATGTTGGAGAACCTGAATGGCCTAAAGATATCGAAAGTGTATCATTCACGTTTCCATGATGAGCTTATAGATAGCGAGGATGCAAATACCGCTGAACTCACTCGAAAATTCTACTCTTTGCTGGATAATGCCACCGATATCGAGGTGATAGATTGTAATTGTGGCGATGAATTCGAAATCGACGGAGTGAACTTTAAGGTGCTTTCGGAGAAAAATCCCGAGATCAGGGGTTATAATGATTCCAGCATGGTTGTTAAGGTGTGGGATAATAAGAAATCAATTATATTTCTTGGCGATTTGGCCGTGAAGGGTGGTCAGAAACTCCTCGATTCAGAGTATGCCAAAGATTTGGAGTGCGACTACCTGCAGATGGCCCATCATGGACAAGATGGTTGCGACAAACATTTTTATGAGACAGTGAAGTTCAGAGCATGCCTGTGGCCTTCACCATCATGGGTTTACAATAACGATCAGGGTGGAGGATTCAATACCGGCCGATTGAAGACCGTAGAGGTGCGCAATTGGATGAAAGAGTTGGGCATAACCGAGCATTATGTCTCTTGCGAGGGATTGGTTCGTATTGACTAAGGAATGCCGAAGTAGGGATGAGAGAGAGAATAAAAGCGGTCTTTTTCGATATTGATGGTACGTTGGTCAGTTTTACGACCCATACTGTTCCCGAATCGGCTCGTGAAGCGATAGCTTTGTTGCGAGATAGGGGAATAAAGGTTTTTATAGCCACAGGCCGCCTGTTGCGCCATATGAGCGTTGTGCAGGATATAGAGGTAGATGGATATATTACCGTCAATGGAGGATGTTGCATAGCGGCTGATGGTAAAACGATATTTGAGAAGGCACACTCTCGTCAAACAGTTGAGCGTATGCTCGATTTGGCAGATGAGCATGGCTTTTCGTTGGCTCTGCTGGCCGAGAAAAATATGTATGTTGAGCGCTTGGAGGGGCTTGCACGAGAGATGTCGCAAGTGGTTAATATCATACCAGAGGAGCAAAGCCTGCGTCATATTGCTGCAACGCAGAGAGTTTGGCAGATGTGTCCATATATTGACTCTGAGATGGAGGGTAAGATATTGCCTTTGTTGCCCGAATGTAGTGGCAGTAGATGGATAGACTCGTTTATGGATGTTAATGTTAAGGGGGTTGATAAGTCGATGGCTGTCAGTAAGGTAATGGAGTATTACGGATATACGATTCATGAGGCGATGGCTTTCGGCGATGGTGGAAATGATGCCCCGATGGTGAGGGATGCCACAGTAGGTATAGCCATGGGCAATGCACGCGATGAGTTGAAGGCTGTAGCCGACTATATTACCGACGATGTTGATAATGACGGAGTGTATAATGCCTTAAAACATTTTGGACTTATATAAGAATAGATATGTCACTTATACTATGTATTGAAACAGGTACCGATATATGTTCGGTGGGTATAGCTCGCGACGGCGAGCTGGTGTCGTTGCGCGAGAGCGATGAAGGCCGTGACCACGCCAAGAAAGTGGGGGTATTTGTGGACGAGTTACTTCGTGAAACCGGTATCACTCCCGATGAATTGGATGCGGTGGCAGTAGGTAAGGGCCCGGGATCGTATACCGGCCTGCGTATCGGCGTGTCGTTTGCCAAAGGGCTGTGCTATGGCTTGAATATCCCCTTGCTTGCCGTGGGCTCGCTCGATGCTTTGACTCAAGTCGCCCTGGAGGATTATGAGGCGGGAATTTTCGATGTTGATGGTTGGGATAATGCTCTTCTTTGTCCAATGGTTGACGCCCGTCGTATGGAGGTGTATACACGTCAATATGATGTGAATGGCAATGCCCTCAGTGATGTGTCGGCAGAAATTATCACGGCCGAGAGTTTTGCAGATGTAAGAGAGGGTAAGAAACTTGTGATATTTGGCAATGGAGCAGCAAAATGTTGCGAGGTGATGCCTGATGCTACATATATCAAGGTGGCACCTTCTGCTCGAGGCTTGGCTCGCCCTGCGCAGTCGCTTTTGGATGCCGGAAAAACAGAGGATATAGCCTATTTTGAGCCGTTTTATCTGAAAGACTTTGTTGTCATCCCATCGAAGAAAAAACTGCTATGATAAATTACGATAATTGCATGGTGCGCCGTCAGGATCGATTGCTTGACGAGGCGCGTGCGGTGGAGCTTCTGCAATCGGGAGAATATGGTTTTCTGGCCATGGCGTCGGCTGATGGCGGCTATGGTGTGCCGATAAATTATGTTGTAGATGACGATGTGATATATCTGCATTGTGCTACCGAAGGAAGAAAATTACGTGCGATTGAAAATGACGAGCGTGTTTCGTTTGTCGTTGTGGGCAAAACCGAGTTGCAACCTGCCGAATTTACCACCTATTATGAATCTGTGGTGGTTATGGGGCGCGCCCATGTCGTTGATGATATTGAAAAACGCAAGCTGGCACTTAATCTTTTGGTCAGAAAATATGCACCCCAACACATTTCGGCAGCTCCCAAGGCAATCGAAAACTCAATTCATAGAACTGCAGTGATAGCAATAAAAATCGAACGACTGACGGGGAAAAGGAAGTAGGCGAAATTGTGATTTTTTGATTTTTTTCGACTTATTTGTTGCTGTAAATCAAAAAAATATATTATATTTATACCGCAAACTTAAAATTTTGTTATTATGAAAAAGTATTTTGCGGAGTTGATTGGAACTATGGTTCTAGTCCTTATGGGATGCGGTACAGCCGTAAGTTTGAGCTGTGGAGTTGATGCTGCTTCTGTTGTTGGAACTGCATTTGCATTCGGTTTGGCGGTAATAGCTATGGCTTATACCATTGGCGGTATTTCTGGATGCCATATTAACCCTGCCATAACTTTGGGTGTGTGGCTCTCTAAACGTATGAGTGGCAAAGATGCTGCAATGTACATGATTTTCCAGGTGATTGGTGCATTTATCGGCGCAGCTATCCTATATGCGTTGGCTCCCGAGTCGGGACTCGGTGCAAATGCTGTGCAATCAGGAATATGTGTAGGCTCTGCGGTTGCTGCAGAGGTGGTGTTTACCTTTATCTTTGTTTTGGTGGTGTTGGGTACAACCGATACTGAAAAAGGCGCAGGGAATCTTGCAGGTTTGGCAATAGGTCTGACTTTGGTTCTTGTACATTTGGTATGTATCCACTATACGGGCACATCGGTGAATCCGGCTCGTTCGATCGGCCCCGCTGTGCTTGCTGGCGGGCAGGCTTTGGCTGATTTGTGGATCTTTATCGTAGCTCCTTTTGGTGGCGCAATACTGTCGGCAATAGTTTGGAAATGCTTAACATGCAAGTGTGAGTGCAAAAAATAGTACAATGGTGATAATACACTAAATGAGGTCGGTTGTCAGAAAATGATGACCGACTTTTTTATTAGTCTGATTTAAACTTCTCGTCGGTATATATGGTGAGTATAAGGCGATTACAAAAAATATAGAAAGTTGAGATGCGCAAAATGAAAGTTTTTGTTCAAAAAATTTGCATAGATGAAAAAAAGAGTCTATATTTGCACTCGCTTTAAGACACGAAGCATATTATGATGGTGCCATAGCTCAGTTGGTAGAGCAAAGG
>JAGBIC010000036.1 GCA_017935185.1 Alistipes sp. | reverse complement strand
TTTCACTTTTCACATTTCACTGTTCACTTTACACTTTTCACTTTTCACTTTTCACTTTGTAAAAGGTAGATTCCCATCGTCTCACTACGTGAGTCGGGGAATGACGTGTTATTTATTTCTTTGCTCCACACACCCCACAAGTCGGGGAATGACGTATCGCATTAAATGCAAAACAAGTTTTGCCACCATTACAAAGATAACGATTTTTTTGTGGCGAGTGGTATGATTGCTGATTTTTTTGATATAGAAAGTGATTGACAGTAGAGGTAAAAACGAAATTTAGCGTTAATACAAAGTATTAATAGTGAAAAAATTTTAATAATGAGGAATAATTTATATCTTTGCATCGTCCAAAGTGTGGAGCTATCGTTTTGAGGTGGCGACGCTTCTGAGCAGGAACAAACATTTAACTTTCAAAAATAAAACAAAACAATTATGGTATCTTACAAAGATTTGGGTCTTGTGAACACCCGTGAGATGTTCAAGAAGGCAATCGAGGGAGGTTATGCTATCCCAGCATTCAACTTCAACAATATGGAGCAGATGCAGGCTATTATCTCAGCTTGCGTAGAGTGCTCATCACCTGTTATTTTGCAGGTATCTTCAGGTGCTCGTAAGTATGCTAACCAGACACTGTTGCGTTATATGGCACAGGGTGCTGTTGAGTATGCTAAGGAGTTGGGTAAGAATATTCCTATCGTATTGCACCTCGACCACGGTAACTCTTTCGAGTTGTGTAAGAACTGTATCGATATGGGCTTCTCTTCAGTGATGATCGACGGCTCACACCTCCCATACGATGAGAACGTAGCTCTCACAAAGCAGGTTGTTGATTACGCACACCAGTTCGACGTAACAGTTGAGGGTGAGTTGGGCGTATTGGCAGGCGTTGAGGACGAGGTTTCTTCAGAGGTTGCTCACTACACACGTCCAGAGGAGGTTGTAGACTTCGTAACTAAGACTGGTGTTGATTCATTGGCTATCTCAATCGGTACTTCACACGGTGCTAACAAGTTCAAGCCAGAGCAGTGTACTCGTAACGAGGAGGGTATTCTTCTCCCACCACCATTGCGTTTCGACATCTTGGAGGCTATCGAGGAGCAGTTGCCAGGTTTCCCTATCGTACTCCACGGCTCATCATCAGTACCACAGGAGTATGTGAAGATTATCAACACTCACGGTGGTGCATTGAAGGATGCAGTAGGTATTCCAGAGGAGCAGTTGCGTAAGGCAGCTAAGAGTGCTGTATGTAAGATTAATATCGATTCTGACGGCCGTTTGGCTATGACTGCAATGGTACGTAAGGTATTCGTTGATAACCCAGCAGAGTTCGACCCACGTAAGTACTTGGGCCCAGCACGTGACGAGTTGAAGAAGCTCTATATGCACAAGTGCGAGAATGTTTTGGGTTCTGCAGGTCGCGTAGAGTAAGTACGTTTATTAGCGTGTTAATGTTAAAGGCGTTGCCCGATGGGTAACGCCTTTCTTGTGCATATAGAGCTTCTTTGAAGTTTATATAACAAATATCTGCTATTCCTTACTGTAGATTTGTTGCTGTAGTTTAGCCATCTCCAACCCCAACCTTATAGTCTCTTTGTGGTAGAAGGATTTATCCTTGCGAAGTGCGGCATTGATGTCGCATAGACTTTTATATAGGAAAGCTGCGGTGATTCGCTTCTTCGCCTCTTCGATGACAGGCTCATGGCACGATTGCACATAGAGTTGTTGCAGAGAGGGGTGCGATGCATTATATTTAAGCTCGTCGCAATAGGATTTGAGCTCACCTATCTCCTGCTCCTTCTTAGCTAATGTACGTTTCAAAAGAGCAATCTCGCCCTTATTGGGCTCGGTGTTATAGACATAAACAAACTGATTGATGATTTGAGCTCGTTTCTCTTTGGGCTGCTTGTTGAGCCACTCTGCAAATTCTGCTAACATAGATTGGTGGTTGGTAATTTATTCTTTTGTGCAAAGGTATAATGCTTTTTTGACAGTTTGTGTCATTGCATAAAAAATGCAGCCCCAAGGACTGCATTTTATGGTGAAATGGTAGGGTGATGGCCTACAAATAGATGTAGTTGTCAAGCCACTCAACTCGGTCGGCAAAGAATTTCTCGACATAATTGCGTTCCTCCTCCCAAGTGTCGAATTTGATGAGTCCTACACTAATGTATTGACCAAGTATGTGCCATTTGCTGAAGTTATAGTACTGCTTCTCTCGGATGCTATCCGCGACTTGAGACATCTTGCTCTGGAAAGCAGGTAAAAGAGGCTTGAGTTTTTCCCACTCCGCCTGTACTACTTCTACGAAATAGTCATCTTCAAACAAGCGACCGAAATATTTCCATATACTCCATATTGCCTGGTATCTGTCGGGCTGTTGTGGTGGGAGTAACCAGCCTGTATTCTCATCGGGGCGATAGGCGAGTCCCATACTCCACTCGGCATCCCATACGGGAGCTATCTGCAACTTAGCATTGCGTGAAGGGAGTACATAGTACAGATTAGGCTCAAGGTTGGCAATAAGCTCTTGTACCAAGAACCACTTAGCAAAGCACTCTACATCGATATATTTACGGTAGCCAGTCTCAGGGTCTTTGAAGTTGTCGCCATACAATGCTGCCTCAAAATCATTCATAAAACCACTGATGAAGTTGTAGTTGTCGTCGCCCTTGACAATCTCGCCATCCTCGGCATCAGGATATTTGAAAGTGTACCAATATTGGCGGTGTGTTGTCTGGAACTGAACAGGCTCCATAAAGCAGTAGTTGTCGTTCTCAAAAAGGAAACCGTCATCCTCTATCTCGACACGGTTGGACTTCTTCTCCACCTGGTCGGTGAGCAGATACAAACCGACATACTCATTGTTGAGGAAGAGTTGTACGTGGCGGTAGTTTTGAGGGTAAGGCAAGCCTACGGTGCGGGCAAGTTCAAACATATATGCGCTACGCATCAGTGACTTGTCGCAATACTCTGCAAGCAAGACCCAATCCTTATTGGCCGGAAAGCCCAGTGGACTCTGCTTCTCGTCGAACTTTATCTTGTAAGGTTTCTTCTCATAGTTCCAAGTGGCATTGCCTCGACCTTTCATACGTCCGGTAGCAGAAAGCAGTGTCTGATCACCTGATTTGATAGATAAATCTATGTTGAGATACTCATCCTTGCTCTCAATAGTTTTACCACCCTCGACAAATATATGAATCTCAGGGACCATAGTGAACTCTGGCTCTGGCTCTGGTTCAGGCTCCGGTGCGACGTGTTCAATCTCGCCCGTAGCTTCACCATTGGCCTCACCAGGGGTAGGGGTGGCGTATGCAAACTCACCTGAGCCGTTAGGTACGCGAGAGAATGATGCCTGCTTATTCTCAGGGAGTTCATTCTCCTCAAAAGGAGTCTTATCATGGCCGCGCACGAACCTATCAACAACTTTGCCCTCAGCATTTACCAACTCAAACTTTAGCTCCTTCTTTGCCGAAAGGCCTGCGTCGAAGCCCTTGGTAGGGTCGGTCTGGTCAGACTCCAGCACAAGGTAGCCTTCGGCGGCAATGGTCATACCCTTAAGTGCTCTCCAGCAGACGTTGTACTCGCCCTCAACGTCGGTAGCGTCAGAGGCGTATTTGCGGAGTGTCCAATTGGAAATGTCAGCAGCGTCGGGACCAATGTTGTAGAGCTCGATGAATTTGTTGCCGATGTATGCCTTGTTGCCACACAATTCGTTCAGCACAACCTTGAATTCAGGTACTTCTGGCTCTGGTTCCGGTTCGGGTTCCGGTTCCGGCTCAGGATTTACGGTCTGCTGGTTGTTTTCGATATCATCAGATGATGTGCAAGCTGTTGTAAGCGTCAAAGCCACCAGAAAAGATAGCAAAAAGTGTCGTAAACTCATAGTCTATTTAAGTTGGGTTGAAGTATTTGGTACATATACGACAATAGGGTAACTCGTAGGTTGCCATATTGTGTGTTAATTAGCTCATAATAATCTAGTTGAGAGATTGATACTTCTCCTCGTTGGAACAGTCTTGGGCCTTTTTTCCCACCCTGATAGATAACTATCTATACTTAACCATCCCGTTGGGGTAGTATATCTCTCATGGGGCAATACTGAAATACATTCTAATTACTCTAAAATTGCCTCAAAATCTACTATCCCCATCCCTCTACCTAAAAGTGTATTAAAGTTAATCATCAATGATATGTACTTCTCAGTGTGTTACACTACCATTATTTACAGCAAAAACACTTATTCAACAAACAAATAGCGTCATTACCGTAATAAGGGAGATAGTATATTCCCAAATCAAATTCCCCGCTGACAGAGAAATTCAGAATGTATCTGCTATTATATCGAGTGGTAGGCACACTATGTGAAGGAATTGGGCGATCGGGTTGGTGTTTACCCCATGTGAATCCACTCCGACAGTCATCTGGAATTTTTAATTCTTTTTTTATCTTGCTGGGATTAACCCTCATTATTAACAGACTCTTGTCTTCAATGCTCTCTTGTTTGTATAGCTCAAACCCACTACTTTGGTCTCCAATATTAAGAACAGACAAGCAGTCAATGTCATCCTTCGCTGTTATGAGAAAAATGAAACCATCGAAATCATACCTTTCCAACAGTCGATCACAGAATATAGTGACATTGGCACCATTCATTTCAGGTAACCAAAGGCTGACATCAACATCTTCAGAGGTTAAGTCCATATTAGGGTGACCGTGAATAATTTTGCTCATAGATTGCAGAGCGGCCTTATACTTATAATCACTCTCAAAATTAATCTCTTCGGGTGTAATTTCACATTCTTTCATGATTTATTCGATTTAAATTGTGGTATATATATACTCACGCAGGAACCCGGTTATGTAGGTGTATACTAAAATAAACACCAAAGAAAAAAGCGAAATATTGCGATAAGAGGAAAGTATCCTGATTGTCTGCGAGTTAGGTTTGGGATTCAGTGCATTGCAGGGGTTGAAAAACAACCTTTTGGCAAAACCAAGCACAAGTTGAGTTCCCATATCGTTACCAGACGGTCAGGATGCTTTTTATTGGTAAGGTTGTGGTATTCAGCGGTTTGCGGTATTTTGCGTAAGCTCAGATAACTCATTAAGAAGTAATTTTGTAACAAAAAATTAGTGAGTATGAGAAGTACATTTAAAGTTCTCTTCTATGTGAAGAAAGGCAGCGAGAAACCCAATGGAAATCTTCCGCTGATGTGCCGTCTGACCGTTGATGGCGAGGTAAAGCAATTCAGTTGCAAGATGGATGTTTCGCCCCGTTTGTGGGATGTAAAGAATGGTCGTGCCACAGGTAAGAGCCTCGAAGCACAGAAAATCAACGCTGCGGTTGATAGAATCCGTGTGGACGTGAATCGCTACTATCAGGAGTTGATGCATAGCGATGGCTATGTTACAGCCGCCAAACTCAAAGATGCCTATCTCGGTATCGGAGTAAAGCAGGAGACTTTGGTAAAACTATTCGAGCAGCATAATGTCGAGTTTGCAAAGAAGGTGGGACACAGCAGAACCAAATCAACATATTCCCGATACTGCACCGTATGCAACCACATCAAGGAGTTTTTGCAACATACCTGTCGTAGAACGGATATTCCGTTGAAGGAGTTGAGTATTACATTTATCAATGATTTCGAGTATTTCCTCCGTACCGAAAAGAGTTGTCGCACAAACACCGTGTGGGGGTATATGATAGTTCTTAAACACATCATAGCCATAGCCCGTAATTCGGGACAACTGCCATTCAACCCATTTGCAGGATATATCAACAGCCCTGAGAGTGTGGATAGAGGCTATCTCACCCGTGATGAGATACAGCGGATGATGGATGCCCCGATGAAGAGCAAGACACACGAGCTTGTCCGTGATCTCTTTATCTTCTCGGTGTTTACAGGATTGGCATATTCGGATGTGAAGAATCTCACCAATGACAATCTACAGACATTCTTTGATGGCAATTTATGGATTATCACCCGAAGAAAGAAGACCAATACCGAATCCAATATCAGATTGCTCGATGTCCCCAAACGCATCGTTGAGAAGTATAAGGGTATGGGTAGGGATAACTATGTTTTCAAAGTTCCGAGCAATAGTGCGTGTAATGAAAAACTCAAAGATATAGCTAAGCAGTGCGGTATCAAAACTCGTGTTACCTATCATGTTGCGAGGCACTCGGCAGCCACGACCATACTCCTCTCCAATGGAGTACCCATCGAGACCGTCAGCAGACTGTTGGGACATACGAACATCAAGACCACGCAGATATACGCCAAAATCACCAATCAGAAGATTAGTCAGGATATGGCTGAGTTGTCTGCAAAATTGGAAAGAATGGAAAAAAGTATCTGTAACGCTATATAATAAGGAGTATGAAACGAGCAATAATCACAATAGACGAGCAGGGAAGAGTACATTTCCCAGATACCAATCCTAATGATATATGGATGAGTACGCAGGAACTTGTAGAATTGTTGGGAGTAACATTTCCGACACTGAGAAGCAACATCAGAGCCATATATAAAAGCGGTATGGTCAAGGAGTATGATGCAGAACGATATATTACCCTACCGAATGGTAACGGTGTGGATATATATTCTCTACGGATGATCTTGGCTCTCACATTCCGTATTGATACCCCCGAAGCATACAGATTAAGAGAGTCCATAATCAACCGACTATATCAGAGGAAAACACAGCCTGATAATCTGATGATGTATATAGCGCCACACAATACTCTATATCCCTGCTGAAATCAAAGAACGGTTGCCCGTTCCTCTATGGGTACAAAGGTAGTGCGAACTCTATTTGAAAGTGGCAAGTTCAGGCGGCTTGCCGTTTTCGGGATAATCTTCCTCTCATACTTCGAGCGTATTATCCCGAAAAAACCTGCCCCTTTCAAGTCCGCACAAATAGAGTACCCGCAGCGGAGACGACCGACCGACAGGAACGGTAAATCAATGGAAAT
>JAGBIC010000035.1 GCA_017935185.1 Alistipes sp. | reverse complement strand
GTGTTTAACTGTGAATATTGCCAAAAGTGGTAACATAAATGGTAACATATTTTGCCCTAAATAGGCACTTTATAAGCCATTTTCAAACACAAAAAAAAGACAGCCACGTTCGTAACTGCCTGATTTTTGAGCGGAAAACGAGACTCGAAACCCACGTTGCTCGTGGGCAATTTCTCGCGATCTATATTTACACCCCCTAACCCCCTGACAGGGGGCAACTTGGGGTCGCTTCGGGCGTGTCATCGTGTCAAACGAAGAAAGCAGCCCTTTTGGACTGCTTCTTCGCTTGAGCGGAAAACGAGACTCGAGCCCACGCTTCGCGTAGGCATTTCTCGCGAACTATATTTACACCCCCACCCCTGAAAGGGGAGATTATTGGGGTCGCTTCGTGCGAGCCTGATATCCTAAAATCAAAAAGGCTGGCATTTAGCCAACCTTTTTTCGTTTGAGCGGAAAACGAGACTCGAACTCGCGACCCCAACCTTGGCAAGGTTGTGCTCTACCAACTGAGCTATTTCCGCAAGATGTTTTGGACGTTGCAATCAATATTTCTATCGGATTGCGAGTGCAAAGATAGAGCAAAAATTTTATTCTGCAAAATTTTTGCACTTTTTTTTCGATTATTTCTCTTTTTTTCATTCAGACATGCCCTGAACTGCGCAAAAGTCTTCTTCCAAAGATGCGCAGCAGGGCCACAACAAGCACCGCCGCCATACTCTACTTGCCACTGACAATATCGCGTCCTGCCCACACCATCGCGAGGCCCAAAGCGAGGCTCGACACCACATAAACCGCCCCCAGCACCCAATGGCGTTGCTGCAACAGAAGATAGATATCATCGGAGAAAGACGAAAAAGTTGTAAAGCCGCCGCAGAAGCCCGTAATCAGAAACACATTCATCGAGGCCGAGATGACATTACCCCTCTCGGCAAGGCCAAAGAAGATTCCTATCAGCAGGCTGCCGACAACATTCACCACAAAAGTTCCCCATGGAAAGGTGGTCACAGCAATTGCGTGGCACAATTTTCCAACTATAAAACGCAGGCAGGTACCGACGAAGCCACCCATGCCGGCCAGAAGCATAGCTTTAAGCATATTTTTTGGTTTTAATTATACAACAAAAAAATCTGCTCACAACAATTCAAAATCAATGCCATTTTTTCTTCCGCCCCGCCGAGGTCGCCAAATAGCGTCCGCAGCCACATCAACGGCCTGCAGATGCCTAATTAATATACCATATTGCGAGGGAAATGTTGGCACATATTTTGCCCATGGCAGAACAAATCATCAAAAAATTTATCACTATGCATTTAACACCACGAGAGATTGACAAACTGAAACTGCTCACCTTGGGCATGATTGCCGAGCGACGGCTCAAGCGAGGGCTTAAACTCAACCACCCCGAAGCGGTGGCATACATCACCTCGGCGGCACTCGAAGGCGCACGCGAGGGAAAGAGCGTCGAGCAGGTAATGACCGACGCCGCATCGGTACTCACCCGAAAGGATGTTATGGAGGGTGTGGCCGACATGATTTCGCTCCTTCAGGTCGAGGCTGTTTTCACCGACGGCACGCGGCTGGTAAGTATTCATCACCCCATAAAATAGATTATGCGCATGAAAAACGATATAACAACGAAATCGGGTAATCAACCCAAAGAGCCCCACAAAGGTTCTCATCCGAAGCAGGGCGGCTCGCTGTACCCCAACGACAAGGGTTTCACGCCCAAGCACTCTGCCACCGTGGGTGAGGTGATTTTGGGCCGTGGAGATATTGAGTATAACGCCTACAAGGAGGTGGTGCGTATCGAGGTTGTGAATACGGGCGACAGACCGATACAGGTAGGCTCGCACTTCCACTTCTTCGAGGTGAACCGCTACCTTGAGTTTGACCGCAATGCCGCTTTCGGCTGCCACCTGAACATCCCTGCCACCACAGCCATCCGCTTCGAGCCGGGCGACAAGCGCGAGGTGGAGCTGGTGGCCTTCGGCGGCAAACGGCGTATAATTGGGTTCAACAATCTGGTGATGGGTTATGCCGGCACCGAGGATGCACCCACATATTATCCCGTACACGCCCACGCCTTGCGCAAGATTCGCCACACGGGGTTCAAGACATCGTGCAAAGATTCGGCTTGCGACACGCACCATAAAGAGAAATCGTGCAAGAGTGCAGAGAAATCCAATAACTAAACAGGTAATCATGGCAAAGATATCAAGACAAGAGAACAACAATCTCTTTGGCCCTACCGTGGGCGACAAGATTCGCTTGGGCGACAGCAATCTATACATCGAAATTGAGCGTGACCTGCGTGGCTATGGCGACGAAGTGGTATATGGCGGCGGCAAGACCCTGCGTGACGGCATGGGGCTGGCGAACACCATATCCTCTGACGAGGGTTCGCTCGATATGGTAATCACAAATGTGACCATCGTCGACCCCATGCTCGGCGTGGTAAAGGCCGATGTGGGTATAAAGGATGGTCGCATAGCAGGCATAGGGCGCTCGGGCAACCCCAACACAATGGATGGCGTCTCGCCAAATCTGGTTACGGGAGCCTCCACCGACGCTATCTCGGGTGAACATCTCATACTCACCGCCGGAGCTATCGACGGCCATGTTCACTACATATCGCCACAGCAGGCATACGCTGCACTGAGCAACGGCATCACCACACTCTTCGGTGGCGGTATAGGCCCTACCGACGGTACCAACGGCACTACCATCACTTCGGGCCGCTGGAACATCGAAGCAATGCTGAAATCCATCGAGGGACTGCCCATAAACATAGGTCTGCTGGGCAAAGGCAACTGCTCGGGCAAAAAATCTCTCATCGAGCAGGTCGAGGCGGGGGCTTGCGGGCTGAAGATACACGAGGATTGGGGTTCGACCCCTGCGGCGATACGTGCCGCTTTAAAAGTCGCCGACAACTACGATGTGCAGGTGGCCATCCACACCGACACGCTTAACGAGAGTGGTTATGTGGAGGATACAATTGCCGCCATCGATGGTCGCACAATCCACACCTATCACACCGAGGGTGCAGGCGGCGGCCACGCCCCCGACCTGCTAAAGATGGCCTCGATGCCCTTTGTGCTGCCCTCTTCGACAAATCCGACACTGCCTTTTGGAATAAATTCGCAGGCCGAGCTATTCGACATGATTATGGTGTGCCACAATCTGAATCCGCAAATCCCCTCCGATGTGGCATTCGCCGAGAGCCGTGTACGCCCCGAGACGCAGGCAGCCGAGAATATCCTCCACGATTTGGGAGTGCTCTCGATGATTACCTCCGACTCACAGGCGATGGGGCGTGTGGGCGAGTCGTTTATGCGTACCATACAGACAGCCTCCTACATGAAAGATGTGTGCGGCCGCCTGCACGAAGACAGTAACGAAAACGACAACTTCCGTGTCTTGCGCTACATAGCCAAGGTGACAATAAATCCCGCCATATGCTTTGGCGTGAGTGACCATATAGGCTCTGTCGAGCCGGGCAAGGTGGCCGATTTGGTGCTTTGGGAGCCGCAATTCTTTGGGGCAAAGCCCAAATTGGTGATAAAGGGCGGCATGATAAATTGGGCCAACATGGGTGACCCCAACGCCTCGCTCGTACCCCCGCAACCATCAATTTACCGACCCATGTTCGGAGCCTTTGGCAAAATTATGCCGCAGAGTTGTATCACCTTCCTCTCACAAGCTGCTTGCCAGAACAACATCAGGGAGCGATTAGGGCTTTGCCGCATGACAATTCCCGTCAGACGCACCCGACAGTTGAGCAAATACGACATGGTCTACAACAATGCCACGCCCCGCATCGACGTAAATCCCGAGAGTTTCGACGTGAGCATCGATGGCATGCGCTGCGACATAAAACCTGCCAAGCAGGTGGCATTGGGACAGCTATATTGGTTCAGCTAAAGAGGTCAGATATGATAAAAGTGACTCATATTCTGGGAAATATCTCTTCTGACGAATGGTTGGAGCGCAGCCGCAAGTTATCGCTCGAAGAGATTCCTCTCGACCAATGGATGGCTCAACGGCATCGCATGATTGCCGAGGGTTCGAGGGGTAACAGCTATGCCATAGCTCTTGAACGCAAAACACCCTTGAGGGATGGCGATATAATCTACTGCGACAATGAGAAGATGGCAGTTGTGCGACTGCAACTAAACGATATTATGGTAATTGAGCTGGGGGCTCTTTCTCATCTCGACCCTCGCTCGGCGGTACGGCTTGCCGTTGAGATTGGACACGCACTCGGCAACCAGCATTGGCCTGCGGTGGTGCACGAGGATAAGATTCTGGTGCCTCTGACCACCGACCGCAAGGTGATGCAGAGCGTCATGCGCACCCACGCCTTTGAACATATAGCCTATGCCTTTCGCCCCGCCTCGCAGATCATTCCATATCTGGCGCCCCACGAGGTGCGCCGGCTGCTGGGGAGCAGCGGGCAGCATATTCACACAGACAACCACCACCATGCACACCGATAGTAGCCTGCGCCACATCATGTATCTGCTGCAACTCTCCGACTCGGCACTGCCTGTGGGGGCATTCTCCTTCTCAAACACGCTGGAGAGTGCTGTCGAGTGGGGAGTTGTGACGGATGCCGCCTCGCTGGGCGAATTTACCCGTCAGGTGGTGCGGCAGACTGCATTCACCGATGGAGTGGCGGCGCTCAACACACTACGCAACATCGGCCACGACTACTCGCTCACGCTGGAGTATGACAGCCGTCTGTTATGTTTCAAACCTTCGACCGAGCAGCGACGCATGAGCCAACGCATGGGTCGCAAGATTGTCGAGCTTGCGACAAAACTCTCGCCACACAAGTGGCTGCAGCACCGCCACGCCGACATTCAGGAGGGCAAGGCGGCAGGAACCTATCCTGTGTCGATGGGAGTTGTGGCCGCCGCCTGCGAGATTCAGGCGGAGGCGCTCTTTGCCTCGCTCTGCTACGGCTCGGCCTCGACGGTTGTGAATGCTGCGCTGCGACTATTGCGCATAAGCCACTTTCAGACACAGCAGATTCTGTTCGACACAGCAGCTATCATCGACCAACTTTACAGTCAGGCCACCAGTCTGAAAATAGAGCAGATGCACACCTTTGCCCCGCAAATCGACATCTTGGCGGCTCTGCACGAGAAAGGGCGGGGACGAATGTTTATGAACTGATAAAAATTGAGCAATGAGCAACACTTGCAGAATAGGCATTGGCGGCCCCGTGGGGTCGGGCAAAACAGCGATAATCGAGGCGATAACACCCCGCCTGCTGGATTTGGGGCATAAAGTTTTAATCATCACCAACGATGTGGTCACCACCGAGGATGCCGAGCATGTCAGGCGCATGCTCAAAGGCATTCTTGTCGAGGAACGCATCATAGGCGTTGAGACAGGCGCATGCCCTCACACCGCCGTGAGAGAGGATCCCTCGATGAACCTCGCCGCCGTGGAGGAGATGGAAGACCGTTTCCCCGATGGCGATGTGGTGTTGATTGAGTCGGGAGGCGACAACCTCACACTCACATTCAGCCCTGCACTTGTCGATTTCTTTATCTATGTAATCGATGTGGCGGCAGGTGACAAGATACCCCGTAAAGACGGGCCCGGGATTTCACATTCCGACATTCTTGTGATAAACAAGACCGACCTTGCGCCTTACGTTAAGGCCGACCTTGAGGTGATGCGGCGCGACTCGAAAAAGATGCGGGGCGAAAAACCTTTCATCTTCACCAACTGCTTCACGGGCGAGGGTATCGACCAGCTTGTGAACCTTATCAGGCGAAACGCCCTCTTCGAGCAGACCGAGCAGGCTAAACAGACAACAGAGGTATAATAACTCTCATAGCAGATGGATTACAACAATTTGCCCAACCTCGACACTCCGCCCGAGATGCGCCCCTACTCCGCCACGCCACGCATGGGAGCAGGCACACACGGCAAACATGGTGTGGCGCGGCTGCACTTCGAACTTGACGGCTCGGGTCGCAGCATATTACGTCGCATCGAGCGCCGCGCGCCACTGATTGTGCAGCAGGAATTATATTTCGACGAGATGATGCCGCAGATGCCGTGCGTTTATATTCTCTCGGCAGGAGGGCCGAATGTCGATGGCGATCGCTATGAGCAGCACTTCTCGCTGGGGGAGGGCTCTTATGCCCACATCTCGACAGGAGCAGCGACAAAACTTGCCGAGATGCAGCACAACTATTCGGCCATGCAGCAGAGTTTTCATTTGGCTGCCGAGAGCTATCTGGAGTATCTCCCCGAACCGATTATCCCCTGCCGCCACGCCCGATTTCTGTCGGAGACAACAATATATATCGACGCTTCGGCCACGCTCTTCTACTCCGAGATTCTGCATTGCGGACGACAATACCACATGGGCGAGGTATTCGATTACGACCTGCTCTCGATGAAGGTTTCGGCTTTTCGCCCCGACAATCGGCAGCTCTTTTGCGAGAAGTTGATTATCGAGCCACACCGGCAGCACCCCGCTACAATAGGCGCTATGGCCGACTACAAAATAATGGGAACGGCTCTGGTCTTCAGCTCACCCGACAACTGCCGAACCCTCTACCAGAACAGTCCCACAAAAATTGACCTGCAAAACCACACCGCCGCAGGAGCGCTTCTGCTTGAGGGGGATTGCGGGGTGGAATACAGGGTTCTGGGGCACGGCACGATGGCTGTAAAGCATCTGATAAGAGAGTTTTGCTCGCAGGTGCGTACACTCGTCAAGGGTCGGCCGCTGCCCAACGAATTTGCATGGCGATAACAATTGTAAAACAACATAAAAAATGAATATTATGGTTGTAAAATCTCAAACAACAATCTCCGACAGAGGATTCTTCGGATTTGCCAAAATCCTGCTGCGCGGCGCAGGGCAGGTGATGTTTCAGGGGAGCGCATGGACAGGGCTCTTCTTTTTGGTCGGCATATTCTGGGGAGCCTACTCCTCGCACACACCTCTGGTGGCGTGGGGTGCGCTCCTCGGCCTGCTGGTCTCAACTTTTACGGGTTTTATCTTGAATATGCCCGACGAAGAGGGCGAGCATGGCTTGTGGGGCTTCAACGGGATATTGGTAGGTTGCGCCTTCCCGACCTTTCTGGGCAATAACATCTGGATGTGGCTCTCGCTGGTGCTATGTGCCGGGCTCACCACTTGGGTACGCACAGGAATGAACAACATGATGAAGCAGTGGAAAATCAACTCTTTCACCTTTCCCTTTGTGGCCTGCACATGGATTTTTCTGCTTGCCGCCCACGCCATGCATGGCCTTGCGGGGATTCACGAGGTACACCATGCGCACCACCATCTGCAACACATGCAACATATACTCTTTACGGGCGATGTGCGGTATATGGCAGAGGTAGTGCTGCGGGGCGTATCACAGGTCTTTCTTATCGATTCGTGGGTAGCAGGCGCATTCATGCTTTTGGGACTGCTTGTATGCAGC
Source organism: Alistipes sp. (assembly GCA_017935185.1). Classification (GTDB taxonomy): domain Bacteria; phylum Bacteroidota; class Bacteroidia; order Bacteroidales; family Rikenellaceae; genus Alistipes. Next base: position 29,479 of record JAGBIC010000035.1, on the reverse strand, counting down.
CGCTGGGCATTTGTCTGGGCGGTTATCGGCTCGGCAATCTCATCACTTACTGCATTTGCCCTCGGGGCCCCAATGGGGTCAATCGCGCATGGGCTCTATGCCTTCAGCGCAGTACTCACCGCCATAGCCCTCGGTTCGACATTTTATCGCCCCTGCTGGCGTACTGCTTTGTGGGCTCTGCTGGGAATCGTCACAACGGTATTCGTGCAGGCTGCGATGAATACGATAATGCCCCACGGAATAGCCACCCTGACAGCTCCGTTCTGCCTTACGACATGGATATTCCTGTTGCCCATGCTCAAAATCGACAAGCAGAGTGCCGACCACTCATCTTGGCACAGACGTAAATGATTATAAATCTTTGTTTAACCTTAAATTATTTGTTTTATGCACATGTTCAATGCTATGGTCTCGCCGGCGGTATGCGCCGCGACCAATCTGACAGCTGCCGCACTAGTGGGTTACGCCATTGTGAAACTGCGCCGCAGCAACCTGCCACTCCGCAAAATGGCACCCATGATGGCAGTCTCGGCCGCATTTATATTCGCTGCACAGATGCTCAACTTCTCGCTGCCGGGGACAGAGGTCAGCGGCCACCTCATAGGCGGCATACTGCTCGCCTCGCTGATAGGGCCGTGGGCCTCAACGCTCACAATGGCGGCGGTCATCACGCTGCAATGCCTGCTCATGGGCGACGGGGGCATAATGGCTCTGGGTTGTAACATAATCAACATGGCGGTGATACCCTGCATGGTTGTCTATCCGATTCTGATGCGACCTCTGCTCCGTCGCAAAAATATGACGGGGATTGTAATGGGCTCGATATTCGCCTCGGTGGCTGCCCTGCTCTTAGGAGCTGCATCACTCTCGGTTATGACAGCACTCTCGGGCACAATGCCGCTGGGAGAGTTTATGCCGTATATGTTGCAAGTCCACCTGCTAATAGGTCTTGCCGAAGGTTTGATAACTGCCCTCGCCCTCGGGCTGGTGTTCCGCCTGCGCCCCGAGATGCTCGGCGAGATGAACGAGGAGTTTGCCCCGATAAAGCGTTCCACGCTGGCTGTCATTGCCGCAATGGCACTACTCATTGCCGCCTCGGCATCATTGGTTGCCTCGCAATACCCCGATGGCATGGAGTGGTCGATAGAGCAGGTATCGGGCATGCGTCCATAGGTCAAAAGATTTTCGATACGACTTTTTCTGCGTCGCACGCCGACAAACAAAAATCACCCCGACCCGCAAAAGGTCAGGGTGATTTTATTATGCAGGGTAGGGTAATATGGGGCTGCACCCCTTCTGTTCTATATTATCTGACCCGATAGAGATATGCGCAGAACAACCTCGTTCTTGCCGCCATCGAGTTTGACCTGATAGTAGCTGCCGCTGTTGGTATCGATAAGTGAGGCGGCCTCGACCTGCCATGAAGCGTATTGGCTCGAAGCAATGGCCTGCACCACCGCCGCAGGCAGCTCATCAGGCGCGATACGGCTTTGGGTCATAACCCAATAGCCACGCCCGTTGAAGAGCAGTTCACGCACCACATCCTCATCGAGTATATCGACAACGGTGTTGTAGCCATACAGGGCAACATTCAGTATGGTTGCCCCAGAGTAGTAGCGATTGAGGAAATTCTTGATCGACCCGTCAAGGCGAAGTGGCACAACGATGGGGTCGATACTGCTGTCGACAGCTTTGATGAATAGGCCGTCGGCGGTGTAGTAGAGCAGCATGTCGTTGTATGCCCCTTCGCACTCGATGGTGTAGACAGCAGGAATGTCGGCACGTTCGGCACTCTCGACATCCTCGACCTGCCATGCCGAATATTCACTTGCGGCAAAGGCATCGCTCACCGGCTTCGGCAGCAGGGCAAAGGGGATGTCGCTCTGGGTGAGATACCACACTCCGCTGCCATCATACCACGCAAGGTTGTCGGTGGGCAACGACTCAACACTCTGGTTGAAATCGGCCACATAGTAGCCTCGCCAACGCATCCACTGCACATCCTGCGCTGTGGGATATTGCACCTCAAAGGCATCGAGAGCCGGCTGGCTCACGCTCCAATTCTCGTCATCATCGCAAGCCGCAAGTGCAGCGGCTGCAAAGAGCAATAAAATGTACTTTTTCATAATATAAAGGCTTTTATGATTCACTCCTACCATAGCAAATATCATACAGCAGTAGCCACATGCAGAACACAAATGCAATATCGGGTTGCAATATCACAAAAAATTGTATCTTTGTGTGAATAAAAATTCAAGAGCCATGAGAATACTGCTACTAACAATTTTTCTATCGTTATTTTCAATCTCTGCTATGGCTGCCGAGTCGCTCACAGTAAGCTCGCCCGACGGCAAGCTCATGGTGAAAATCGACAATGAGCAAGGCAAGGTCTTCTACTCGGTTATCTATAACAACACGACTATGGTCGAGCGTTCGGCACTCGGACTGAAATCCGACATAGCAGACTTCAGCAGCAATCTGACCCTGAAAAATGTCGAGCAGAGCCAAATCGACGAGCATTACACACTTCGCACAGCGAAGCGCTCGCAGGTGCATTATACCGCCAATCAGCTCAACCTGACCTACGAAAGCGGGCAACGCCACCAAATGGTGATAACGTTCAACGTGGCCAACAACGATGTGGCATTCCGCTACTCATTCCCCCAGATAGGCGAGAGGGCCTGCATGGTGGTGAGTGGCGAGCAGACATCGTTCCGCCTGCCCGAGCAGACAACCACATTCCTCACTCCGCAGGCCAACGCCATGTCGGGATGGAAACGCACAAAACCGAGCTATGAGGAGGAGTATAAGGCCGATGCCGCCATGGGCGATAAATCACAATATGGCAATGGCTACACCTTCCCCTGCCTCTTCCGAGTTGGCGATCAGGGATGGGTACTTATCAGCGAGACAGGCACAAACGGAGCTTATGTGGGTTGTCATTTGAGCGACTACTCTGCCGAAGAGGGTTACCGGATAGCCTTCCCGATGGAGGGCGAAGCCAACGGCATTGGCTCGACAAGTGCCGGAGTGCGCCTCCCGGGGGCTACACCGTGGCGTACAATAACCGTTGGCCAGACGCTGAAGCCGATTGTTGAGACCACCGTCGCCTTCGATGTTGTAAAGCCCCTCTACGAGCCGAGCGAGGAGTATGACTGCGGGCGCTACACATGGAGCTGGATTGTGTGGCAGGACAACTCTATAAACTACGATGACCAAGTGAAATTTATAGATCTGGCCTCGGCGATGGGTTATGAATATTGCCTTGTCGATTGCAATTGGGACAGGAACATAGGTCGCGAAAAGATTGAGCAGCTGGCTGCCTATGCCAAGACAAAGAGTGTCGGACTGATGTTGTGGTACAACTCAAACGGCTATGAAAACGATGCCCCGCAAGGGCCGAAAGGGGGTATGGATACCGCCATAAACCGCAAGCGCGAGATGGCATGGCTCAAGAAGATGGGCGTGAAGGGTATCAAGGTCGACTTCTTCGGCGGCGACAAGCAGCACACCATGCAACTCTACGAGGATATTCTATCTGATGCAAACGACTATGGTATTCAGGTGATATTCCACGGCTGCACACTGCCCCGCGGCTGGGAGAGGATGTATCCCAACTACCTCTCTTCAGAGGCGGTGATAGCCTCCGAGCAGGTGATATTCACCACCCACCACGCCGAGCAGCAGCCCTTCGAACTGACCATGCATCCGTTCTGCCGCAACAGCGTGGCCACGATGGATTGGGGTGGTGTGATTATGAATAAATATCTCTCGCGCGACAACAAAAGCCGCCACGCCCGCCGCACAACCGACATCTTCGAGATGGCTTCGGGAATTATGAATCAGACAGCTATGCAGTGTGTGTCGATGTGCCCCAACAACCTCACCGACATACCGCAATTCGAGGTGGAGTGGCTCAAGCAGTTGCAGACAAGATGGGACGAAACGCTATTTATTGACGGCTATCCGGGCAAATATGCAGTGCTGGCACGCCGTAGCGGCGAGAGATGGTATGTTGTGGGACTGAATGCGTTGAAAGAGCCGCTGAAGCTCACCCTCGACCTCGATATGTTTGCAGGTCAGCAGGTATCGGTCTACTGCGACAAGCCGCTTAAGGAGGGTGAAAAATTTGCCCAAGCCGAGCTAAAGTCGGATAAGGTGAATGCCAAGGGCGAACTGAAGGTTGTTATTCAGCCAAACGGCGGATTGATTGTGCAGAGATAAAGAAATTGTAATATTTATTTGCACATTTATAATTTTTTTCTATTTTTGTAATGTGAAAATTTGCGAAATTCGCAGTATAGCCCTAAATCCGACAAACGACCTCTGTGTCAAACGAACCTTTAACTAATGTTTAACGAAAATAGTATTTAGCATGAAAAAGTTTTTTCTTTCAGCAATGATGCTTATGTGTGCTGCCGTTGTTGTGGCACAGGAGGCCGAGAAGAAGGAGTATCCGAAGCCCGAGGCAATGCGCCCCGCAATGACAGAGTTCTGGCTTCCCCAGCCGAAGGTTGTTACCCCGGGTGACGAGGCTACAAACTCTGCTCCGTCAGACGCTATCATCCTTTTCGATGGCAAGAATCTCGACGCATGGTGCAGCGCACGCACAGGCGAGGCTGCCGAGTGGGATGTTCACGATGGCGTATTCACGGTAAACAAGCGCAAGGGCGACATCAAGACCCGCGAGAGCTTCGGCAGCTTCCAGCTCCACATCGAGTGGTGCATCCCCGAGGGTATCACCGGCACAAGCCAGGGTCGTGGGAACAGCGGTGTATTCTTGCAGGACAAGTATGAGATTCAGATTCTCGACTGCTACCAGAACGAGACCTATGCCAACGGTCAGACAGGTAGTGTTTACAAGCAGGTTATTCCTTTGGCAAACGCTATGCGTAAGCCCGGCGAGTGGAATGTTTACGACATTATCTACACTGCTCCCGTATTTAACGAGGATGGTACTTTCCGTGCTGCTCCTGTTGTAACCGTTATTCAGAACGGTATCGTGTTGCTCAACAACTACGTTATCCGCGGTACAACACAGTATATCGGTCATCCGCAGGTTATTCCTCACGGCGATGCTCCCATCCGCTTGCAGAGCCATGGTGACCCCAGCGCACCTATCAGCTACCGTAATATCTGGATTCGTAAGATGTAATTAGCTTACGACAATCAAAAATAGGAGCCTGCCTAACAAGTTTTTTGTTAGGCAGGCTCTTTATTTCATCCGCTCCAAATCTGTATGTAAAAAGAAAAACGCCTTTGTAAATACTTGATTTACAAAGGCGTTTTCTTAAAAGAATGAGGTCCGAAGCGGATTCGAACCGCTGTAGACGGTTTTGCAGACCGGTGACTAAACCACTCATCCATCGGACCATATTTTCATGTGCTACATCCGAAAAATAATTCGTACATCAGCCCATTCGGAGTGCAAATATATAAAAAAATCTATTTATGGCAAAACTTCGGGGCAAGTTTCGTGCATTTTCGTAAAATTTATTAACTTTACATTACAGAATTTGGCGTTTGTGGGCTAAAAAAGTGCCAAAATGCCGAATGTTGCCAATGTTTTTTTGTGAATACGAGTAATTTATGCCTCTTGAGAGTATAGCGTTGACCTTTGTCCCCAACCTCGGGGTGCGCGGAGCCGCCTATCTGCTGGATTGTTTCGGTTCGGCACGTGCGGTTTATGCCGCCACGGCAGACGAGTTGCGCGGGCGGGGTGCGTTGCGTGAGGATATTGTTCGCAGAATCCTCTCACATGCAGGCTTTGCTGAGGCCGAGCGTGAGTTGGCCTATTGTGCCAAGTATGGAATCAAGGCAGTGGCAGCCGACAGCAACGATTATCCGCCACTGTTGCGTGAGGCGGAGGATTTTCCTGCTGTGTTGTATGTCAGGGGTGATGTTGAGGCTCTGCATCGCAGGTCGGTGGCATTTGTCGGTACACGAAAAATATCGTCATACGGTCAGCGTATGTGCGACAAAATAGTGGGTGAACTCGGTCAGGTGGCCTCCGATGCCGTTGTGGTGAGTGGCCTTGCCTTCGGTGTTGATGGAGCATCGCATCGTGCGGCACTTGCAAATGGCATGACGACTGTCGCGGTGCTGGCGAATACCCTGCCTGCGGTAAACCCTGCGGCGCATCGTGCTTTGGCTGAGGATATTCTCTCTTCGCATGGGGCTATCGTCAGCGAGCTGAACTCACAGACCAAGCAGAATGGCCGTGTCTTTATCTCCCGAAATCGTATTATCGCGGCTCTTGCGGCCGGCACGGTTGTGGTTGAGTCGCCCGAGTCGGGAGGCTCGCTCTCGACAGCTGCATTTGCTGATGGCTATAATCGTGCAGTGATGGCTGTGCCGGGGCGTGTTGGCGATAGCAATTCGTTGGGGTGTAATCTGCTTATTCGTAATCGCAAAGCACAACTTGTCTTGTCGGGCTATGATGTGGCGGCGGAGCTTATGTGGGATGTGCCCGAGGAGCTTGTTGTGGAGAGTATGTCCGCGGAGACTGTTGTTTTGTCGCCTGCCGAGGAGCGGTTGCTGGCGATGTTCGACAGCGACCCTGTCGGCATTGACAAACTGTTGGAGTGTGGTGGATTTTCGGCGGGAGAGTTGTCGTTGCATCTGATGAATCTGGAGTTTGCGGGGTTGTTGCGCCAACTGCCCGGAAAGATGTATGAGAAGTGCAGATGATAGGCGTGAAATTTTGTAGCTGACACCTTAATGATGAATATTATGCAGTTGATTGATACTCATTCACATATCTATGCCGAGGAGTTCGACGAAGACCGTGGCGAGGCGCTTGCTCGTGCGCGGGAGCGTGGTGTGGAATATCTGTTATTGCCGGCCATCGACAGCGAGAGCCATCAAAGACTTATCGACCTTGCCGTTGCCGAGCCGGAGATGTGTCGCCCGATGATGGGACTGCATCCCACCTCGGTGAACGAGAATCCGCGATGGCGTGAGGAGTTGGCGATGGTTGAGCGTTATTTGGCCGAGCCGCCCGAAGGACTGAAGTTCTGTGGTGTGGGTGAGATAGGCCTCGACTATTATTGGAGCAGAGATTATGTGGCAGAGCAGCGTGAAGCCTTTATTGCGCAGTGCAGGATGGCGGCGCGCCTCGATATGCCCGTGGCTATTCACACTCGTGCGGCGTGGGAGGATATGTGTGAGATTCTGGAGGCCGAGACAGCTCGTGCTGCGGAGCGTGGCGAGCGCCTGAGGGGTGTGTTGCACGCCTACTCGGAGTCGGCGGAGCTCTATCACCGCATGAAGGGGTGTGGCGACTGGCTTTTTGGTATAGGCGGTGTTGTGACCTATAAAAAGAGTGTTGTGGCTGCCGCTGTGGCAGAGATGGCCATTGAGGACATTGTTCTGGAGACCGACTGTCCATATCTCACCCCTGTGCCGCATCGTGGCAAGCGCAACGAGTCGGCCTATGTTAGCCATGTGTGCGACAAGGTAGCCGAACTTAAGGGCATGAGCCCCGAGCAGGTGGCCGAGATTACAAGCCACAACGCAAGACGTATGTTTTCTATTTAATATAAGGTAATTTTTGTAAAATGGAGCAGAGTGTAATGAGTTCTCAGGGTAGCCGTTCATCCATACTTATAATATATACCGGCGGAACCATCGGCATGAAAACCGATGAGAATACGGGTGCGCTGGTGCCGTTCGACTTCAGCGGCATATATGAGGAGTTCCCCGCCGTGCGTCGCCTGAAGGTTGATATCGGGGTGCATACCATGCCCAAGCTTATCGACTCGTCGAATGTGCGTCCGTCGGATTGGTGTGCCATCGCCGAGGTGATTCAGGCCAACTATGAGAAGTATGACGGTTTTGTTGTTTTGCATGGAACCGATACCATGTCGTACACAGCCTCGGCGTTGAGTTTTATGCTCGAAAATCTTGCAAAGCCGGTGATATTTACGGGTAGCCAGATTCCTATCGGAATGTTGCGAACAGATGGTCGTGAAAACCTTATAACTGCCATCGAAATTGCCGGTGCGCGGGAGGCCGGTCGCCCCATTGTCCCCGAGGTGGCATTGCTGTTTCATAGCAGGTTGTGTCGCGGCAACCGTACACGTAAGAGCAGTGCTGAGGAGCTTGACGCATTCTCGTCGCCAAACTATCCTTCGCTTGCCGAGGTGGGTGTGAATATCACCTATAACCGCGCCGCCATAGCTCCGTATGAGCCCGATGCAGGGCCGTTGCAAATTGCTACGATGATGAGCGAGGGTGTGGCGATTATCAAACTCTTCCCGGGTATAGGTGAATACACTCTGCGAGCCATTCTCTCGGTGGACGGCCTGCGTGGAGTGGTGTTGGAGACCTACGGTGCAGGAAACGCTCCCACAGCAGGGTGGTTTCTCGATCTTATGCACGAGACTGTCGAGCGAGGGGTGCTGGTGGTCAATGTCACACAGTGCGACAATGGCTCGGTGGCGATGCAACTCTATGAGACGGGGCAACGCCTGCGCTCGGCGGGAGTGCTGTCGGCCTACGATATGACAACCGAGGCTGCGATAACAAAATTGATGTATGTTTTGGGCAAAAATCTTTCGTTGGAGCAGAGTAAAGAACTCATGCAAAAACCACTTCGTGGAGAATTTACCCTTTAAGGACTTGCGTATAAAAAAAATAATGCGTATATTTCGGTCCGTAAACTCTACCAAAACTATCTGTTTCGTGGCTCAAAATGCCTGAATGATGGTTCAATTGGTTGTGTTTCAAAGTGTTGAAGAAATGCCCTTGTGAAAAACATTCTGCTGCTCCAATTAGACCGGAGCGAGTGGTTTGTTGTGTGTAGTGGGCGATTATAAAGGATAAGAAAGGATTTTTTGCGATAAAAATTTTAAAAGACATAAACTAAAACTAAAAAACAAAACACTAATTAAATTTATTAAAAACAGCTATGAAAAAAAATCTTATGTTTTTGGCAGTTGCCGTACTTGGCACTGTAAACGCTTTCGCACAGGAGGCTGCCGTTGCAGCTGAGACTGAGCTCGCAGGTGATACCATGCACCAGGTTTTGATGCAGAAGTTCCTTGAGGGTGGTTGGGCTTGGATGTTGCCCGTGTTGGTTTGCTTGGTAATCGGTTTGGCCGTTGCTATTGAGCGTATGTTGTTCCTCTCATTCTCTAACATCAACACTAAGAAGTTTGTTGAGAAGTTTGAGGCTACTTTGAAGAATGAGGGCGTTGAGGCTGCCAAGGATCTTTGCCGCAACACTCGTGGTCCTATCGCATCTATCTACTATCAGGGTCTTGATCGTTTGGATCAGGGTATGGACGCTGTTGAGAAGGCTGTTGTTTCTTACGGTTCAGTTCAGACAGGTCAGATGGAGTCAGGTCTTTCTTGGATTGGTTTGTTCATCGCTCTTTCTCCTATGTTGGGATTCATGGGTACTGTAGTAGGTATGATCGAGGCATTCGACCAGATTCAGGCTGCTGGTGATATCTCTCCGACCGTTGTAGCAGGTGGTATCAAGGTTGCGTTGTTGACCACTTTGATGGGTCTTATCGCTGCTGTGATTCTCCAGTTGTTCTATAACTATATCATCTCTAAGATTGATAACTTGGTGAACGCAATGGAGGACGCTTCTATCACTTTGGTTGATATTTTGACCGTTTACAAGAAGTAATTTTTACCCCTAAAGAGATTTATCACAATGGAGAAAATATTAAAATATGCATTGGTTGCACTCATGGCTGTTTCGGTAGCCTTGGTCTTCTGGGCAGTATTCACTACTCCCGAGGATCCTACTACCGCTAATGCAACAGCTGTGGGCATGAACCTCTATTGGGGTTATGCTCTGTTGGCTGCAGCCATCGTTGCTGCCATTTTCGGCGCAGCATGGGATTTGATTCAGAAGCCTACGGGTATCAAGGGCGCTCTCTTGTCTCTTATTGCTATTGTAGCTATTGCAGTTGTTGCTTATGTAGTTGCAAACGGTCACGACTATCAGATTGTAGACCTCAGCACTATGGGTTACTTTGAGCGTACAGAGACTGTTATCACCGATGCCAGCATCTTGTTTACTTATGTAGTTTTTGCCGGTGCTATCGTTGCAGCTATCTATTCAGCTGTTTCTGATGCACTCAAATAATGAAAGGAGACTTTTATGGCAGGAGGAAATAAAAGAAAGACACCGGATATTAACGCCAGCTCACAGGCTGATATTGCGTTCTTGTTGCTCGTATTCTTCCTCGTCGCTACTACTATGAACACCGACAAGGGTCTTTCTCGTGTGCTTCCCCCTATTCCCCCCGAGGATGTTAAGGTGGAGGACCAGAAGCAGAAAGAGCGTAATGTATTGTTGGTATTCGTTAATGGTGCAGGCCAGTTGATGGTTGGCGATGAGTTCGTCGATATTCGCAACCTCAAGGATCGTGCAAAGGAGTTTATCGTAAATATTACCGATGACGAGGATATGCCCGAGAAGGAGGATAAGGAGATCGATATGCCCGATGGCACTAAGTGGGTTTATAAGAGAAGTAAGGGCGTTATCTCGCTTCAGACCACTCGTGACACGGCTTACGAGACCTATATCATGGTACAGAATGAGCTTACCCGCGTATTTAATGAGATTCGTGATGAGGTTGCGCAGAGCAAGTTTGGCAGCCCCTTCGCTGATCTTAACGAGGAGGAGCGTAAAGTAATAACCACTGCAGTTCCGCAGCAGATTTCTGAGGCTGAGCCGCGTAAAGCAATAAAGAAATAGTTATGGCAGTAATGAAGAAAAAGGGCAACAAGGAATTGCCCGCTATCTCTACAGCATCACTTCCTGACGTTATCTTTATGATCCTGTTCTTCTTCATGGTGTCTACCACCATGCGTGATCAGGAGGTGTTGGTTCGTTACAAGCTCCCCGAGGCTACCGAGGTGCAGAAGCTTGAGAAGAAGAGTTTGGTTAGCTACATCAATATTGGTGTTCCTGTAACTCACATGCAGGCCAAGTTTGGTACAGCTCCCCGAATTCAGTTGAACGATTCGTTCAAGACCGCTAAGGATATCGGTGATTTCATCGGTGCCGAGCGTGAGCAGCTCAACGAGTCTGACCGTGCCCAGATGACAGTTAGTATCAAGGCCGATCAGTATACTAAGATGGGTATCATTACTGACGTTAAGCAGGAGCTTCGTCGTGCTAATGCTCTGCGTATCTCTTATGCTGCTATTGAATCAGAGGGTTATTAGTATTTCAACTAATAATATTGAGACCTCCGCTTTGGCGGGGGTCTTTTTTTATGTGTTGTGGCGTGTGCCAAATCCGAGTTGGTAAGTCAGAAAACTCATTCCTTCTCCTGCGAAAATACCAACCTAAGTTTTAATAATGCCTAATTCCAACAAAATATTGAATAAATCATAGAAAACATTGTATATATTGGCTAATTATTTCTAACTTTGAGTATTCAGATGCAGACAAACATCTTTTTTATTCAAAACCATATTTTATGAAACAAATCGAAAACGATAGTCAGCCAACTGTCGTAAAGTATGTGGAGGCGAACTATGGAGGGATCCAGTTGCTGAAACTATCGCGTTGTGCCATCGGCTATGTGCAGCGTGGCGCAAAGAACATCTACTATGGTGACGCTCGTCACACAATCTCTAAAGGTGACCTCTTCTATCTGGGAGTTGGTAACCATTATATCGAGGATATTCCCGAGGAGGGTAGGCCATTCGAGCAAATTGTGGTCTATTATTCTCCCGAGCAGCTCAAGAGAATCTTATTGAATCTAAATATGAATTTCTCTATCAATGTCACCAATTCTCATAGCTGTGAGCGTTGTCGTCGTCTGAATCATGTTGCAGTACCTGCCTCACCGACTCTTCGGAGTCTGTTCACCCATGCGGGTTGTTATCTCCACGAAGATAATTTCATGCACGATGCTGCTGCCGAAAATATCAAAATGACCGAGCTTATATATCTGATTGTATCGCAGGAAGATGGATGTTTTAAGAGTAAGGTGCTGAGCAACATGGACTCTCTGCGAGATAATTTCGAACTGATTATTTATTCACATATTTTTAGTGATATCTCTATCGAGGAGCTTGCCTCAATCTGCCATCGCTCCCTCACCTCATTCAAAAAGGAGTTTAAACGGTATTTTCTTATTCCGCCGCACCGATGGTTTATTCGTCAACGATTGATGCAATCGCGTCTTCTGCTTATCTCCACCTCGAAGTCTATATCAGAAATTGGTAATGAGTGCGCTTTTCCCAACACATCGCATTTTATCAAACTGTTTAAGAAGGAGTATGGCTTAACGCCCGCGATTTATCGCAACAGTCATTGCGGTAGTGTGACTATGTCAGGCCAGAGCGTTAAAATTTCAGATATGGTACCTGCGGTGGCCTGTCAAGGTGCATAGATTGCAATGTGAGAGTGAATATTTATTATTTTTTTATTAAGACAGGCCATATTTCAACTAAAAATCTAAAAAAATACAAAATTCGCTTGGCTTATTAGAAAAAAGTGTTATCTTTGTATTAGCAATGTGGGGTAACCCACCGAGGGGCAACCCTCACTTCTCATTAACCTAACTAACCTAACAAGGTGGTGATTGTTGCCAGCAATCACCACCATTCTTTTTAATCTCAGCCATCGTAGGCTAAAGAAATTTTTGACCATTAGGTTGAAGTCTGTATACCACAAAGTAGCAACCTTCGCGTTTGGTGCGGAATTGGAATGGCTTCAAACGGGTTACGCTACGACCCTCTGCAACGGTAATCTCCTTAAAGAGTTTACGCTCAACAATGCGGCCGGCCTCGTTCTGAAGTTCAACGGTGAGATTGACTACACAACCCTCCCCGAGGTTGAAAATAACGGGGCAAATCTCATCCTGCGGGCCGTAAACAACATCAACATTATCGCTGGCTGCCCATATCCTGTTGAAAGCCATTCTGTTGGCGTGGTATGCCAATTTCGGCACATAGAAGGCATCGACCAATGGTTTCTGATAGGTACACATATTCGGGCCTGATTCGAGCGTACACCACGAAAATCCGCTCACGCCACCGAGGGTCTGTACCTTCATAGATTCCCATGCCGAGAAGGCTTGGAATGCCTGACTTGCACGCCACTCGTCACATTGCAGATTGCGACCTATGCTGCCTTTTTCGTAGTCCCATTCGTATGATTGCACCTGGTACCACGGCTCTTTGCGCGCGAGTTCCCAGTTGGGTTGTGCTGCCGACTCCTCATGCTCGAAATTGAAATAGCACAAATCTTTGGCCTCAAGGCACGATTTAGCCCAAGCGCTGGGGAAGTTGCGAAGTTTTGTCCACTTTGCGCCATATCCTGTGTAGGCATCCTGACTGCCTCGGGTCATCTTTCGGTGCATAAGCAGGGGGTTGGGTGCAACGTCGTTGCCCTTGTAGTCCTTTGTGCCGTCGTAGTTGCCATAGTGAGAGTGCTCCCAGAACGATGTGGGAGATACCAAACGGCTGGTGTCGGTCTGAATGATTGTCGAGATGATGTCGCTGAAGTAATCCTCTGTTTCAGATAGTGGCCACTGCTTGAATCGGTTGGGGTGGTTACTTGCCTCCCACATAACAATCGAGGGGTGGTTGTATACCCTCCTCATGTAGGCGGGGAAATGTTCGATATCAACATTCCATGCGTTTCCTTCGCGCACCCAGCCGGCACTCTGCCACAGGATGTAGAATCCGAGCTGGTCGGCATACTCGGCATAGCGGGGGTCGTTTATGCCCTCCGAGATATTATACTCGGCATGAACGTGAATACGCAACATGTTGCCACCGATTGGCTCTATCATCATAAAGTCGCGCATGACCATCTCGTCGGTGGCACAACGTATATATTTTGCTATATTTTCGATGGGCAGACGATGGCCGAAAATCTGCACACCGTTAAGCATCTCGGGCTTGTTGTTAATGTAGAGCACTCCATTCTCTTGCTTGATTATGCGCACGCCTGTCGTTGTCACATAGTCATCAATCGGGTTGCCCTTGTCGTCTTTCAGTACTACCTCCACACGATATAGTTGTGGAGTCGCGGGCGACCATACATTCGGGGCATCGAGCTTAACATCAAGCTTATATATGTTTTTTACGTTGGGGCGAATCAACACCTTGCTTGATGCTGTTGCCACACGCTCACCGTCGTTGGGGAACCATGGGTAGTAGTTAATCTCCAGCTCTCCGTATTTTGCGTATACATCTTCGCTGCGGACCTCAATCTTGTGTGCCTGCACCGCCTCATTCGAGGTGAGCGATATTGTGTGTGCAAAGCTCTCGGTGATGTGAGCCTGATTTTCGGTCAAAATCAATTTTGTACGACCCAAGAACCAACCGACATATCTGTCTGACGGAGCGTGGTGCATCGGGTACTTTGAGTAGTAGGGCTTTACTCTTACAGCGATGGTGTTCTCTGCATTTGGAATCAGATACTCCCCAACCTCTATGCTCTTCGGCTCTTTGCCCTTTAGAACAGCGGCGGGAACGCCGTTAATCCAAACCTCGCCACCCGGATCGAGAGCGTCGAGCTGAAGTTCAGCGTATTTGAAATCGCCAACCTTGACCTTTGTGCGTAGGTAATAGCTCTCGCCTGCCACGCTCTGGCCACCATGCACCGATGGCAGCGTTACAGGACTCCACTGCGAGTCGTCGTAAACAGCCCCTGTCCAATTCACCATCGATGGAATATCGTTAAAATCCTCATCGAAATAGAGCTTGCTGATATATGGCATATTGGGATTCTCCTCGTTACGCACAAAAGCATAGAACGAGAGTTTGTCGATTGCTGCTTTGCCATCGCGGGCCGACATCGAGAACGATGTTATCTTGTCGCCTATGGTCTCGCCAAAGGGGGCTTCAATAATCGTCTTGTCGGCAGACGAGAGGAATATACGATGATTTACCAAATCACCATAAATCTCGAAATATTTAAGTTCGCCTGTCGGTGCTGCATACGACTTGTCGGCAATCTGCACCTTTGCTTTGCCATCACCAAATGTAGTCTTTATAGCTCCGCCACCTTCGCCGCCGAAGGTGATGTCAAACGCCGAGGGTGTTTGCTCCATCCAATATTTCAATCTGAAACGCCAGTCGATAGGTTCGATGGGCATTACGCTCTCTGCACCGTCAAGAATCAACTTGCCATCGCTCACCGAGGCTCCTTTGGCACTCCACTCTTGCCACTTTGCTGCTTTCGCCTGCTCTTTGCCCGTTTTGTAGCCATAGGCCCGCCAATCGTTCAGCGCAAGGGTACGTCGTACCGAGGTCGTTGGCTGCGGCTTTATCTGTGCAACTCTGTTGCGAACCTCCTCGTCGGTAAAGAGTGGGGTGTTCAGCTCCTCGTCGCCCCAAAATTTAGAGGCATAGTCGGCATATTTGTCGAGCAGAGCTATCCTCTGTTCGGTATCGAATACCTCAGTCTCGCCATGGAAGTCGGTGATGCCGTTGGCTTTTGCATCGCTTTTCAGGTAACGCATCTCGAAAGTGGTTATCTGCTGCTGGGCTGAGAGCCCAATAGCGAGCATAAGGGTCGGAAATAAGAGGAATAGTTTTTTCATATAGATTAGTTTTTAATTTGCGGGGTGAATACGCATACTCCTTAAGTAGGAGTGCGCTGTTTACAAATATAGCGAGAAATATCGGAATTATCTATGCCTTTGGTGCTTTTGTGATTGTTGAATCGTTCTTGTTGGCTGTAATTTGCTTATGTGGCTGGTTGGTGTTGGATGCGCTAATACCGCAGGGCATAACTTTTGCATTGTATGATAGGTAAATCAATAAAATTGTAAGCTATGTTCTTTTTATGGTATTTGCTCATTGGTCTGGTGGCAGGATGGCTCGCCAGCCTTATAGTCAGAGGCAGTGGCTCGGGACTTGTTGTAAATCTTATTGTTGGTATTGTTGGCGGCGTGCTCGGCGGCTGGCTGGTCGGTATGATGGGGTGGTTTCCTGTCGGGACTTTCGGTACAATCATATCTTCGGTGATAGGTGCTGTCGTATTGCTGCTTATAGTCGGCCTTGTCACCCGCCGAAAGCCGTAGGGTCGATATTAAACAAACAAGGAGTATGTCAATCATACTCCTTGTTGTTTTAAGCTAAATGTTTGATGCGTTCTATCAGCTCGTTGCCCAAAGCTGTTTTTACCTTGATATGCTCCAATACTGCCGTCACAAAAGGGTTATTCTCAAAGTCGCCTCGCACTTGCTCGAAGTCGAGGTCTTTGTCGGCACGCGAGCCGTCAGCACCAAATCCTGTGCGTGAGGCGAGTGAAAACTCCTTGCGGGCATCATCATATAACATGTTGTCGAGCCCTACAACAGCCTCTTTCCATTTTTCGACGATATAGATTATGTCGGCTGCGGTAATCTTCTCGGGGTCGATACCATAAAACTGTTCAATCTTCTCATATGCCCAGCGCCACTCGTAGGTATAGTAGTTGCGGTGCATGCGTTCCCACTCGGCATTGATATATTTCAGGCGGTTGATCTCGCCTGACTCTATGCCATCCATCAGGCGATCAATCTCGCTTTTGGGGGCAATAAGCCCCGAGATGTCGGCCCATTCGCCGCTTCCGATTGTGGTGTCGGGGCGCAGTCGTTGCCGAATCTGCTCGTTTGAGGTGAAACGAATCTCCTCAAGGCGTTTTATTATTGAGTTGCCGAGGAATTTATGGATGGCAATCTCATATAGCTTTATTCCCTTCTTGAGCGACGAATTTTTGATTTTTGCGCTGTGGAAAGAGTATAAGTCCGAGAGTTCACCGCTGGCATAGCGCAGGTTGTTGAGCGTCTCAAGCCCTTTGAACATCTTCTGCACCGTAAAGGGACTCAGCAGATTGTAGTTGATATAGTCCAAAAGTGTGGTGTCGGTGCGCTTGTCACGCTTGGGCCACTTCTGTGCATCGCGAATCGTGCCCACCGAGCGCAGATTGACTGCCGGAGCAAGATATGTGGTGTTGTTCTGCTCGATAAGATATGAGAACGGCAGGTTTGTGGTGTCGGAGTTATTCACATGGCGTCCCATAACCAGCGAGAAGGCTCCCACTCGTGCCGGCCACAGGATATAGGAGTTGGAGGTGGTCTTTGCGCCACGCTCCAGAGTGCCTTGATGTATTGGCCCGAGTTTATACATGTGGTTGCTCTGGTTTGAGCCCGAACCGGCGTTCATAAACGAGAACATTCCGGCAATGAGCAGGGTCGATTTATGGTGTGTGACGGTGAACGGGCCGGCAAATATTGCACACGCCTCGCCGTTTTCGCCATGACAGTTGCTGAAAAAGAGCGAATCTGAAGCCGAATAGTTGTGTTTAAGTTTGCAGGCCTGCCCCACAAAGCAGCGGGTAATCATTGTGCCATCGTCAATATCCGAGCCACTTGAGATGATAAAATCATCGCCTATAACATTGTCGCCGATGTGTACCGGTGCCGATGCGTTGCTGTTGATACTGCCGTTGCGTAGGCGGCTTGCCCCCTCGATGTGGCAGTTGTCGCCTATATAAAGATTCTCGAGTATGCCGCTATTCGATATTTTGACATTGTTGCCTATTGTGCCGACATCCGACGAGTGTTTGTTGGTGTAGTAGTCGGTTATCTGCTTAATGCGCTCGATAAGCACCGGTCGGTGGCGGTAGAGCGCAGCAATATATGCCAAATGCGCCGATAGTTTGTTGTTTATGTAGACCTCGCGCCCTCCCATCTCGTTTAACACCGCTACGGCAACACCGTTTCCGAATGACGAGCGGCCTGTGACCTCGAGTCGCTTGACATTCTCGATTATGCAGTTGTCACCAATAGTATAGTTGGCTATGTGGTTGTGGATATTTTTTATGTGGCAGTTGTCGCCAACGGTGGTGTTGTGCAGAGTGGCATTCTCTATGCCCGCGTGGTATTTTAGTCCGCACGGCAGGGTGAATTGAGTTTCGAAAATGCCCAGACGTATGCGCGATGAAAAACACACATTCTTTAGATGTTGTGGCGAAAAATTATCTTTCACCGTTACCAAATTCCAATCCTCGGCTTGGCAACCTTGTAGCTCAAGTTGTGAAATTTCGTTGTAGGTAAGATGTCTGTAACTCATGTTTCTATTATGGATTTTACGGTTCAAAAAGCCACTGCAAGTTCGGTGGTAGGGGCTTTCGAGTTACAAATATAAAAATAATATGTGAATATAGAAGACAATCAGAGGCATAAGCTTTACTGCCTGCCGCGCCACACTCCAATGAGGTATAGCAAAATTATAACGCCGACAATGTAAAATGCTATGCGGGCATTTCGCATGAAGGCGAACAATAAGAGATAAACCATTGCCGACCCCACAATCAGTGTCGATAGCGAGAAACCCTCCCATCGGCGGTACTTCCTTTGGCGCGCGTCTATACCTCGTTCCGAGAGCGAAAACTGTACCATACCGTGTTCACGACGGCGGTTGCCGGTAAATTCCACTGCGGCGATATAGTGGCGGCTCTTTGGACAATCGCTATCGTATAGTGTGTGCAGACCCACGGCTCGCTCCTCGTTCCAATATCCTGCCTGCATCACCCAACGGTCTTTATCATGTGTGGTGTGGGTGTAGACTCCATATCCGTGGCGCATCTGCTCCTCGTCAACCTGACCAATGTAGTAGCCATCTTTGTCCTGCCGGAATACAAGCTCCTCGCCGCACTCGATGACATCTTCTATGTTTTTCACTAGTGCGCGCGCACTCTTCTGGGGCAGGTCGCCACCCCAATAGCGAAGCTTGTTTTTTGTCAGCTTCAGATACCACTCAAGCTCTTGTATGGCCTGTTGTCGATTCATAAATGCTATTTAGCCTGCGAGAACGGTACGTCGGCCTCTGCTCCTGAGTATTTATAAAGCTTTATACTGCTGCCTTGCCCCTTGTCGTTTTTATAGTTGTGCGAGAAGTAGTAGAGGCCATTGCCAACATAGGCTATTCCTGTTGAGCCGACAGCAAAATTCCATCCTGAAATCTCGGTATTTGCGTTTGGCCAAAGCGAAACGATATTGCCTTTCGAAAGGTATGGCACACCCTTCAGTGCGCTCTTTATAGGCTTTGCCGAGCCATCTACGGCAAAGAGCGTGTAGTTGGGGAAGTGCTCCTTTTTGCCTTTGTATACGGCCATCCACCACACATTCAGGTCGGGGTCATACTCCAGATTCTGTACTCCGTAGTTGGTGTTGCCTGTGTAGGCAAAATACTCTCCATCGGGGCGTGCAGGGCCTGACCGGTGCATCTTCTCCTGCGAGAGCGTGCGCTCATATTTGCGCCATTTGCTGATGTCGTATTGAAGAATCACCTGATAGTCGTTGTCGCTACGTTTGGTGTCGCTATATATACCATAGGTAGTTGTCAGATACTGTTTCCCATCCTTTTTGCCGAATTTTGGGCCGAAGGCAACACCGTCGATGCCGCTGCACCCCAAGCGATGTTTCACCTGCTTGCCATCGATTTCTACTGTGGCGAGATAATCCTCCAGGACTGTGGGCAGATAGACCGAAGTCATTATCCCGTCTTTCTCGGCGTCCATGCCCATGCGGTTGATGCGCTGAACATCAAATATGGCAATGTAGAATGCATTGTCGAACTTTTGGCTACTTTTCTCTTTGGCTAAAATACCCTTGCCGATAGCGTCATTCTTGTACTCCAATGAGCCGTAAACACGCCCGTCGGCTTCGTTGAAGTCCAAATCGCCGAGGTGTCCGAGCAGACCCGTAACCGAGCCTATCACATTTCCCTGCATGTCGGCCTTTATGAGTATGGTGGTGTATGACATGTAGATGTACCCGTGCTGCGTGTCTACCGCTATACCTTGAATGTGGCCTGTGTCGAAGGGACCTGATTCGATAGATGCGGGTAGGGTGTTTTGCGCTTGCGCGGTTATGCCAATAAATAATACTGTGATGGCGCTACATAATGCCAGTAGGTATTTTGTTCTCATATGCCAAATGATTTGTTTTTGCGAAGATACAAATTTTTCGTTTATGCCGGCACATTTATTCTGCGTATGATGCTAAAAAAACAGCCACCTCTTTAGAGATGGCTTGATGTTGTTTGTTGTAAATTCTATTATTGTGCAGTAGCAGTGATACCCAACTTGGTCTTAACATCGGGGGTGATGTCCTTAACGTTGGCCTCGTCGAAATATATCATTGAGCCGCTCTCAAGGATAACGGTGTAAGCACCGGCCTTAGCAACCTCGTTGATAGCGTCTACAGCCTTCTTCTGAACGGGCTCCATCAAAGTCTGCTCCTTCTTTGCCAAGTCCTGCTGTGCTACCTGCTGGAACTCCTGATAACGGGTCTGAAGGTCAGTAAGCTCTTTCTCCTTAAGCTGCTTAACAGCGTCGGTCATGGTAGTCTCGCCCTTCTGATACTCCTGCAACTTGGTGTTGAACTCCACCTGAATTGTCTCGGCCTGTGCCTGCAAATCCTTTGCAAAAGCCTCCAGCTGAGTCTGGGCATCCTTGAACTCGGCCATGTTTACAATAACGTCCTGTGTGTTGATGCGGCCAATCTTCTGAGCGAAGAGCGATGTTGAGCACATTACGCAAGCGACCGCAAGGGTTAGTTTCAATACTTTTTTCATAATTTGTTATATGTGTGTAATTTATTGTTGCTATTTCTTAAGTATGGCGATTATTGCTTCGGTATGGTCAGCTTTGGGCGAGTAGTAGAGCATGGTGGCATTTTGTGCCACATCAATAATCATGTCGTAACCCTTCTGTTTTGCATACTCCTCGATGGCTGCAAAAACCTTCTGCTGAATGGGCTGAATCATCTCTATACGTTTTTTCATCAACGAGCCCTCGGTGCCGAAAATTGACTCCTGAAACTCGGTGGCCTCCTGCTCCTTCTTGAGGATATTCTCCTCATTGGCCTGCTGCGAGGCAGCTGAAAGCTGTGAGCGGCGTTGCATATATGCGTTGTAGATAGCCTCTACTGCATCGAATTTTTCGTCTACCTGTTTCTGGTACTCGTTAGCCAGTCGATCAAGCTCTGCGAGAGCTGTGTTGTAGGCCTCTATCGATTTGAAAATCTTTTCGCTGTTTACCACTGCATAATTTTGTGCCGAAGCCATAGTGGCAAGACCCATCATGAGGGCCAATGTTAGAATCAGACGTTTCATAATTTGCAGGTTTTAAGTTACTCTTTTTACAAATATACGAAAATATTTCAAATTTATTGCCAAAACTCATTAGAATGATTGACCCATGGTGAAGTGGAAGTGGCTGCCACTCTTCTTGGTCTGACCCATCGGTGAGTCGAAGCCCCATCCCCAATCAAGTCCGAGCAGACCTACGATAGGCAGATAGAGTCGTACACCCACACCTGCCGAACGCTTGATCTTAAAGGGCGAGAACTCCTTCCATGAGTTGAAACCGCTACCTCCCTCAAGGAATGCAAGGGCATAAATCTGCGACGACTGCTTAAGAATCAAGGGGTATCGCAACTCCATGGTGTATTTGTTGTAGGCCATTGAGTAGTTGCCGTTAATGGGGTCGAGGGCTCCGTCGTCGTAACCACGCAGACCGATGATATCAACACCATAGATGGTATATCCACTCATACCGTCTCCTCCGACCTCGAAGCGCTCGAAAGGAGAAAGTTTGTTTTTGTTGTAGTGGCCCAAGAATCCCATCTCGGCACTTGCCATCAACACCAGGTTGTTGTTGCGGGTGAGCGCCTGGAACCAGCGGCCCTTCATGTGCCAACGGTGATACTCAATCCACTTGTAACGTATCTGGTCAGGCATAGACTTGTCGCTGTAATCACGACCATCCCAAGCCGAGTAGGGCGGTGTGAATGATGCTGTTATCGAGAAATCCGATCCGCGGCGGGGGAATATCGGCTGGTCAACGGTAGAACGGCCAAATGCAAATTTCACCGAGAACTCGTTTGCCACACCATTTGTCATGATGAAATAGTTCCAGTTCTTAAGCGCATAGCGGCGGTACTGTGCCTCCATATAGAGGGTAAAGTTGGGGTCGGGCCAACGCAGACGCTTACCCAAACCTGCTGCAATACCCAATGTACGGAAGTGCATTGTAGACTTCTGCCAGATGTAGTATGCATTGTTCTGCTCTGACCAGTGAGCCGAGATTGTGAGCGAGTTGGGCTTGCGACCACCAACCCACGGGTCGGTGAAGCTGGCCGAAAGAGCTTTATAATATGTACCGTTAGATTGACCCGAAATCGAGAACTTCTGGTTCTGGCCTGCGGGGTAGGGAGTCCACGCACCCTTCTTGAAGATGTTTCGTGTAGAGAGGTTGTTGAGCGTAATACCCACCGAACCTACGAACGAACCTGAACCCCAACCTCCTGCGATATTGAATTGGTCGCTGGCCTGCTCGGCAAGGGGGAAATTAACGTTTACAAGTTCGTCGCTCACCGGCTGAATATCGGGCTGCAACTGCTCGGGGTCGAAGTGGCCCATGTTCATCAGCTGACGCAATGAGTACATCAACATTGAACGGTCATATAGCTGTCCGGGGTAGATGTTAAGCTCACGACGGATAACCTCGTCGTTTACTCGCTGGTTACCTGTGATGCCGACTTCGTTGATGGTGAAAGGCTTACCCTCGAACACTTTGATTTCAAGATCAATAGAGTCTTTGCCAACAACAATCTCCGAAGGCTCGATTTGCGACATCAGATAACCGTTGTTCTGATATATATTCGATACCGACTCGCCCTCGGGGTCCATCTCCTTGCCCACACCGAGTCGCTTGTGCATTGATTTTTTATCATAGGTGTCACCCTTCTTGACGCCGAACATACGCTGCAAATCCTCAGTGGTGTAGACCGAGTTGCCAATCCACTTCACATCGCGGATATAGAACTTCTCGCCCTCGGTGAGCTTGAGGTGAATACCTATACGATCGTCGTTGATTTTGTATATCGAGTCAGTCAGGATTGTGGCATTGCGGAAACCTCGTGAATTGTAGAAGTCCACCAGCAACTCCTTATCCTCCTCATACTCATCATCCTTGAGCTTCGAGTTGCGGAAGATGTTGATGTTGCGCTTGTGGGTAGTCTTGAATGTACGCATCAATCGCTTGTCTGAGAACTCGTTGTTACCCTCGAATGTGATCTCGCCAACCCTCACACGATTCTTGCGATCGATGTGGAACACCACGTTCACCGAGTTCTGCATAAGGGTGTCGTTCTCGACTTCGGTTCTAACCTCCACATTGCGGAAACCCTTCTCGATGAAGTGCTTTTTGATAAGGCGCTCATTCTTGTCGATGATATAATCCGAAAGCTCGGAACCTCGTTTCAGTTTAAGTTTCTCCAGCAGGTCTTTCTGCTTGCTGCGGCCGATACCTTCGCCGGCGAAATCCCAACGGTATACGCGGGGGCGCTCCTTGAGGAATACCTCCAGATCGACGCTGTCGCCCTCGATTACTGCACCAATCTTCACATCAGAGAAGTAACGCTGACCCCAAAGACGGGTGATGGCGTTTGAGATGTAGCTGCTGGGCAGGTAAATCGAGTCACCCTCGATAAGTCCTGATGTCGTACGCAACAGGTTGGTGTTCATATGCTCAACACCATGAATGTTAACCTTGCGTATACGATATAGGCGGGGGTTCTCGCTATTGCTCATTATCGGAGCGTTCACATCAAAAGTCACCGAGTCGGGCTGCTCTGCCGCCTCGGCACTCTCGGCGTTGTTCTGTGCTGCAACAGGCATTATGGCTGTAAATAACATAGCCAAAGCCATTATAAGAGTCTTGCTAAAGTATTTCATTTAACTATAATTATCTGCTAACAATATGTTTTAACCCGTTTTGGGCTTTATTTTACCAATCCGTATCTGCGGTCACGAGCTCCAAACGCCTTGATTGCTTCAGCCAGCTGCTCATCGCCGAAATCGGGCCACAGAACATCGGTGAAGTAGAACTCGGCGTAAGCTGCCTGCCACATCAAAAAATTGCTCAAACGGCACTCGCCGCTGGTGCGAATAATCAGGTCGGGGTCGGGCAGCGAGGCTGTGTATAGTGAAGCACTAATCAGCTGCTCGTCAATATCTTCTGCCTTCAACTCTCCGGTGGCGATGCGGCGCGCTATGGCCTGCACGGCGGCGGTTATCTCGCTGCGTGACGAGTAGTTCAGTGCCAGCACCAGAGTCATCTTCTCACCCTCGGCAGTTTGGCTTATGATACGATCCAGCGCGCTGTTCACACTCTCGGAAAAACGGCTGCGGTCGCCAATCACTGCAACTTTTACGCCCTCCTGCCTAAGTTCGGGGGTGTTCATCTCCACACCTTTGCAAACCAACTCCATCAGGGCGTCAACCTCGGCCTGAGGACGACCCCAATTCTCGGTCGAAAAGGCATAGACCGTCAGGTATTTAACACCTCTGTGTGCGGCGCTTTTTACCGTCTCGCGCAGCGCCATCATACCGGCAAAATGACCCTCGCTACGATCTTTACCTCGTTGCTTGGCCCATCGTCCGTTGCCATCCATTATTATGGCAATATGTTGTGGTATTTGCTTATTCTCGCTCATATAACTTGCAAATGTAGACAATTTTACTCGGAAATTAAAGGATTTTCGGGTTTTTATCTCAAAAAGAGCGTTGTTAAGTGGTTTTTTCTGCTCTCGAACCTCCCAAATATCGTTGTGCGAGTTAATTTCTGATGTCTACGTCCCACATCATTTTATTATGTAACGTCTCGTAAAACGATATATTGTGTGGCTGCGCCAATAAAATAGTCTCGTCGGCGCGGCTGATGGTTATGCTGCAACCATCCTCAATTCTAAACGTGCGGTTGTCTACCGAGAGCATTGCGCTGCCGTGGCGGGTGCGGATGAGCAGCTTCACCTCGGCGGTGTCGGGAACAACCAGCGGGCGCATGCCGAAATTGTGGGGCGCCAATGGTGTCAAGAGCATGCAGGCACATTCGGGAGCCATAACCGGCCCACCGGCACTCAGTGAGTAGGCGGTAGAGCCTGTCGGGGTGCTTACGATTACTCCGTCGCCGTTGTAATGTGCAACGGTCTGGCCATTCACCTGCGCCTCGACCTGAATCATCGTCGCCTCAAGACGGTGTGCCGTAACCTCGTTCAAGGCAGTGACGCACTCGCCTTCCAAACCGCTAACTTTCAGCATTGTTCGGGGTTGTATGTGTAATGTACCGGCTGCAATGTCGTCAAACAGAGCCTTGATATCGTTGCGTGTTGCCGAGCTTAAGAATCCCAGATGTCCGAAATTTATGGCTGCAACGGGTATCGATTTATCCCGCAGACGATGTATTCCCTCGAGCAGCGTGCCGTCGCCGCCGCAGCAGAGCATAACGCTCTTGCACGGTTGTTGTCCGATGGTGTCGGTGTAGATTTTTGAGGCATCGATTTCAATGCCGGCAAGTTCTTCCACAACCGTGGCAAACTCCTGATTTATCGCATAGTCGAAGCCATATTGCTCGATTAGCGGCAGTAATTGTTGTATGTCGTCGGCGCGATGTGACATCTGCGGACGGGAAAAAAGTACGATTTTCATCTTCGAGTAGAAAAAAATGAGTAACTTTACATCGTCAAAAGCTCTTTCGTCATTGCATCCACACTATGAAGATGCATTGGTGGCAGGCTCTTTATGATGCAAAGATAACGATTTTATGACAAAACTGAGTGTTAATGTAAATAAGATTGCCGTTCTGCGTAATTCACGTGGCGGTAATGTGCCCGATGTGGTTAGGGCCTCGCTCGATATCGAGCGTTTCGGTGGCGAGGGTATAACTGTCCATCCGCGTCCCGATGCACGCCATATCCGCTATCAGGATGTGCGTGATTTGAAGGCTGTGATTTCAACCGAACTGAATATCGAGGGAAATCCCATTCCTTCGTTTATCGATTTGGTGCTGGAGGTGAAACCCGCACAGGTTACTTTGGTGCCCGATGCCGAGGATGCAATCACCTCAAATGCCGGCTGGGATACTATTCGCCATCGTGATTTTTTGGTGGATGTATGTGGTCGTTTTAACGAAGCAGGTATTCGCACCTCTATTTTTGTAGATCCGGTTGTTGAGATGGTTGAAGGTGCAAAATTGTGTGGCGCTCAGCGTGTTGAGTTGTATACCGAAGCCTATGCATCGGGCTATGCAGCCAACCGCGAGGCGGCTATTGCTCCCTATGTCGAGGCTGCCGAGGCGGCTCGTCGCGTGGGGCTGGGCCTGAATGCCGGTCACGACTTGAGCCTTGAGAATCTGACCTATTTTGCCGAGCGTATTCCATGGTGTGACGAGGTATCTATCGGTCACGCGCTAATAGCCGATGCGCTCTATTATGGTTTGGAAAACACCGTACAACTATATCGCCGTTGCCTCGCCGCAACAAATAAATAAAAGTTGCCGATGGAAGAAGTTTTTGCCCCACTCGCAAATCCCCTGTTTCGTAAAATCTCGGCCATAGTCGATTCGTTGGGCGTTGAGGCCTATGTCGTTGGCGGTTATGTGCGTGATTATTATCTGCGTCGTCCCTCCACCGATATTGATGTTGTGGTGGTCGGTAGCGGTATAGAGGTTGCTGAGGCTTTGGGCCGTGAGGTGAAGGGCAAAGTGTCGGTATTCAAAACATTCGGAACGGCTATGGTGCGAGCCCATGGTACCGAGGTGGAGTTTGTCGGAGCTCGCAAGGAGTCCTACACCCACGACTCCCGAAAACCTATTGTTGAGGCCGGTACGCTGGAGGATGATCAACGCAGGCGCGATTTCACCATAAATGCCATGGCGTGGTGTCTGAACGGAGATCGCTTTGGTGAACTTGTCGATCCTTTCGAGGGGATGTACGACCTTGATGACTGTATTATACGTACTCCCTGTGACCCCGATATCACCTTCTCGGATGACCCCCTGCGCATGATGCGTGCTGTGAGATTTGCCACACAGTTGGGCTTCGATATCGACGATGAAACCTTCGAGGCCATCGAGCGCAACAAGGAGCGCATAAAAATCGTATCGAAGGAGCGCATCATCGTAGAACTCAATAAAATAATCCTCTCGCCCGTGCCCTCTATGGGCTTCGATTTGTTGCACGCTTCGGGTCTGCTGGAGTTGATTTTCCCCGAGATGGAACGCTTGTGCGGAGTGGAGAAGGTGGGTAATCATGCCCATAAAGATAATTTCAGGCACACCCTAAAGGTGTTGGATAATGTGGCACGTCGTAGTGACGATTTGTGGCTGCGCTGGGCGGCGGTGTTGCACGATATCGCCAAACCGCTCACGAAGGCTTACGATAGAAAAATCGGATGGACATTCCATCAGCACGAGGTGGTTGGCTCGAAGATGGTACGTGATATTTTCCGCCGCATGAAGTTGCCTATGAACGAGCATATGAAGTTTGTTCAGAAGATGGTCTACTTGCACCTGCGACCTATAATTCTCTCGGAGGATATGGTTACCGATTCGGCTGTAAGGCGACTGCTCTTTGAGGCGGGTGATGACGTCGAGTCGCTCATGACGCTTTGCGAGGCCGATATAACCTCGGGTATAGATGCTAAGGTGAAACGCTATCTGGCCAACTTTGAACTTGTGCGCCGTAAGATGAAGGATTTGGAGGAGCGTGACCGTGTACGAAACTTCCAGCCTCCCATTACGGGCGATATCATTATGAGGTGCTACGATTTAAAGCCATGTAGCGTTATCGGCGAGATTAAAGAGGTGATAAAAAATGCCATCCTCGACGGCGAAATACATAACGACTTTGACGATGCTTATGCTCTGATGGAGCGCCTTGCTGAGGAGCATGGACTGCGGAAAGTGTGCGACGTGAAACAGGCTGATATACAGTAGGTAGCAGCTCGTATAAAAGTTGTTTCAGAATAATATGGTTGCCCCGCGGGCACAAAAAAAGAGAGGAATAAATCTGCTCATCGATTTGTGAAAGGATGGATCAATTTTTTAGGAAGTAATAGTCATAAACCCATTTATAGCCTCCCTTTTTCAAAGGGAGGTTTGGCGGGAATATCAATATGGTTGCCCCACGGGCACAAAAAAAAGAGAGGAATAAATCTGCTCATCGATTTGTGAAAGGGTGTATCAATTTTTTTAGGAAGTAATAGTCATAAACTCATTTATAGCCTCCCTTTTTCAAAGGGAGGTTTGGCGGGAATGTCAATATGGTTGCCCCACGGGCACAAAAAAAAGAGAGGAGTATTCCTCTCTTTTTTTTGTGCCCAGGATAGGACTCGAACCTACATGCCGCGAAGCACTCGCACCTGAAACGAGCGTGTCTACCATTTCACCACCTGGGCCTAGTGAACATCGTTTCGATGTGCAAAGGTACTACTTTTTTTTATTCTGCAATGTTTTTATACTCTTTTTTTGAGAATTTTGTGTTGCCGACCCACGTTGTTTGTTGTGTGGCGATAGTTGCTGCGGTGGCGTTGCGCCTATTCCTGGAAGAATTTATAGTGGAAAATTGCCAGATAAACCACTGCCACCGAGATATATGCGTCGGCAAGATTAAATATTGCACCAAAGAAATAGTTGTCGTAGCCTACCAGAAACGATAGGAAACTCGGCACATTTTCCCATTGGAACAGGGGGAAATAGAACATGTCAACAACCTTGCCCATAAGGAATGTGCTGTAACCCTCACCCAGTGTGGCCACTGTCATCGGTGTAGATGCGGTGAATATCATGCCATAGAACATCGAGTCTACCAGATTGCCGATGGCACCCGCCAAAATCAATGCAAGGCCGATAAGAACGCCCTTTGGGGTTTTACGCTCATTACGGGTGAGGTAATAAATATAGTATCCCAGTAACCCAATCATGACGATGCGAAATACACTTAAAAGCAGTTTGCCCCAGTCGAAGTTGCCGCCCATATTGAGTTGCATGCCGAAGGCAGCGCCGTTGTTTTCGACAAAATGGAGTTGAAACCATGGGAATATCTCGATAGACTCATCAAGACACATGTTTGTCTTGACCCATATCTTCAAAATCTGGTCGAGCAGAATAAGCACCGTTGCCAGAATTACCGTATTACGCAATTTCATACTTTATCATTTTGTGCAAAGATATTCAAAAAATGGTAATATGCCAATCATAATTGAGAATTGTGGCTCGCAAAAGGTAGGTGTCGCCCGAAAAATAGAGCTTCCCTATATTATTATATATATAGGTATAAACCCCTATAAATGCAGAAAAAGTAAAAAATCTTAAAAAAATAGTCGAAAAAGTTTGCACGTATCAAAATTATCCCTACCTTTGCATCCGCAAATAAGAAAAATAGGGCACTTAACGCCGAAGAATAGCTCCAAAAAAGGGAGTTGCGAAAAGGGCCTGAAAAAAAAGTTGCAAAAAAGTTCTTGAAAAATTTGGTGGATTAAAAAAGTTGTTTTACCTTTGCACCACTTTCCGCTTCAAAAAACGAAGCGAAGTTTTTCAAACGGTTCTTTGATTTACTGGTTATATAATTGAGAGAAAATGTAGTATTTATCTGTCAATTCCTTTAAAGGAAGAGAAGTAGTCAGGACTCTAACAATACATTATAATTTT
>JAGBIC010000034.1 GCA_017935185.1 Alistipes sp. | reverse complement strand
TATGTTGATGTTCTACGAACAGAATAATATAGCAGCTTTCAAACAGATTTTCATAGAGCAATATGAGTTTGCAACAAAGAACTATTTTTAGGATTTTACACTCACTGCGTGGAAAATCATAATATCTACCGAATATGTATCTAAAATGCCCCGACACTAAAGTCGAGGCATTTTTTACATGGGGCCATTAATTGAACTTCCCGACTGTTGCTGAGGAATCTGCGACCAGTAGTTTGTGAGTCCCTTACTGATTTTTGTGCAAACACTAATGGGTTTCTTTCTCCCCTTCAATTTAGCAGATATTTTCTGCTTTGTGGCATCACTTAGTGCCCTTTGTTTTCTTTTGTATTCCATATTCTTAAGGTGTTTACTATAAATAGTATGATAGCCTTAAAAAGTTTAGTTAGCTCCTTTTTTTATGCCGAAAAAAATAGAAAAAATATTTACGACCAACAGTTTATACGCCTTCTACTATGCCTTCCACTATAATGTACGGTAAGCTCATTAAGCATTTTGAAAGATGCCATATTCCTGGTTAGGGGTATTCTAATTTTCAAAAAAACTATTAGATTTATATTTTATATTATTACCTATAATACATTTATATTCAATATATTATATTGTTTTTTATAATTAAAAATATTGAAAATAATTGATATATTGTTTTTTGGAAATTGACGTACATATAATGTATTTTATTTTCTCTTTTAGCACCACATTCATAAGAGAGGATGGTTGTATACCTCCTCTCTTATATATTAGATTATTATTATGTTCGGACTTTTTCCGATACTTGCATCGGAATATTTACCTATCCAAGCATGGCTTGTTAGTTGTCTGGTATTTTGTCGTTTACGTATTTTTGTATATCTTTGTTCAAACAACAAAAGTTGTGCACGTACTTGTAGCCCTTTTGAAATGTACTCTTTGGTTGCTGTTGCAACTTGTTGATAATGTGTGGGATGTGATGATTTTTTGTCGTGGGTTCGAATCCCATCTTCCACCCTCAAATGCAGAAAACGCTTGGAAGTCTCCAAGCGTTTTTTTGTGTCTTCACGTTTGTGTGCAAGCATATCGTCTGACACAAAAAAAATCTGCCGCAAGCGGCCGTTTCTGCTTGGCTCGAAGATGAATATATTGGTGGGTTGCGAGGATAAAAAGATATTTATTTTCAAAGGAATCCTCGCTTCGGCTTCGCCGGTCGAATCCCATCTTCCACCCAGAAACAGTGTAAAGTGCTGAAAATTAGGGTTGTCACAGCGGTGACAGCCCTTTTTTGTGTTCGTTTTATCGATATTTACTTTGCATTTGTAAGGCGATTGTACCTCGAATCAATCTCAATTTTTCAATCACGCAACACTTTTAATCCTTTTCATGTAGCCAATATTGTATCTTTTTTCTATATTTGCATTATGCGCAATGGGCTTAAGAATTATGATACACATCAAATCTAAATATCAAATCTTGCTAGAGGGTATTGCCCCCCCCCGTTTCATTGCGTAAATTGCTATAAATCAATAGACTACCCCCCCCCATAAAAGGTCGTATATCCTACGACCCATATCGTCGTGTGCATATCACATTTAACAGCATAACAAACTACTAAAATCAGACTGACTATGGAAAAGAGTAAAGAGTATGTATCTCCGCAAATTGAAATTATGGAGATAAAAATTGAAAAAGGCTTCGCAAATTCTTACACAGAGGAATCAGAAGGCATTTGGGATTAAATAAATTAAAACAAAGACAATTATGAGAAAACTAATATTTTTACTCTCAACCACACTATTGGCAGTTGGTTGCGATGCTAATAAAGAAGACTATACAAGCGTTAACTTACGTCAAGTCAATAGTTTTAATGTCACAATAGAGACCATTTCCAATAATAGCACCACGAAAGCCCATCTTGAGGGGCTCAAAGTTGCTTTTGACAATGACGATAAAATAGCCGTCTTTGACAATAACACAGCAAAGAGCCAATACTCGTATTCCGCTGCAACTGGTAAATTCTCAGGGGAGTCATTAACGACAGGAGAAGAATTGAATGGTATCTACGCTCTATATCCCTCATCGGCCTGCACATCGTGCAACTCCGAGAAAACTACAGGCACGTTGCCCGCCATACAAACATACAAAGCCAATTCTTTTGCCACAAACTCTCACATTATGTATGCGAAATGCGATGCATTAGTCGATGGAATTGAACTAAAAAATATGGTGTCGTATGTTCGATTACATCTTTACGCCGCAGAAGATGAAGATATAGTTGTAAAAGAAATATCTCTCACAACAAATAAGGGAGAGAAAATTTCAGGAGATTTTTACATTGACAATACGACAACAGAAACTCCAATATTAATAATGAGCGAAGTTGCATCAGATTCAGAAAATGCCGATTTTTCAAGTGTCACGTTGGATTGCTCGGCAGAAGAAGGTGGTGGTGTTAAATTGTCAAACACCCCCGACGACCCCACCGTATTTTATATATGTATGCCTGTTCAAAATTACGAAGAGGGTTTTACAATCAACTTAACCGATGTCTCGGGAAATACATTCACAAAAAGTGCATCGACGCCATTGGACCTAAAACGAAACATAATTAAGCCTATGGCGGCACTTAAAATATTTAGTATGATAAATGAATTCCAATCAGATGCCACAGTAAAAAACAAAGAATATATCCTTGGCAATTTAGAGAATAGCCTTGAATACGGAGTAACGAAAGGTAACACCTTAACAATAAAAGATGTGACATACAAAGGCCAAATAGGATATATTTCATTTGGCATATATCAATATGGCAAAGATAAAAACAAAGGACACGGCAATTATTTGTTAGAGAATGTAACTATAAAAGACCTTACTGTGAATAGCAAATGGGGTATCGAAAACAATGGTAGAGTAATTAGTATTGGCGCATATATCTATGGAGGAGAGAGCATTCTGAAAAATTGCACTATGACGGGGACAAAGCTTGTAGGCCCAAAGAATAGTAACGGCGATTTTGTAAATCAAAAAAATCTTGAAATTGATGATTGGTACGATTGTGCAATAGTAAATTCTGTAAATGCTACCATAGACGGAGGAGAATACGGCAAGCTATACACATTCGAACACGCTAAAACTACAATTAAGGGCGAAGTAAACATTAACACATTAACAACTGCCACAATAACAAACGGTGGTGGTTACCTAAAAATAGACGGTGGTACTATTGAAAAAATTGTTGTTGTTCCGGTAGGCGCAAAATATCCTCCAACAATAGTGGTAAATGCAGGTGCTACTGTCAAAGAAATTGATTTTAGCGGAAGCGCAACAACCAATTTCGTAAACAATAGCGGAAAAGAGATTACGATAGTAAATGCCGCCACAACAGAATAATTCCTAAATTGGCTTGATGAATAAATCATCGCAAAGGTAATCAATTAGAAATAAAGGAATTCTCATTGCTGTTATTTCGATAGTAACAGTCAAAAAACATTAGAAGGGGTTGCCCAACTTACTTGTTGGACAGCCCCTATGATTTCAGAGCATAGCCTGTAAAGCGTAAAAAAAGAGGTTCCTCGTATTTTGACCAATAAGCCCCAATAAGCCAATTATAGAAAAACAAAAGCCACTCCGTTGGGAGTGGCTTTCAGTTGGGCTACCAGGATTCGAACCTGGAATGACAGGACCAGAATCTGTAGTGTTACCATTACACCATAGCCCAATATCCATGTCATCGTTTTTGACAGTGCAAAAGTAGAATATAATTTCTATTCTGCAAAGAATTTTGCGATTTTTTTTCCGATGTTGGCGAATTTATTGATCTATTATTAAAATAAAACCTCAAAAACATGTTCTCCCGAGCCGATTGTGCCGCAATCTATGCGACCATCGTCCATGTGCTGTATATCCGCTACGTTGCCATCGATTTGCAGCTGCGCGGCATTCGCAAATGCGGGCAGTACCACTTCGGCTGTAGTGTTAGCCGGAATTGTAACTTGTAAACGATAGCATTTGTCGCATTTGTTTATTACAACATTTACAGCACCGCGAATTGTTGGTATTGTCGCTTCGATATTATTCAGCGTAGAACTCTGTGGCTCGATTATCATATGCTCGAAACCTGCCTTTAACGGGCGCACACCGACAAGCTGGCGAGGGATGATATTGGCCGGAGCAGCACCCCATGCGTGATTCCAGTCCTGATTGTTCTTGAATTTGTCATCCCATGCCTCATAGGTGATTGTAGCGTCGTGGCGCAGCATATTATACCAACCTCTCTCATCCTGTTTGGTGAGCATTTGCAGACCGTAGTCGCCATCTTTGGCATTATATATGGCATCCATCAGGAATTGGGCTGCATAAACGCTGCAAGCCATGCCTCGTGTGCGGATATAATCCATAACTCCCTCTTGTCGTTCTTGAGGAACCAATCCTAGCGCCAAAGCAAAATGGTTGGCGTGGAGGGTATGGTGGTCGGTATCTACACCATCACGATAAATTCCCTTGTCGGTGTCGAATAATAGCTCGTTAAAGCTCTTATAAAGCTCCTCGCACTCCTTTTCAAGAGCCTTGGCCTCATCGCTGCGACCAATGAGTTGTGCCATATGCTGTAAGATGCATAATGCTTGATAGTGGAATGCATTAACAACCGTATTATATTCGGCCAAAACATAGTGGTCATCCTCGCCATGTGGCCAGTCTCCGCATCGTGGCCAATCGACAATATCCCTAATATTGCCGTTGTATCGTATTGACTGCTGGAACTCCTTGCTCTTAACCATATCGTCGGTAGTGGATATGAGTCCGTTATCGCGGCGGAGTGAGCGCAGAGTGCGGGCTTTCAGAATTTCGTAGTTGGCCTCGATTGAGCGTAAATCTCCTGTATACATATAGTCGTACCACGCTATGATTAACGCCTGCAGAATCCATTCGGTTGGCCATGTCGGATGCTCAAGTAGATACTCCGAGCTGCGGCGAGCCATGGCATACTCTCGGTCGGTGGTGTAGTGGCCCAGCTGGTTGATTATGGCATCGGCTTCATAGGGAATACGTTCGCGGTCGCCGTCAATATAAATTCCGAGAGCCGAGGTGGCTTTGATTGTGTACTTGCATAGCTCCCAGATGTCGTTTAATACCTGATTATCGCTGCTGAAGTGGGCTGCATTATCGTTAAACGGATAGATGGCGGTATGGCGAATTATATCCTTTGTGCTGATTGTGCCACTATAATTCTGAATCTCGCAGTAGCGGAAAGGTGCAACTTCGCCGATGTAATCGGGCATGAGGATTGCGTTGGGGCCGGTGTTTCGCTTGTCGGGTGTCGGAATGACAGGGTAGGAGTGGCGACCCTTTTTTAAAGGCAGCGCATAACGGTAGTAGCGCACTGTACCATGGGGCTTGGTGTTTATGCGGCCCTCTTTTTTGTCCTCGCCGATGGCGACGAATATTGTGTCGTTCTCATTCTGACTCTCAAGAGTAATCTCCAATGCGCCGAATGATGCTCGGCCAAAATCTATCAGAGTGGTATTGGCATCAATGCGTGTTATATCGGTTGCGGAATCCTTTACCTTTATTTGAGGACGATACGAAGCTGCATACTCTTTTAATTCCGATGCGGTGCGGAACGTTTCAATCTTCGACCATTTGCTCTGATCTCCGTTCGAGGTTGAAACTTTGACACTCCAATAATACGTTTTGTCGGCCTCCAACTCCTCTCCACCATATTTTACAGCCACCGATTGTTGGCTGATGGTGTTACCACTATTCCATACGTTGCCTTTGTGGGCTTTGGCATCGGATAGGTTATCATCAACTACTATCTGGTAACTCTGCTGCATGATGTTGCTCTCGCCCGATTTTGATGGTACTACCCATCCGAATGTGGGGCGTGATGAGCGTATGGCGGCATATTGATATTCATTGAACTCTTCGCCAGAGAGCTGGTGCATTTTGGTGCTTACTCTGTATCCCTCCTGATACAAGGCCCCTGCATCTGTTACGAGGTCGGTCATCAGAGCCGATGGCCGATAGTCGCTACATGAGATTAGAGAAAACGTAGTGCAAACGATTAGGCATAGAGAACGTACAATATGATTCATAGAATTTAGTTTTTGTGTTGTTTAGGCGTAAAATTACGAATAAATCTTCAATTATAACCAAAATTAGCCCAAAGATTTTATGACGAGATGTTTTGATAAAAAATGGGGTGTCAATTGCTTGACACCCCTCCGAAAAACAACCTAATTCCATTACTGCCCTTAGAAATGGATATTTTGGGATTCGTTAAGATTAAACCGAAGATTAGAATCCCATGCCGCCGCCGAAGCCACCGCCGCCGAAGTTGCCGCCGCCACCGAAGCCGCCGCCTTCGCCACCGAAGTTACCTCCGCCACCGAAACCGCCTTGGCCACCGCCAAAATTGCCACGAGGACGATTTTGAGCAGCTTGCTGCTGTTGCTTCTGCCATTTTTTATACTGCGATTCATTTAGTACGCTCTTCATGAAGGCGTCTTGTGCAGCTACACGCTCCTGCTGGCGCTTCATCTGCTCCTCGCGCTCTTTCATTTGGACTGTTGCCTGCTCAAGGTTGAACTTGTAAAGAGCCTCTTTCTGCTGATCATCAAGCTTTAGGTTCTCGGCTACGCGCTCAGTTTGCATTTTAGCCATATCCTCAACTGAGAATTGGCGACGTCCTGACTGCTGTCCTCCGCGATTTTGGGCCGAAGCAACAGCAGTACCCAGAACCAATACAGCACTTACCAATAAAATCCTTACTAATTTCATCGCTTATATGTTTTAGTTATGAAAATTTACTATTGTATCAAATGTTTTATTGTGCAAACAAAACATATTTTACCCATAGCAAAGGTAGAATAAAATATCTTTGTTGATACCGATGTTTCGGTAAAATGACCTATTTTTCGGGGTGAAATGACTAATTTGAGGGTTGAATCGCCATTAGCCACTGCTTGAACTCCGGTACACGGGCTTTGGGGATGATTATCTTCTCGGGGGTCTCCAATGTGAGATTTAATGATAATCTGCTGCCAAACCACACTGCAATATCTTTCACAGCATTGCGTGAAATGATAAATTGCCTGTTGGCGCGGAAAAATTCGTCTTCAGGCAGGCTTGATTGCAGTACCTCCAATGTGCGGTCTACTGTATAGCGTTCACCGGAAAAGGTGAAGGCTGATACTCGCTCATTGGCTGTGTAGAAGAATGCTACATCGTCAATAGACAACGGAATAATTTTATCCTTATAGTGGATTAGAAACACTCGCTGATTCTCACGTTTTGTGGTCTCGATCATGTTGTTAACCCTCTCCTTGTATTGGTTTTGGTCGCTGCCGCTCAAACGCGAAAATTTCGTTATGGCATTACGCATGTCTTCAACATTGATTGGCTTGAGCAGGTAATCAATGCTATTGACCTTGAATGCGCGTAGGGCGTATTCGTCGTATGCAGTGGTAAATATAATAGGAGAGGATATGTCTACTTTGTCGAATATACGAAATGACTCTCCATCGGCGAGATGTATATCCATAAATACCAAGTCGGGCTTGATGTGGTTGGGCTTGCTGAAAAACTCAACCGACTCCTCGATGCTCTCCAATACATCGATAATATTACATTGTGGCAAAACCTTTTTGATAATAGCTTTAAGATTTATTGCCGCAGCTGTTTCGTCTTCTATGATGAGGATATTCATACTTATGTTAGTCAGTTATTGGTTTTTGTAATGGCATGCGCACTGTAAACTCGGTCTCGGTCTCTTTAATCTCGATGTCGCAACCCATTATAAGCTGCCAGCGGCTGCGCAGATTTTTCAATCCTATGCCGGTAGATGGCTCCGGCTCGAGTTTAGGAGCTTTTCGATTGGATACAATCAATACATTTCCCTCGGTGCGTATAATTATATGTAACGGGAGTTTGCGGGTGATTGTATTGTGCTTAACTGCGTTGCCAATAAGCGGTTGTAGGGTTAAAGAGGGTAGCATCCAATGTTTGTATTTGGGGTCAATATCAATATCAAAGAAGAATTTGTCGGCATAGCGCACCTTGAAAATCTCGCCGTATGCGTGTGCAAACTCCATCTCCTCGGCCAAAGTCGATTTGGGCGTTTGGCCATTCTGTATGATATATCGGAAGGTATACGACAACTGGTCAATGTATGCCAATGTCTTGTCTTCATCCTGTTCGCGTACCAACATCGATAGCGAGTTGAGCGAATTGAAGAAGAAGTGAGGGCTGATCTGTCCCAATAGCATGTTGTATCGGGATTGCAGATTCTCATTTCGCAGATGCTCATTCTCGAGCATGATCTTTTGCTGAACCAGCAGCATGCCGTATATACGGCCGTATAGGATGGATACAATGACTATTACAATACATTTCAACATAACCATCCAATCGAACATGTGTTGTGCATTGTTGCGGAAGATAAACATCACTTGTCCTGTCATCCAGTTTGTATATGGCGCAAACAGGTAGAGAATACCGGTGGCGATAATTACAGATGCCGTGCGTATGAAGTAACGCTTCGATGTATAATTGTTTGCATCAAAACGCACTGTCATTATGGTGAGTAATATCAGCGACAGGATGAAGTAGTAGAGAATCTGCACAGCCATATCTTGGTTGTGGCGCGGGCGGTCATATACTACCGGAGCAGGTATTTCGGCCCCGTTTTGTGTCAGCACCTCATCCAGACTGGGGCTGGAACCATTGCGCGAAGGAAACACCGTGCAACGGATTGTGTCGCCATTATTCAGATTGTATGACCTGATTTTTCGATTGTTGACATAAACACTGTCGACAATAATCGAGTCGGGATTCTCTGTAGCTGTTGATTCGCACAGCAGATAACCATAACCGTCGCGCGATATATGCAGAATACCTTCGGACTCCGTTGTTATTCGCATGATTTGCTCGCGACGAACCTGATTTGCCGTATCCTGTTGTCTTTCGACAATCATGGTAATCAGGTACGAAAAATTGACAATCAGGGTAAGCACGATTGATATAATCATGTTTACCACAAACGTTGAGCGTTGAGGGTTAAATTTTAACATATGCGCCAATTTTATTTGTTCTATGCCAAATCTGCTGGCGTAATGGATGTGGTGTTTTTCGGCGATATTGTCAATTATTCCTTATACCATGAGGCATATAGCTGGTAATCGCGGGCAGTGCGTTTAACTATATGCTCACGCTGTTCGGGTGTAATCTCCTTAACTTTTTTGGCCGGCACTCCAGCATAGACCGAGTTGGGCTCCAATTGCGCACCCGACAATACAAGGGCGTTGGCAGCTATAATACATCCCTCGGGAACTACGGCATTGTCCAAAACGGTTGCACCCATGCCGATGAGTACGCTGTCGCCAATAGTAGCGCCATGAATAGTGGCGTTGTGGCCCACCGATACGTCGTTTCCGATGTGAGTCTGCGAGGGCTTGGGCGATTTGTCGTAGAGGGTATGGATGACCGCGCCGTCCTGAATATTTGTGCGGTCGCCAATAGTGATTTTGTTTACATCACCGCGCAACACAGCGCCAAACCAAATAGAGCAGTCGTTACCAATTGTAACATCGCCGATAACAACGGCTGTTTCTGCTAAAAAAGTGTTGTCTCCAATTGAGGGGGTGTGCCCCCTGACCTCTTTTATGTATGCCATAATATCAATATTTATCCTTTTTAAAGGTTATCTCCTCGGTGGTAGTACGCTTTATCGTAACCGTCCAATCTTCGGCAGAGTAACCCATTGCTTTCAATCTTTTAATATCCACCTTGTCGGGTGTAAGCCTATTTATCGAGGTTATAAGGTCGCCTCGTCTAACTCCTGCACGGTGGGCATTACTCCCTTCTGTGAGTCCGTTTACAATCCAACCATCCACCTGTGGGGTAAGCGTCATTCCCGAGTCAAAAGCTCTTGCGGTGGAGAAGTTGCGGTTGGGGCGAAGCCATATCTCGCACTTGGCAAAATCGATTATAACATCGAAACGCTCTAAAAACTCGTTGCCGACAAGACCATCAAAACGATCCTCCGCCATCATGCCCTGTGTATTGCCCGAATAGTCTAACCTCATATCGGGAATGTCATTTCCGGCAACCGACACTCTGTCGGCCTTGAAGATATAATCGGTGCGCGAGCCTCCAACGCCGCCCGTGTCGTATAACTTCTTTTTTACATCTGTAAGAACGCGATTTAATTTTAATTTTGCAACCAAACTGCTGTTAAGACTGACACTTCCGCTTGATCCCATATCAACGAGGAAATTGCCGTCAAACGAAATTGCGTCGTTAATCTTTACGCTTATTGGCATAACCATTCTCGCCTGTCGGCCATCCAGCCATTTGCACTTTACGCATGTGTAACCTTCGGCGGGCTGTGCCTCTTGTGGCAGGATGAGCATATATCCGTCGGCATAGTTAAACTCTACTTTTCTGCCGCGCATAAACTCCATTCCAAACATCCCATCTACATGGTAGCCAAGAATTTTTCTCAAATCCAATACCGTAGCACCCTGTTCTGTTGTACTATACTCACCTACCGAGTATATCCAGTCGCTCGTGTCGCGGTATGCGGCCTCCAAACTATTGCCCGTACCCTGAATCAGTGTGCGTTGCAGGGTAGGTGAGGGTGCAAAGTGCTCCTTAAAGAACTGTGTATCTATGAGGATACTAGTGTTGCCTGTGTCAAAAATCATTTTTGCGGGAACCGTGTCACGCACAATAACATCGAAATATAAATGTCCTGCGTAATCAAACGGGATAGCCCCCTCGGGTAGTGGTTGTACCTGTGCCAATGCTTCAGTTGGCGGTGTGAGCTGAGACTCGTTTTCGGTTCGCTTGTTCGCTTTACCACATCCAATGCCCAATGCTGCAAATGCGATGGCCAGGATGATAGTTGATTTTAAGTTCATGGTAGTCAGTTTGCAATGCGTGGGTGATTTACCCCCCCCCTAAATTTTTGTTTTTCATGACATTATGTTGGCGTAATCTACTCGTCTTTCTTTGCTGAGCGCCACAAAATATCCAACTCTTCGGCACTCATTTCTGTAAATAGCCTACCATCGGCTTCAGCCTCCATGTGCTGAAAACGCGAGATAAACTTTTTATTGCACTTCTCCAGAGCCATTTCGGGGTCGATACCATAGAGGCGACACATGTTCACAAGTGCAAAGAACAAATCACCCACCTCCTCGGTTGTGCGCTCATGATTATTTGCAGCCATTTCGACTTCAATTTCGGCAATCTCCTCTTTGACCTTTGCCCAGATGTCCTCTTTTTTCTCCCAATCGAAACCCGAACTTGCAGCTTTCTCGCCAATGCGGAAGGCCTTAACCATGGCGGGCAGAGAGCGCGGAACACCACCCAAAATGCCACCCTTGCGCTGCTTTTTACGCAATTTTAATGCCTCCCAATTCTTCATAACCTCATCGGGGGTGTCAGCGTGGATGTCGCTATAAACATGAGGGTGTCGGTATATGAGTTTATCGCACTCGGCCTCGGCAACATCACCAAAATCGAAAGCTCCCTGCTCCTCGCCTAGCTTCGAGTAAAATACCACATGCAGGAGCAGATCACCCAACTCCTCTTTTATACCCTCTAAATTATTGTCGGCAATGGCATCTGCCAATTCGTAGGTCTCCTCAATAGTATTGTTGCGGAGTGATTCTATTGTCTGTTCACGGTCCCATGGGCACTTCTCGCGCAGGGTATCCATCACTTCGAGAAGGCGCTCGGCCGCTTTAAGTTTCTTTTCGTAGTTCATTATATATAAATATTGCTATTTGCAAAGTTATGATTTTCATTTGAAAATATTAACTTTGTAGGCAATAATTTTATTAAAATATGAAAAGATTAGTAGGGATTTTGATTTTTTTTGCCGTTTTTCAAATTGGGATTGCTGATGGGAATAATATAGTGCCCACGCCGCAAAAAATAGAAAAGAGGAACGGAGCCTTTACCATACTAACAACAACTAAGATTACACACTACCCTGAACTCCGTTCCTCAGCTGAATATTTGGCGGAGTATCTCCCGCTTGAAATTCGAGAGTATAACGAGAACTCGAATGGGAATATTGTACTTGTTGTTAACAAAAAATTGGCCGATGAGGAGTATCATCTGACGGTCGATTCGCAAGCAATTAAAATTGAGGGGTCAACGCCTGCGGGTGTGCATAATGCCATAGAGTCACTATTGCAGATGTTGCCCGATGCGGTATATAGGCATCAGCTCTCGTTTCCGACTATGGTGGCAGGTTGCCATGTCGAGGATAAACCACGTTTTGCATATCGCGGATTTATGCTTGATGTCAGTCGCACATGGGTGACGGTCGATGAGTTGAAGATATTTATTGCCAATATGGCCCACCATAAACTCAATAAACTGCATCTGCACTTAACCGATGATGAAGGCTGGCGTATTGAAATTAAATCACACCCCGAACTTACCGAAAAAGGTGCATTTAGAGGAAAAGATTATCCTGTTGCTGCGAGATATGGCAAATTGCAAGATAATTATGGCGGCTACTATACCCAAGAGCAGATGCGTGATGTGGTTGCCTATGCTGCGGCTCGCAATATCGAGATTATTCCCGAGATAGACCTGCCGGGCCATAGCACCACGTTGGCTCATGTTCATCCCGAGATTTTATGTAATTACACCCCCGGGCTAACCTCTTCTGTTGGTTATGACACCCGCAATGTGGTGTGTGCGGCTAAAGAGGATAACTATCGCATGCTCAATGATATATTGTTGGAAATTGCCGATATATTCCCATCGAAATATATTCATATTGGCGGTGATGAGGTCTCTACCTCGCAGTGGAGTAAATGTCCGGATTGCAAGGCTTTGATGGCAAAATTGGGTATTGATGTTTCGCAGTTGCAGGATTACTTCATGGCGCGTGTTGCTGCAATGTTGGAGGGTATGGGTAAGCAGGTTGCAGTCTGGAATGAGGCGGCGGCATCTGCAAAATTGACCCGTAAGGCAATGGTATATGGTTGGGAGAATGTCGAGGCGTGTCGCAAGGCGGCTGCGGCCGGTTATCCCACCGTTGTGATGCCGGGCGTCTATTTCTATTTCGATATGCAGCAGAGCAGTCGCGAGCCCGGCCATAATTGGGCGGCCATTTTTGATGCCCGTAAGGTGTTGTCGTTTGATATGGCGGCACATGGCTTCACCGAGCAGGAGATGACGCATGTGCAGGGTGTGCAGGCCTCATTCTTTAGCGAACTGTATTTGCCTAATCGTGAGGCCGAGTATGACTATCTCTATTATCAGACCTACCCGCGTATTTGCGCTTTGTGCGAACTGGCTTGGCGCGGCAACGGCGGCGAGTGGTCACAGTTCTATTCTCGTCTTGTCAATAGCCACTATAACCGCATGGTGGCTATGGGTATCGACTTCCGACTCTTTCCGCCGACGGTGAGCTTTGCCGATGGAAAATTAACTGCCAAAGTTAACGACCGTTCGTCTATATATTATAAAATTGTCGGTCAGCAGGGCGAATATCGCTATGAAGGCCCGATTTCTACCGATACACCTCAGCGCTATTCGTTCTTTAGCCGTATGGGCGGAGCGGTGAGCCCCGAGCAGGGAGTGCAGGGTCGTTGGCGTATGTTACAGCCAAATGTGAAGATTACCTCTTCTATCGCCGAGAGCGAGAAATACCCTTATAAAAATGCTGAAGGCTATGGGCGTATAGCCCACACCTCAAAGGCGGCGAGCGAGGGTGATTGGGTGATGTATACTTTCGAGAAACCTGTCACATGTCGTCGTCTGGAGA
Organism: Alistipes sp.; assembly: GCA_017935185.1. GTDB lineage: Bacteria > Bacteroidota > Bacteroidia > Bacteroidales > Rikenellaceae > Alistipes. The sequence goes on along the minus strand of JAGBIC010000034.1, from coordinate 11,680 downwards.
TAGCTACGGGAAATCTTACCTTGCCCCGCTTTGTGTTTGATGCCGGTTATATGGAGGTGAGTTATGATGGCACGAATTTCAAGCGAGTATGCGATCTTGAGCAGGGTGCAGGTGTTATCGAGAATCCTGCCAAGCCGATAAAGGCGGTGCGAATAACCTGCACACAAACAGGAAATGGCGATAATTACGTCACTGTTCAACCGCCTAAAGTGTATCCTAAATTATAGAGTATCCAGCCATGAGAAATTATGTCGAAATCGAGAGTGTGGAACAACTTCTGCCGTTGTTAGTCGAAGGGGAGTTGTTGCGGCATTATGCCTTTCAAAATATAGACTTTGCTTTGGTGGCGCATGCGGATATGTGCAGTTATACCGATTGCCTGTTTCTTGGTTGTCGGATTACATCGCAGATGCGCGAGAAGATAGATGCAAATTGCCACATCTTCCCATCGATGCGTAAGCCGTATAATATGTTTAGGGCCTCACTCTATAATGCCGAGGATCTGTATGAAGGTTATAATCCTAAGCAGGAGGAGAGTTTTATGCAATGTTACGACAGTCGGGTGTATGCCCATTACATTGCATTGGGAAAAACAGCTTCCGATATTGGCGAGACTTTGGCTCGGTCGCTTCACGATCACTCGATGAGTGATGCGTTGCACGATTTGTTGGCTGAGTACGACCCCAAATGCATTGTTGCAATCATGGGAGGTCACGCCTTGTCGCGTTGCGATGAGGGCTATGGTAAAGTGGTAAATATCAGCAAGGCTTTAACCGAGCGAGGCTACTTGATGGTCAGCGGTGGCGGCCCGGGAGCTATGGAGGCCACGCATCTGGGTGCGTGGCTGGCCGGCCGTAGCAAGCAAGAGGTTGTGAGGGCAATATCAATGTTGCAGGGTGCTCCGAAGTTTGAAGATGAGGGGTGGTTGCGTTCGGCCTTTGATGTGATGCGCTGCTATCCTCGCAATGAGAAATATCGTAGCGTTGGCATTCCTACATGGTTTTATGGCCACGAACCTGCAACGCCCTTTGCCAGCCATATAGCAAAATATTTTGATAACAGTATTCGTGAGGATGGTCTGCTTGCCATTGCGAAGGGTGGAGTAATATACACTCCCGGTAGTGCAGGCACTATGCAGGAGGTGTTTCAGGATGCAGCACAAAACCACTATAAAACCTTTGGCTTCGCCAGTCCGATGGTCTTCTTCGGTGCGGAGTATTGGTCGAAACTCATGCCGGTGTATCCATTGCTGGACTCTCTTCAGTCTGCGGGCCGCTATAAGAATCTGCTCCTTACCATTACAGATAGTATTGATGAGGCGGTAGAGGCTATTGAGCGTTTTGAATAATTATTGTATGTAATAATAAAAAGGGCTGCTTAATGGCAACCCTTTTTGTTGTGTAGCTATTGTCGGATTATGAACGAATCTGAGCGCCGGCGCGAGTCTCTAGCTGACGTTGCAAGTTGTTCATAGTCTTTTCGATAACCTTATCGGTGAGGGTCTGGTTCTTATCCTCAAGAGTGAATCCCAAAGCGTATGACTTTTTGCCCTCGGGAAGCTTGTCACCCTCGTATACATCAAACAGAGTTACTCGCTTGAGGAGCTTCTTCTCTGTGGCAAATGCAATGTTTCGCAAATCAGAGAAATTGACGCTCTTATCAACCAAAAGTGCCAAATCTCGCTTAACCTCGGGGAACTTCGAGAGCTCCTCTACCGCTATGCGCTGCTTTTTGGCGGCACGAACAATAAGGTCGAAGTCTATTTCTGCAAAATATACCGACTGCTTGAGGTCGAAGCGCCGCAGCAATGCGGGCGACACGATACCCATCTCGATTACGGTGCGAGGGCCTTGCGTATAGGCAATTCCATCGCTGAACAAATCACTCTGTGAACTCTCGCAGCGGAGTGTGTAGATGTCGATACCAAAGCGGCGGAGCAACTTCTCAACTGTGGCACGCAGCGTGTAAAACGATGCTTTTGCGCCCTTTGCATTCCACGAAGGGGTAGCGTCGTTGCCAGTAACTGCTATGGCAATACGATATGTCTCGCTGTATTTTGCCAATGGCTTCTCGGCATCGGCTGACTCGGTGTTGCAGAAGTAGCAGTTGCCCAACTCAAAGAGCTTCAGGTCGGCATTGCGGTGGTTTACATTGAGCTCGATAGCCTCCAATGCGTTGAAAAGCAATGTCTGTCGCATAACATTGAGGTCGGCACTCAACGGATTCATTATCTTCACACAATTCTCTGCCTTATATGATGTCAGACCGTCATAGTAAGCCGCCTTAGTCAGTGAGTTAGACATAATCTCGGTATATCCTGTTGCGGCCAAATGGTCTGCTGCGATGTTGATAAGTTTGTTCTTGTCGGGGCGTGGAGCGTACGACAGGGTTGAGTGTACCGCCTGAGGAATCTCGACGTTGTTGTAGCCGTAGATGCGGAGAATATCCTCCACCAAATCGGCCTCACGCTGAACATCTACACGATAGGGCGATACGGCGACGGTAAGGGTGCGACCATCCTCTTTGATGATTTTTACCTCCAAAGCCTCGAGGATGGTACGAACGGTCTGTTCGGGAATCTCTTTGCCGATGAGCATGTTGACTCTGTCAAGCGAGAGCTCGAATACGAAATCCTCTGCGGGAGTGGGGTTGATATCAATAATCTCGCTTGAGATTTTACCTCCGGCCAGCTCTTTCATCAGCAGGGCTGCACGTTTAAGTGCATAAACCTGAATGTTGGGGTCGATGCCGCGCTCGAAACGGAATGATGCATCGGTGTTTAAGCCGTGGCGCTTTGCAGAACGGCGAATCGATACGGGGTTGAAATATGCACTCTCGAGGAATACATTAACAGTGCTGTCGCTGATGCCTGAATCCAAGCCTCCGAATACACCTCCGATACACATGGGGCGCTCTGCTGAGCAAATCATCAAATCCTCTTTCGAGAGCTTGCGCTCAACGCCGTCAAGAGTTACGAACGGAGTGCCCTCGGCACAATTTTTCACAATAACTTTTTTACCCTCAATTTTGTCGGCATCAAAGGCGTGAAGCGGTTGTCCTAACTCAAAAAGTATGTAGTTTGTGATGTCTACCAGATTGTTTTTGGGGTTGATACCTGCGGCACGCAACTCATTCTGCATCCACTCGGGTGAGGGAGCTATTTTGCAACCTGTAACTGTGAGGCCGGCGTAGCGTGGTGCGGCGTCGTGGTTCTCGACAATAACTTCAATATGAAGGTCGTGGTTGTCGACTTTGAAATCCTCTACCGAAGGAAGCTGAACTTTCACATCCTTGCCTTGGCTGCGCAGATATGCAGCGATGTCGCGTGCAACACCGATATGCGAGGCTGCGTCTACTCGGTTGGGAGTTAATCCTATGCCGATGAGATAATCGTCCTTGATGTTGAGATACTCTTTGGCTGTCATGCCTATCGGAGCGTCCTCGGGTAATTCCATGATGCCGGCGTGGTCGCTGCCAATGCCCAACTCGTCCTCGGCACAAAGCATACCCAACGACTCGACACCGCGAATCTTGCTGCGCTTGATTTTGAACTCTTCATCGCCGCCATTGGGGTAGAGCACAGAACCTACTGTGGCGCAAAGTACCTTCAAGCCCTGATGGCAGTTAGGCGCTCCACATACAATTTGTAGTTTCTCTTCCGCGCCCACATCAACGGTGGTAACATGCAGATGGTCAGAGTCGGGGTGGTCTTCGCAGGTGGCAACATAACCCACTACAACACCTTTAAGACCTCCACGGATGGTCTCTATCTTACGAAAATCCTCAACCTCAAGACCAATGTCGGTAAGCACAGTTGCCACCTCTTCGGCCGAAAGGTCGGTGTCGATATACTTCTTTAGCCAATTGAAAGAAATCTCCATAATATCTATTGCTTTTAAATTATTTTCCTAACTAATCTGCAAATATACAAAATAATTCAGGATTATCGGCTACCAAAGTACAAAAATATCATTCCGATAAGTATGAGTAGCAAATCGATGGCCTTGGCGCGCAGGTTTCTTTCGTGCAGCATCAATGCTCCGCAGGCAAACGAAACCACCACCGAACTGCGCCTGATCATCGATACGACCGAAATCATGGCGTCTTGTTCGGCCAAAGCCCTGAAGTAGGCCATGTCGGCTGCTGATAGTAGGATAGATATCATCGGGATAGCCCATGACCAATGAAATTTTGTGCGATTGGGTTGCAGGAGAGTTATGACAATGACGGCTGTGGCCATCATGCCGAGTTGATAGAGGTTATACCAACTCTGAACAAAGAGCGGTTCCAGCTCTTGCATGATATATCGATCGTATAGTCCGCTTGCTGCACCCAATATGGCTGCTGTGGCGACGCAGAATATCCAACGGTTGTGAGCGAAGTTGATACCCTCTCTTTTGCCCGCACGGCTCAGTAGAAAAAGTGATACAAGAGCCAGCAAGACTCCTATCCATTGCAGGCCGTTCAGCCTTTCGCCGAAAATCAATAGTGCACCAATTAGCACTATTACGGGGCGGGTTGCATTTATAGGCCCGACGATTGTGAGAGGCAGGTGCTTGATGCCGAAATAGCCGAACAACCACGATGATAATACTATGATTGATTTTATCGCTATGAGGATGTGGGCATGTAATCCTTGCGGCTCAAAATCGAATTGAGAACCCTCGAACCAGCCCAAGCCTATTTGGCTTGAAATTAGCAGAGGCAGGAAAAGCAGGGTCGAAAAAAGGGTGTTTAACAGCAGAACCTGCGGAACAGCATTGTCCTTTAATGCGTGCTTTTTTGCAACATCATAAAACCCGAGTAATGCGGCCGATATAAATGCCAGAAACAACCACATATCCGTTTTTTTATGCTGTTAATAATCCGATGATTACAAAAGCTGCCAGAGTGGTGCTTGCCAAGCCGTTCAGGGTGCCGAATGCAATGCCGATATTGCGCTGGCGGGTGGGGGTTACAAGTATGTGTTCGAGGATGATTATCAGAGTGAAAATCACAGCTCCGATATATATCCAAATGCTTGTCGGCAATAGTACTACAAACCATGCCAAACAAAGTATGCTTACCACATGTAGCCCAATGCTTATGCCGAGTGCCGTAGTGGTGGAGAATCGGGCAGGAATCGAGTGAAGCCCGTTGGCTGTGTCGAACTCTTTGTCTTGTAGTGCATATATTATGTCGAAACTGCTGCACCATGTGATTACCAACAGCGATAAGATGCATGGTAGTAGAGCGAATTCTCCTGTGACGGCAATGTAAGCGCCAACAGGCGCTATGCCCAGCGAAATCCCTAATACCATATGGGCGAGCGATGTAAATCGCTTACAGTAACTATAGAACATTATTACTGCCAAAGCTACGGGAGAGAGCCATGCTGTGAGTGAGTTGATGGTGGAGGCAGTTATGATGAACAATACAGCATTGACGGCTACAAACCACAACGCTGAGCGCGGCGATATCGCTCCTGCTGGAATCTCACGGGTTGCTGTGCGGGGGTTTTTTGCATCAATATCTCGGTCGGCCCAACGATTGAACCCCATGGCCACGTTGCGTGCAAAAACCATACATAAAACCACTTGAACCAGCAGTGTCAGCCACCAGTAAGGGCTACTTTCGGCGATATCCGTATCTCCCAATTTTACTGCGCAAGTAAAAGACATCAATGCAAAAGGCATGGCAAATATGGTGTGTGAAAACTTCACCAAACGGGCATATTTTGATATGGAATTCATCTGTTTGTATGTTTTGATGCCGCAAAGATAGGATAAATTTTGTTGTTCCCGCTTAAATTAACTATATTTGCACGATTATAAGAATAGAAGTTGTTCAAAGATGAAAAATATCCGCAATTTTTGCATTATAGCTCATATCGATCACGGTAAATCGACCTTGGCAGACCGTCTGCTTGAACGTACCAACACCCTAAATCAGCGAGAGATGCAGTCGCAAGTGTTGGATGATATGGACCTTGAGCGTGAGAAGGGTATCACTATTAAGAGCCACGCCATTCAGATGGAGTACCATGCCCGTAATGGAGAGAATTATGTACTCAATCTTATCGACACTCCGGGGCACGTCGATTTCTCCTATGAGGTTTCTCGTGCCATCGCTTCGTGTGAGGGTGCTTTGCTGGTTGTCGATGCCACTCAAGGTATTCAGGCTCAAACTATCTCGAATCTGTATCTTGCCATCGGCAACGATCTGGAGATTATTCCTGTGCTGAATAAGATTGATGTGGAGTCGGCAATGATTGACGAGGTGAAAGATCAGGTTATTGACCTTATCGGTTGCAAGGAGGAGGATATTTTGCTGGCTTCGGGAAAGACGGGTCAGGGTATCGAAGATGTGCTGGAGGCTATTGTGGCGCGTATTCCGGCTCCGCAGGGGGATGACGATGCCCCGTTGCAGGCCCTGATTTTCGATTCTGTGTTTAACCCTTTCAGAGGTATTATCGCATATTTTCGTGTCTTTAACGGAAAACTTCGTAAGGGGGATCATGTTAAGTTCTTCAATGCGGGTAACGACTATGATGCCGACGAGGTTGGTGTGCTGAAACTTAAGATGCAGCCACGTGCCGAGATTTGTGCGGGCGACGTGGGCTATATATGCTCCGGTATCAAAAACTCGAAGGATGTCAAGGTGGGTGATACCATTACCTCGATGGTAAATCCATGCAGTGAGGCCATCGCCGGTTTTGAGGATGTGAAACCTATGGTCTTTGCCGGTGTCTATCCTGTCGAAGCTGACCAATATGAGGATCTGCGAGCTTCGCTCGAGAAGTTGCAGCTCAATGATGCATCGCTTACCTTTGAGCCCGAGAGCTCGCTGGCATTGGGTTTTGGATTCCGTTGCGGTTTCTTGGGTTTGCTGCACATGGAGATTATTCAGGAGCGACTGTATCGTGAGTTCGATATGGATGTCATAACCACCGTTCCCAACGTGTCGTACCGTATCACTACCACCTCGGGTGATGTGCTGGAGGTACATAACCCGTCGGGCCTTCCGGAGGTTACGAAGATTGCCACTATCGAAGAGCCGTATATAAATGCTCAGGTTATCACAAAGGCCGATTTTTTGGGCGCTGTGATTAAACTTTGTATTGATAAGCGTGGTGTGATGAAGAATCAGAACTTTATCACCACCGACCGTGTGGAGGTGAATTTCGAGATGCCGCTGTCGGAGATTGTATTCGATTTCTACGATAAATTGAAGAGTATCTCAAAGGGCTATGCATCGTTTGATTATCACCGTACGGGATATCAACCGAGTAAGTTGGCAAAACTTGATATCCTGCTCAATGGAGAACAGGTGGATGCTTTGTCGTCGTTGATATATGCCGATCATGCGTATGATTTCGGTCGTAAGATGTGCGAGAAACTGAAGGAACTTATTCCACGCCAGCAGTTCGATATTGCCATTCAGGCGGCTATCGGTGCAAAGATTATTGCTCGTGAAACCGTTAAGGCAGTTCGTAAGGATGTGACGGCCAAGTGTTATGGTGGTGATATATCTCGTAAGCGTAAGCTGTTGGAGAAGCAGAAGGCCGGTAAGAAACGCATGCGCCAGGTAGGCTCGGTGCAGGTGCCGCAGTCGGCATTCCTTGCAGTTTTGAAGATGGATTAACCATTCACAAGCCCAAATGCGTGTCACGGCGTGAGGGACGGAGTGAAATATTTTGCATACAAATACAGAAAAATATGAAAAAGACAATCATTGACCTATTTGAGTCATCGGTAGCCAAATATGGCGATCGTACATTTTTGTTGGAGAAGCACGATGGCGAGTTTCAGCCTACAACCTACAAGGAGTGCAAGGAGCTTGCGCTGAAGATTGGTGCAGGACTCGTGTCGTTGGGTATTGAGCCCAAGCAGACAATCTCAATTTTGGCCGAGGGATGTAATAATTGGATTCTTTCGGAGCTGGGATTGTTGTATGCAGGCGCTATTAGCGTGCCTCTGTCGATTAAGCTGGAAGAGGCTAACGACCTGCTGTTCCGTCTGCGCCATGCCGATGTCGTGGCTATATTCGTTTCGCGCACCCAGTTGCCCAAGTTCCGTAAGATTCGTGAGCAATTGCCTTTGATTGAGCATGTTATTGTATTTGATTGCGATACAAAGCTTGAGGATGGTGAGATTTTTATTTCGGAACTTGTTGCTAAGGGTGAGGAGTATCTTAAGGAGCATAAGGAGGAATTTTTGCAGATTGGCCAGGCAATTCAGAACGATGATTATGCTACAATCACCTATACCTCTGGTACTACCGCCGATCCCAAGGGTGTTATTTTGACCCATCGCAACTATACCGCCAATGTAGAGCAGGCCTTGACCCGAATTTCAATTCCTTCGGATTATCGTATGTTTATCATTCTGCCTCTCGACCACTGCTTTGCACATGTTGCAGGATTCTATATCATGGTGGCTTGTGGTGCATCGGTGGCAACTACACAGGTGGGTCGAACTCCTATGGAGACGTTGAAGAATGTTCCTGTAAATATCAGGGAGGTTAAACCTCATGTGCTGCTCTCTGTGCCCGCTTTGGCCAAGAACTTCCGCAAGTCTATCGAGACTTCAATCAAGAAGCAGGGCCCCAAGGTTGAAAAACTCTTTAAGTTTGCCTTGAAGGTGGCTTATGAGTATAATCAGGATGGTTATACCAAGGGCAAGGGCTGGCGTTTTATTTTGAAGCCTCTTGTAATGTTGTTCGATAAGATTCTCTTCGAGAAGGTTCGTCAGGGATTTGGTGGTAATATCAAGTTCTTTGTTGGTGGTGGCGCTTTGCTCGATTCAGAGTTGCAGCGTTTCTTCTATGCCGTAGGCATGCCTATGTTGCAGGGCTATGGCCTTTCAGAGGCTACTCCTATTATTTCGGCCAACTCACTCGGCAAGGGTCGTCACCGTTTTGGCTCGTCGGGTAAGGTTATCCAGCCTTTGGAGATTAAGATTCTCGACGAGGATGGCAAGGAGATGCCTGTTGGTGTGAAGGGCGAGATTGTTATCAAGGGCGAGAATGTCATGGCGGGTTATTGGAAGAATCCCTCTGCTACCGCCGAGACGGTTAAAGATGGTTGGCTCTATACCGGCGATATGGGATATATGGGTGCTGATGGCTTCCTGTATGTGTTGGGTCGTTTCAAGAGCTTGTTGATTGCTGCCGATGGCGAGAAGTACAGCCCCGAGGGCATGGAGGAGGCTATTGTCGATAAGTCGAAGCTCATCGATCAGGTTATTATCTATAACAACCAGAGTCCATTCACATCGGCTATCATTGTTCCCAACCGAGATGCAGTGCGCACAATGCTGGCTGGCAATGAGGATGAGGAGTCGCTCAAGAAGGTTGCCATGGCTATCTCTGCCGAGATTGATAAATATCGTACAGGTGGCGAGTATGCCGATGAGTTCCCCGACCGTTGGTTGCCCGGAGCTATTGCCATTGTCGGCGAGCCTTTCACCGAGCAGAATGGTCTTGTGAATAGTACTATGAAGGTTGTTCGTGGTAAGGTTGAGGAGCGTTATGCCGACCGTCTGGAGTATGTATATACCCCCGAGGGCAAGAAGGCCACGAACCCCAAAAACCTCGAGGCTATCAAGCAGATTGCAAAGTAAAATAGCTATGCGATAAATATTAAGGGTATTGACCGCAGTGGCCAATACCCTTTGTTTTTATTTAGGTGAGGCGGTTATTTGCTCAACGGTGATAGGGTGGTTGTACTCTATTTTGGCTGATAGCACCTTTTTCCATGTTCCTGTTTTGTCAATGGCTCGTGCGCCGCACTCCAAGAGCTTCCCTTGTTCTCGAGAAAATATGCCGGCTATTTCTCCATGTTCTATCATTGCACGTAGGTGGATATTGTCGCCCTGCTCTTCGATTTGCATCTTCATATCTTCGTCGTTGCCAAATATGGCCTTTACATCGTCGAGAGATGCAAGTTTGAGTAGTTTCAGGTTGATTGTACTGCGTTCCATGTCGCATACGAGTTCTCCATTACGCCACATCTTGTAGCGCATCTGCCCACCATCGAAAAGTTGCACAATATTGTTGCTCCACTCTATACGCATGTACTCTTTGCCTTCATATCTTAGGATTGTGAGCGTGCCCGAAATTCTTTCGCCGTTGGGATCAATTTCGTAGGGCTGCATGATGTCACTGTTCTCTTTGGCATTCATTTGGAAATCAACACGGTATGTGTCGGAGGTTTGAAGAGAAGTTAAAGCCTCCGCTATCACATCTTCGGGAGTTTTAGCCACGACTTTATTGGTTGGGCCAATAAGGACAAACATCCCAATGACCAATGCTGCCGCTACACTGCCAAACCGCAATATATTCAACCATAATGTTCGTGAAGATGGGTGTGCGTTTGCTTCTAATTTTATATCGTTGGCTGAAGGGGCGAAACGAGGTGTGAGGATTTGCTCGATACGATTATCGAGATCTTGAAAGCTATGTGAATCGTTCTTTTGCTTATTCGTTTTCATTGTGCTGATTTTTTTTGTGGGTTAAATTAAATTTTGTTTTTGCATCTCTTGGCGTAAGTGTTCAATGCCGTAGCGATAGCGTGATTTTGCGGTAGGCAGAGGAATGTCCAAAATCTCGGCAATGTCTGCAAAACTGCATTCGCCATGTATGCGTAAGCGTATTACTTCGCTCTGCTCATCCGGGATGGCTGCCAAGAGTCGGCTTATGAGGGCTTGTTCCTGCTCAAAGTTTGTTGGATTCAGATCTTCTGCCTGCAAATCATTTAACGCGGTTATATCCACGAAACTCAATTTGTTTTGGTTGCGAAGTCGTTGCGTGCAACTGTTCGACAAGGCTCGATAGATGTAACATCGCGGGTTTTGTATGTTTGTGTCGTTTAGGCCGTGAAGTTTAAGATATAACTCGTGGATGATATCTTGAGCCACATCTCGACTCCCAAGCCGATAGCAGGCGTAACGGTATAGTGCCTGCAATTCCGAAGTTATTACATGCTCTATCTGTGATGGGGTTTTCATAAGTTTATAAATAAATTGTTACGTTGTGTGTTGCTGAAAACGCGCTTTCAAATATAAGACGTAAAATGGCATGAAAAGATTTAGTTGTGAGTCAATAATTTTTATTTTTTGTATTCTTGTGCTGCTTTTCGTATATTGTGACGATATTTTTCTTAACTTTGCAACACACATTCGCGGTAGTAGCTCAGTTGGTAGAGCATTGGCTTCCCAAGCCAAGGGTCACGGGTTCGAGTCCCGCTTACCGCTCTGTTTGGACGAGCAACAGTAAAAACTGTTGTTCGTTTTTTGTAGATGTGCGTTTGAACAAGTTCACGCACCTCTCCTTAAAAACGAAGCCTATCGGCATGCTCGTCCAACCATCGCGGTAATATAATTTAGTATAGGGTTGCCGAATTATAAAGATATTTATTTTCAAAGGTAATTCGGCTACGGCTTCGCCGTTCGAGTCCCTTTTGCCCCGTGACCCTTATCGCCCCTTTCAGGGGTCGGGGGTGTAAATATAAAGGGGCTCGTGCTTGCACGAGTTTCGAGTCCCGCTTACCGCTCATGGCGCAGGGAACTGCGCCATTTTTTATTTGCCGCCGACGAGAACCCGTGACCCTTATCGCCCCTATCAGGGGTCGGGGGTGTAAATATAAAGGGGCTCGTGCTTGCACGAGTTTCGAGTCCCGCTTACCGCTCATGGCGCAGGG
>JAGBIC010000033.1 GCA_017935185.1 Alistipes sp. | reverse complement strand
GGCTGCAACGTGGGGTGAGCGTTACACCATCGTCGAGATTAACCGCTCGGAGGCCTCGGTATGGTTCGTCGCCATCGCCAAGTCGGGCGAGGAGGTGTCGATCGATGCCCAGGAGATGAAGGCTCCGACGATGGATATTCGCGAAGCCGAGTTGCGCATCGCCGAGGAGCAGGCCGCCCTCGAACTGCTGGATAAGCGTTTCGCCCGCATCGCCGCTTCGGAGGAGCGCATGAAGGGTTATGCCGCTATGCTCAAAGAGCAGTTGCAGGGTGCACGCGTGGAGGCTACGGCGACACGTGCTGCCGACGGCATGCTCATCGTGATGGAGGGTTGGGCCGAGACGGCTACCTCGAAGGCTGTGGATGCCCTCCTGGAGGAGTATCCCAATGTGGTCTATCTGAAGAGCGACCCGACACCCGAGGATAACACCCCCGTCAAGCTCCAGAACAACCGCTTTGCCCGCATCTTCGAGATGGTGGGTGATATGTATGCCCGTCCGAAGTACGGCACGCTCGATCTGACGCCCTTCTTCGCACCGTTCTACATGCTCTTCTTCGGCATCTGTCTGAACGATGCAGGATATGGTCTGATGCTGCTTGTGGCGGGTCTGGTCATGCTCTCGAAATTCAAGCAGGGCATGATGCAGCGCGCTGCGTGGTTTGCTACGCTCTGCGCCACTTCGACGACCCTCTTCGGTCTCTTCTGTGGTTCGTTCTTCGGTATGTCGCTCGGTGAGTTCTTCCCCAACATACCCTTCTTCGATTTTCAGGGTGAGTTCTTCTCGTGGGCCTTGGCCATCGGTGTCTTGCAGATCTGCTTCGGTCTGCTGCTCAATGTCTATATGACGATCCGATGCTTCGGTGTGAAGTACGCTTTCTCGACCCTTGGCTGGTTGATTGTCCTCGGATCGGGCGCGATTGCTACCGGTCTGCCGATGCTCAATGAGGCGTGGGTGATCCCGGGCTTTACCCCCTCATCGCCCGCCTTCTATGCTGCGATGGGGGTAGGTATCTTCCTGATGCTCTTCCTCAATACGCCGGGTAAGTTCCTCAACCCCTTTATCAACATCGGGTCGGGTCTGTGGAATCTCTACAACAATGTGACGGGTGTTCTGAGCGATGTGCTCTCGTACATTCGTCTCTTCGCCATCGGTCTGTCGGGTGGCGCATTGGCTATGGTATTCAACTCATTGGCCGAGGGCTTCGTGCCCGAAGGGGCAAATATCGTGGTGCGTATTCTGGTGATGTTGCCAATCCTCTTAATCGGCCATGGCATCAACCTCTTTATGTCCACCATCTCGTCGTTTGTGCACCCGTTGCGCTTGACCTTTGTGGAGTTCTATAAGAATGCCGGTTTCGAAATGGCTTCGCGCAACTTCGAACCGCTGAAAAAAGAAAATGATAACGAATAATCAAACAACAAACAATTAAAAAACACAAAACACTATGGAAACAACTGCATTAGTAATGGCCTATGTCGGTGTAGCACTGATGGTGGGTCTGGCCGGTATCGCATCGGCCGTAGGTACTTCGATTTGCGGCCAGGCCGCTGTGGGTGCCATGAAAAAGAATGGAGGCGCATTCGGTAGCTACATGATTCTCTCGGCTCTTCCGGGTTCGCAGGGTCTCTACGGCTTCGTCTGCTTCTTCATGGTTCAGGGTCTGCTGGCTAACCCCACGATGTTGCAGGGTGCTGCTATCCTGGGTGCCGGTATTCTGGTCGGTATCGTGAACCTCGCTGCTGCCATCTATCAGGGCAAGGTCTGCGCCAACGGTATCGCTGCCATCGGTAATGGCCACGACGTGATGGGTAAGACGCTGATTCTGGCCGTGTTCCCCGAGCTCTACGCCATCTTGACCGTAGCCGCTACGTTCCTCATCGCAGGTATCATCGCCTAACGAGGAGCGTTACTTAACGCAACAAAAAGGGCTGTCCACAATGGGACTATCCTTTTTCGGCGGTGAATGATGTTTCACCGCCGAATTTGTTTATTTACAATCTGTTGGATTCTTAGATTGTGAAACGACTTTTCGTGCAAAAATCGCTTAGCCCCGATTCTTTCTTTTGTTGTGTAGTCTTCTATGTAGTCTAAATTAAGTATAAATAATAAATATACCTTCATGATTTCGCCTCTCGTTGCCCAGCGGGAGGCGAATTTTTGTATCATATCCGAACAAGACCCCAGAAGAGTGTTGTCAAATGCGAAAAAGTTTCTAACTTTGTAGTGTCGCGTGAGCGGCGTACATATTTGATGAAAGTGTTTCGCTTTTACCCCGAATAGGAATCTGGAAAATTCATTGCTGAGGGTGAACGACAGCACTCATCATCTGTATTGGTATGCGTGTAATTACTCATACGATACGGGTGTGGGGTCTTGTGTCAGTTTATTTCAGCAAAGGTATTCCAGAACCTCTATTCGAATAAACAGAGAACTGCTCCACACTTTCTTTTTGTACTTATCCGACCGACACCCACCATCAAGGAGCAGAATGGTAATTTGATTTGGAATAGAATGTTAAACTAAAATCATATTACTATGAAAAAATTATTTATCTATTTGCTCGTTGCGATAACGATGATTATCGCAGGGTGTAGTGAATCATTTGACGATTCAAAGATTTGGGACAAACTCGACGACCACGAGAGCCGAATTGCCAAACTCGAAGAGCTCTGCAAGCAGATGAACACTAACATTTCATCGTTACAGACGATTGTGAAGGCTTTGCAGAACAATGACTATGTTACAGGCGTTACGCCCATCACCAAAGATGGCGAAACGGTCGGCTATACCATCACATTTACCAAATCGCAGCCCATTACCATTTATCACGGCAAAGATGGCAAGGATGGGCAAAATGGAGCTGACGGTAAAGACGGAGTAGATGGAAAGGATGGCTCAACACCCATTATCGGAGTAAAACAAGACACCGACAACATCTACTATTGGACTTTGAATGGCGAGTGGTTGCTCGATGCCAACGGCAATAAGATCAAAGCACAAGGCACTGACGGCAAAGACGGTCAAGACGGAGCCGACGGCAAAGACGGCATCACACCTCAACTGAAAATCGAAAATGACTATTGGTATATCTCATACGACAATGGCACATCGTGGACTCAACTCAGTAAGGCAACGGGAGAGGATGGACAAGATGGCGCTAACGGAGCAAATGGCGATTCCTTCTTCCAGAGCGTTGCACATGATGAAAATGATGTATATATCACACTTGCTGACGGCACAGTAATAGTCCTGCCTAAATATTCAAATCTCAATATATCGTTTAGCGAAGCAAGTGATATTGCTTGCCTCCCTGGCAAAAATATCAAGATTGATTATACCATTTCCTGTACCGACCCAGATGTGCACATAGCAACCATTACTCAAAATGGATGGCAGGCTGTTGTGACGAAGGAGAGTGCTACGGCGGGATATATTGTCGTGACGGCCCCAGATCCACTGACCAATAGCCCTATCATTGTGCTTGTGAGCGATTCCAATAAAACAATCATGAGAACTCTTTCATTTGTTGAGGGCTTTGCCGTCGTAGAGAACGCCTCGTTCACCTTGACACATGAGGCTACAACGCTCAATGTTAATGTACAGAGCAACTTGAATTATTCGGTACACATACCCGACACTGCAAGTAGTTGGATTACTCTCGAAGGTGTTACCACTCGTGCCGTGGTACGCAATGATATTATTACGCTAAACATAGCAGAAAATAGCGAAATAAAGGCCCGTAGCGCCACCTTGCAACTAATCTTCAATGGTGAGTCTGTTGGTACTATTGAGGTATATCAACAAGGAATAAAGGGCGAGATTATCGAATTTAAGGATAGCGTTGTTGAGAAAATTTGTCTTGACAAGTGGGATGCCAGTGGCGATGGTTTGTTATCCGTACTTGAAGTTGCTGCTGTCACTAATCCTAATGACTTAATAGGTGTTTTTGAAGGCAATGCAAGTATAACATCTTTCAACGAACTTAAATATTTTACGGGGTTAACAGGTATTCCATCCGCTGCTTTTAAGGGGTGTATAAATCTGTATGAAATCACTCTTCCTCAGAGTATTAAGTCTTTAGGGAGTGAGATTTTCTATGATTGCAAAGTATTGAGTGGAATAGATATCCCTACTTCAATCACTCAACTGCCGTCATATTGTTTCTACAATTGTATCTCTCTTACGAATATTATATTACCAAATTCAATTAAGAGAATTAACGCTGATTGCTTTTATGGCTGTGAAAAATTGTCGAAAATAGATTTACCAGAGAGCATAACAGCGATAGGATCTGAAGCATTTAAATATAGCGGATTAACGGAGATATCTATTCCAGATGCTGTCACAGAGATTTGGTCATATACTTTCCAGAACTGTAAAGAATTGGGAACTGTAAAACTTGGAGCGAATGTAAAAACAATTGGCTCGTCCGCTTTTGGCAGTTGTAAGAAACTATCATCTATCACTATCCCATCAAGCGTAAGAGATATTGAATACCATGCATTTAGTAGTAGTGGCGTTTCGAATGTTATTATAGAATATGGCGTTCAAAGATTAGAAGGTGGAGTCTTCTATGACTGTGATAATCTAACAAGCATCACCCTGCCTAATAGCATCTATGAGGTAGGTGATCAAGTCTTCGGCTATTGCGATGCCCTAACGAAGGTTAGATTATCTGATAATATAACCAATATTCCATACGGAACATTTAGATTTTGTAATAACCTTGCTGAAATAATTTTGCCTGCAAATTTGGAGGAGATAGATTCTATGGCTTTTACAAGAACATTTAATGCGTCAGGGTATTATACACGATGCTACATCTATTTGCGTTCAACAACACCACCGACATGGCTTGGCTCATTTCAGGGTACGCCATATATATATGTTCCAAGTGGAACCAAAGAGGTGTATGAGCAAGACATAAATTGGAATAGATATGATATAAATGAATATGAATTGTAAGTAGTTTCCTATGAAGATAATCGTTATTAAAGGCAATCAAAATAGTGGTAAAACTACCTCTATTCGATTGGTGTATGACATATTGCTATATCTCGGAGCAGAGATTGATATTGCGAGAAAGTACGGGAAAACACACATTGATTTCGACACAGAACTGCTATATAATGGGATGCGTATTGCTATAAGTTCTGCTGGTGATCTGCTGAAAAATATACACAAAACAGTGTCTGACCGTGACGGCTGCGATATTCTTATCACAGCAAGTCGCAATTTTAGGCGGTCGTCACTTGATAGAATATTCTCTGGCTACGATGTTGTGTACATCAAAAAGGAGAAGCAAGGCGACAAGGAAAATATAGCCACGGCAAAGGAGGTCTTGCAACATATATAGTTTCTATCGTGAAGTATTAAATCAGGCGTATGTCGGGCTTTGTATAGTCCACAGCATACGCCTGATTTTTATTCACATTGCATTCTCAAAAGATGCTTGATTTCAGTGCTTTACTTTCAAACGTTTTATATGCCTTTGCATTTGTAGTTTTTTGGCTTAATTACGACCTCTATGTAGTCTTCTATGTGGGATTTCGTAATTTTCGCAAAAATCAACGCTGAAAATCAGTTAGTTAAAAATTAAAAGGCCTATTCCTTGTGGACAGCCCTTTTTGTGTGTCGGTAAATAACCGTTATTTGATTCGCTCGAACCAATAGAGTCCGCTCGTCTTATCCAACTGTGTGCGAGTCGTAATCTTCTGACGTTTCACAAGCGTCTTCACCTCGCCCGTACGCATATCCACCTGCTTGATGGCATAGACTCCATCGGGCAAAGCAACCTCGACCGAGGTCTGCTTGGGGAGGTAAACAAGCGCTCCCTGCTCTCCCGAGAGGCGGTACGAGTTTTCGTCTTGTGCAGTTTTCGTCATTTGAGGCACAGCACGCAACAGCCTCTCATCGGCAATACGCAGCGTCGGGCAGGAGCCTCCGGCGAGCAGAATAGCCCAGCCATAGGCGGGATAGTTCTGCGCAAAGTAGGTAACGCCCTTCTCGGGGTAGGCTGTGCGATATTCGCTCACGGCACGATAGACCGAGGCGAAATCAATCGTTCCGACCTTGATCTTACGGGCATGCTGGCGCGGAGCCAGATTCACACCGCCCTGCGGCTCATAGGTGGTGCCATCAGCAAGATGGTGCCAATAGCGAATGTCGATGATGTCAACCACAGCGGCACGTTTCGCATCCTGCAGAATGGCATCCTGCACATCCTTCGTAGCCGAGAGAGCCACCAACACCTCACGCCCCGTCTCGGCCTGCCACTCAGCAATGCAATCGAGCCAGAACTCAACGAAATGCAACGGGCCGGTATACTCCTCGCTTACCAGATGCACCACATTGGGATAGTCGGCCAGCTGCTCCAAGCACATGCGGATATAGCCCCGATGCAACGCACGGCGGGTCGGATGGTTCACGTCATAGAACATATCGGCCACGAAAACACGCTTATCGCCGGCAAAGTTGGTCGGCTCGGGGAAGCCCGAGTTGTTGATGTTGTTCGTCGAACGCCACGGGCTGTCGACCCAGTGGGCACCGGCCTCCAGGATGTTGTGCTGGAAGTAGTTCTGATGGAAGAGCAACAACCCCTCCCGAGCAGCCTTCTCGGCAAAGGTTTGCAG
>JAGBIC010000001.1 GCA_017935185.1 Alistipes sp. | reverse complement strand
TTACCAGCCGCTGCATCGGGGTTCTCTTTGAGCCAGCGACGATACAACTCAAAGAAAGTGGGGGCGTCGAGTAACTCGATATTCGGGTCCAACTTTGCTATGTTGTCCATTATCTGTTTGTGCCATGATGGCGACTTTAAGATGTCACGATACCATGCAAAGGGTATAGGGCTCTTGTGTATATCGTCTACAATCAATGCCGCACTCTGTTCGGGCCCTTGCACCAAATCCCAGCCGGAGCGCAGAATGGGCATGTTGCCAAATAAACGTGTGCGTGGAGTCTTCTGTGGAACGATGCCGTTAGGGCTGAATGATGCATAGCACTCCAGACCTTTGTCTGTTAGAGCCGGAGCGTGGCCGTCAATCACAAAACCACTTATTGTCAATCCCCATTTTTCGTAAAAGGGGCGGCAGTGGTTTGCCCACGCCTCCAGACCGTCGGGTAGGGCTGAAAGCTCTCGTGGCTCTTGCAACATTCCGGGCATAAGATACCCTGCACCATTGTCGGCGGCTGCAAAATAGTCGTTCTCTGATGCAGTTGCTCGCAGATAATCCAGCACCATAGGTGCGCGGCGCTCTAAGATGGGGCTGACACACCACATAAGCGGCAGTGAGCCACGCACTTTGTCACTCCAGAGGTGGGGGAGTACACTTGTGATCCATGATGATGCATCGTAATCGCCGACATAGAATATCATGAACTTCCTGCCGTTAAAATTAACTTTTCCATTGGCGTCAAGGTATCCTCTCTCGGTGAGTTCTTCCGTTGTAACCCATTTCTGCGGGTAGCTTTGTTTTGTGGGGAAATGTTGCCAGAATGAAGCGTTTGCCATCGCTCCGTATCCTATTGCATCAGCATCTTTGAAAGCATTATACGCGCTTATTATTCGACTGAATTCCCATTCTGTGGCGACATCTTGATGAGAGCCCTCGGCGTGCTGTGTGTATTTGTATGCCCAGGCGGGGAATCCTCCTATGTGGCACATCTTCTCGCCTTTGTTTAGACGATAAGCCTCCTTAAGCATTTCGATCAGAGTGTTGAAATCTGTGCCAATTTTTTGTGTGGGATCATCTGTTGCCGCTTCGTCTGCCCATGGTGAGAGATCGAAGAAGAAAGCCTTGCGACTGACAAAAAAGTCATGATTTGTTAGACAATGGGCATTCATTGGCGCAGCGCTTGGGTTTTGTCGCCAATATTGGTCTAGGTAGTAGGCTCCGTATTCTCCACTACACTTATCTTTTTTCATGTAGTTTTCGAGAAACCAAATATAAGGGTCGTTCTTGAGCGACCCGCTTGACTCTCGCGAGGTCTGGGGAATAGTCCCTTTTCCCGTGAATAGGCTTGTACCATCACTATTGACCAGCCACACTTTAACCTCAAGTTTTGGCCCATTGACAATAATCTGGTCGTATAGGCTGCCCTTAGACGTGTCGTACCTTACCGCCACCAGATTCTCGACTCCGGCCACAGCCGAAGCCACGCACGATGTGGACGGTATATTGCTGTCGTATACAACAGCGCCGTCTATTTTGTCACTAAATGCCTCTACAAGGCTTACAACATTGCTGTATGTAATCGTATCTCTGTCGGCCAGCCATCTGCCCTCTTGGCGGTAGTAGTTCCACCAGAATCTGTCAGCCTCCATCATCTCATTTTTGACGTAGTTGATATATATTTTCGGACTATGTCGGTTTACCACACCCTGTAATGTGGCTGTGGTGTGCAGCTGATCCCACATTTGAACCATCTGATTGCTGTTGGTGGCAGAGTAGTCCCAAAAATCCGAAAAATCAATGTATGCTATGGTGTTGGCCGATTTGTTGTTGCATCCTGTAAAGAGGGATAGAACGAGTGCAAACAACGCAAAAGAATGTGCGATTTTCATTATGTGAAATAATTTTGGTTTCTTCTACAAAGTTAGGTTTTTTTTCGTAAAGTGATTATCTTTGTTAAAGTATAAATCTCAATTATTATGGGTCTGTATATCTATATATCTGCTATTGCCATTTTGGCGCTTGTCGCTATCGTATTCGTGGTTTTGTATCTACGCCAGCGGCGTGTCGCGGCAGAATGTAATGTGCGTGCGACTCTTGCAGAGGAGTCTGTTCGCAGCGCTGCTGCTGAGCGTGAACAGCTTTTGACAAACTTGAATGAAGCTAAGGCTGCCTGCCATCTCGAGCAGGAATCACGTATAGCAGAGCAGATGGCTCGTGTTAAATTGGAGGCAGAACTGGAGGCCGAGCGACGAGCTGTTGCCGATAAGGTGCGCTCGCAGGAGGAGTTGACCAAAACCATGCGAGAGCAGTTCCGCAATCTTGCCGGCGATATTATGGGTGAGCAGAGCCGACGTTTTAAGGAGGAGAACCGAGAGTCGCTGGATATTATCCTCAAACCTTTTAAGGACAATATCACCGAGTTCCGTACCCGTGTCGAGAATATATTTTCGCATCAAAATGAGCAAACCGGAGCACTGAAAAGCGAGCTGAATCGCTTGATGGAACTCAATGTGCAGATTACTGCCGAGACGACGAATCTTACAAATGCTCTTAAAGGAAATTCTAAAGTGCAGGGTGATTGGGGCGAGGTTATCCTCGATACAATTCTCGAAAGCTCGAATCTCATCCGAGGTGTACACTATCAAACTCAAATGAATGTGAAGGATGAGCAGGGCAACAATTTGCGCCCCGATGTTGTGCTTAATCTCCCCGGCCGCAAGCAGATTGTCATCGACTCAAAAGTTTCGTTGACGGCTTATGTGAATTATGTTGGGGCGCAGAGTGACGCCGAACGGCGTGCAGCAATGGCTGCGCATGTCGCTTCGGTGCGTCAGCATGTCAGAGAGTTGGGCGCAAAGAGCTACCAGCAACTTATGCAGTCGCCCGATTTTGTGATTATGTTTGTACCTAATGAGCCTGCGTTCCTCGATGCTCTGAAGGCCGATAATGAGTTGTGGTCGGATGCATATAATAAGAAGGTTGTAATCTCGTCACCTACAAATCTGTTTGCATTGCTGAAGATTGTGAATGATTTGTGGCAGCGGGATGAACAGTCAAAAAATCAGGCAGCCATATTGGATACTGCGTTGAAACTATATAATCAGCTTGTTGATTTCTCTTCGGCCTTGGAAGGGGTCGGAGGTGCATTGGAACAGGCGCGAAATAAGTACGACGAGGCGCATAAGCGATTGCGGACAGGTAATAATAATGTTGTTCGATTGGGTGAGCGCCTGCGTAATTTGGGAGCTGCGGGTGACTCAAAAAAGAGTATGCCTAAGTCTCTTGTCGAGAATTATGATGGAGCAAATGAGGATGATAATATGCCTATTGTCGAACCGAATAATGTAGTGAACAATGAGTAGGAATGAAATTTTTTGGCAGAGGCTGGATGCGTTGTTGGAGAGGTGCGAGATAGTTATCGATCGCCCAAAAGGTTCGCGTCATCCTCGTTTTCATGAGATTGTCTATAAACTCGATTATGGCTATCTTGCCGGTACTTCATCTAACGATGGCGAGGGGATCGATGTGTGGCTTGGTAGCGACGCAGCAAAGATGCTCGATGCGGTTATTTGTACCGTTGACCTCGATAAGGGCGATGCCGAGATGAAACTGATGGTGGGGTGCACCGCCGAAGAAAAAGAGTATATAGAACGGTTCTATAATGAGTGGTCCGATATGGGTGCACATGTTGTGATGAGATAGAATATTTACCCAACAAAAAAAAGACAAACCTCTCGATTTGTCCTCTTTAGTAGAACTTCTCATCGAAATTTCTAACCCATTTATAAACGATTACAAGCGTGTAATACTATTCATTAAATGGATAGAGACTGTCTATTAAATTTTGCTCACCTGTTTTGTTTACTATATGCTCCTACTTATTTATTATATTATATGAGAGGAGCACTTTCACCTGCGCCGATGGTGTTGGTGCAGGTTATAATAATCACACAAATTTAATATAAATATGTTAAAAATCAAAAAAGACAATGGAAAGAACAGTTTTGTTTTTTACGACAGTTTTTTGTCGGCAATGAAGCACCTCAACGATAGTGAGTTTCGTGAGTGTGTATTGAAAATAAGGGATTATGCTCTTGAAGGAATAGACGAGGAGAGCGCAAGTCCAAACATTAACATTATTATGGCTCTGGCGAAACCAAACCTCGACTCGGCAAGACGGCGGTATATGGCGAGTGTTGAGAATGGTAAGAAGGGTGCTGAATTTGGGAAATTAGGTGGCGCACCGAAGGGCAACCAAAACGCCCGCAAAAAACAACCCCTAAAACAACTCCTTGATGTAGATGTTAATGATGATGTTGAAGAAGATGTAAATGAAAAAGTAAATGTAAATGGCGATGATGATGGGGATAACCCATCAGGGACAATAGGTTTTCAATCTTCTTTTTCTAATTCTTCAATAGGTTTTCAAGAAGAGGAAATCGAGAACGATAGTGAACGATTGGAAGAAAGAGAAGAAAGCAATGAAAGAAATCTGGGATTTGACTTCAAGGGTTTCGAATTTGTTGCGGCGAGCGAGGAAATGGGTGAGACCCCTATATATTCCAAGGATGATAATTCTATTTCCGCATCCAGCCCTTGTTTAGATAAGGAGGCAGGGTCTTCCGCCGCCCGCCCTCGCCAGCAGAAAGAGCCAGGAATGAATATAAGCGAGTATTTAGAGCAATGCATCTACAAAAATGCTATAAAACT
>JAGBIC010000032.1 GCA_017935185.1 Alistipes sp. | reverse complement strand
GATACATATTCGGTAGATATTATGATTTTCCACGCAGTGAGTGTAAAATCCTAAAAATAGTTCTTTGTTGCAAACTCATATTGCTCTATGAAAATCTGTTTGAAAGCTGCTATATTATTCTGTTCGTAGAACATCAACATAGCCTTCTTGTAATCCACCGAATCAACCGTACGGAATGACAAAGGACAATATCCCCACGCCATAAGGATAGCATTGCTTGTGATACGTGCAGTTCTCTTATTGCCATCAGAAAATGCCTGAATGTATGACAACAATACAAGAGCCAGCAATGCCTTTTCAAAAATATTCTCCTTACCATTTATCAGATTGCAACTATCCTCTAGAGCCTCTCTAATTTGGAACTCATTGTCTAATGGTCGATAGTTTGTTCCTGTAATACCTACTCTTCGGGTGCGAATACCTGTTCCTACTCCAAGTTCTTTGGTAAGTATTCCATGAATATCCTCTATACGTCTTACACTTATCTCTTTTAGATAATCAGGATTATCCAATACAAAATCAAGAGCATCCTTATGGTTGAGCAACATTACTGCCTCCTCTTTTGTTTTGCCAGCTGCCGTAAGTTTCTCTTTAAGCAATCGCTCTGTTTCAAGAAGAGAATATGTGTTGCCCTCAATCTGAGATGATTTCCAAGACAAATCTACTCCTAAACGCTCCATTTCCTTACGATACTCCACCTCAGAGAGAGTTGCCATATTCTTTAGAAATGCTTGGTGAGCAACCTCTAATCGCTCCAACTCATCTGTAGTAAAAATATCTACCTGTGGGAGAGTAGCACGAATCAAATCAAAGTTGAAAGATTCCTGCACCTTACGCTCATCAATATCCTTCAAGAAGTAGGTGTCAATGTCTAACGGCATCATCAGCTGAGCTTGTGCGGACAACGAATAGCGAGTAGCTCGACCTTTGCCCTCCACAACAATATCACCCTGCAGAATAGCCTCAGAAATAATTCGTCTGAGAGTCCTTTCGTTTAGAGTATCACTTAGACCAGCAGCAATTTCAACCCTAGTTGAGGATGGGTTGTAGTGTAAAAATTGCAGTATTTCAACTCGTATTGTCATAGGTGTATATTATTATTCTGGACAAATATAGCTATTTTTAAGCAAAATACTGGACAAATCGCATGCTAAATGACCAGAAAAAGCATGCATTTTGTCCAGATTCCATTTATGACAATGTAGGAATAGGCTATTCGCATCAAAATATGACGAGAACATAATAATTTAATCAATATGACATTTTAGGGAATACATTATAACATAGAGCCTGTCTAACAAGTTCTGTTAAACAGGCCTATATTATTTGTATATATTATTGATTAGAACAATGACGGATATTCAAATTCTTTTTTAGGCCAAAATGTGCCGATTATTATATATGGATTTGGGGATATCATATGAAACTTTTTTGTCGTTCCTACAAAGAAATAAAAATCCCTCCCATTTATCATTTCCTCGAAATACTTCCTCTTAACAAGTTTACAAGCCTCTTCTTCATTTCCTTCGCATGCCTTCAAACTATTCCAATATAACATTCCGAGCTCCCAGTCTTCAATCATCAAAGTTCTCTCTTTGCCATCTTCAGTTGTAAAAACATATGAGAATTTATACGGCAATTTTTTGACAATCTTAAATGCAACATCTTTATCCTGCTCGAAAAGACTTAATTGGCAGTTATTGGCATATATAGCATTCAATTTTTCTTCGTTCCATTCTCGCTCCACAGGCTCCCATATAAAATCACGAACCTCAGATGGCTTTAGAACTGCCAAGGATTTATAAGGCTCATTTTTAGATTCTGTAATTAAGTCTTCAAGGTTTGTATAAACTTCCCTAAAAACAAAAGGTTTTCTTTGAGCCCAATTCTTGCTAGTATCTAAAGTCTCCCCTAATTCAATATCTGCATCAATATTTCTAGGACGATAGCTTTCACATCGAGCATCACTGGCATTCTTAACTAAATCTAATGTTATCCACTGCCACTTCTTGTACTGTGAGTCGTGCGCAAGTTTCCTAAATGGAATAGGGTATATTCTTATCCAAGAACCATCTTCCTTAAAACCTGCAGTACATACAAGCTCATCATATTTATCAGAAAGTGTCGGATAAGTTTTAACAGTAATTAGGACTTTTGTTAGGGCCATTAAAAAACAATTTGGGTTAATGAATATTCTTTGTTGGATAATCCCATAAGTGCATAAGCCACTCTAGTGCGATGGCATTGGCTGGGATTTTTCTCAAAACAAGTTAAGGCTACTCGTTTGTTAGTTCTTATTAGATTATGAACATATTTCAAAGACTCTGTTTGTTGCTGTAATACAGTTTCTTCATATTCGGCAAATAAAATATCATAATCTTTTTGAGAACATAGAGATTGCCTCTTATCAGACTCTATACCCAACGCAGGTATGTGTATATACTGAATACCTACACCTTTACACGCCTTTTCTAGTTGAGACCTCGAAAATCCATATTTTTGACTATATGCATTTTTTCTTACATCACATAATACGTGTATATCCTCAATAATCAATTTATTGATATACTGTTCAAGGGATACCCCCTCATACCCAATAGTAAACAACTGTTTCTCTTTTTTTGTGCGACGCTGAGCATTTACCTTTTTTAATTCATCACGGCTAAGAAGTTGTGATGCGATTGTACTATTTATCGCATAAAAAGGATAATGGATGTAAATATATGCGACTAATTCATCTTGGGACATCGACCCAAATTTAGAGTATATGTCTCTTACAAACTGTTGGTCAAATAAATTGAGTTGGCCAATATAATTTCCTGTTAAATCTTTTAATGTATAACTATTGTCGTCTATTGTAATATAACCATATGTACCCAATGTTTTCATATCCTGGTTGGCTTGAAATGAAAAGCAACCATATTTGAAAGGGACAAAATAGAAAGATTTTTCCGCCTGTTGACGAGTCATAAGGAATAGATACTTTTGTAATTGGATGGCAGATAATCTTCCTCCAAATACTTCAAGTATTGCTAAAAGAATCTTTCTTCTATAATACAACATTTTTCCAATCTATAATTAATCAAGATAATTAACGCCTAATATCTATATATATTATTATGATGCAAAGTTATAAAAAATATAAATATATACAAACAAACCACCATCAGAGGGTTGTCTTATGCGATTTATGCATAATCTAATATATTCAGACTTAGTTTGCTAGCTTTTACTTCTCTTATTAGTCAAAGTTGTAAAATACTATATATCAATTATATAAATATTTTGCTTAAAAATTGACTTTTACTTTTATATATATGGATGTATAAGTAAAAGTTCATGCTACACATTAATGAGTGGCTATCAAATATTCAAAGCTTGCAGTTCTATCAACCGTGTCATGAGGAAGTAATATGTATCTCCATGGCTTGCCTCCGTTCTCGGCAGTAAACTCCGAAGCATGGCGACAATACTCCTCTGCAGCTGCCTTCTTTTGCTGTACCTCGTCGGTCGAGACATTAGTTGCAGCCTTTGTCTCTACCATGTAAATGGCTTCTGCGGTCTCCACGATAAAATCTGGCTCATATCTCTTCGAGCCATTAGACCAATAGATGCTGAACTGCTCACGAGCTGGGCGCAACCATCTCAACACTTTCTTGTCGTTTTCCAATACAAAAGAGAAGTCGTGTTCGGTCTTACTATCAAACTTATATTCAGCATAGTAAGATTTTAAGTATCCTGTAAAGATAAACTTGCGAAGGTGTGATGGAGCTATTACCGTCTGGTAATTTATTCGACCATAGCCCTCAATCTCTTTGACATTTTGAGGAACGATACCCGTAAATGGCAATACCTTCGGTTTTACATAACCAGTCGATTGCATCACAAAGTGTCGTTTCATCTGGTCGTATATCGAGCTTGCAATGGCTTTCTTGAAATCATGAATAACCTTTGCAAGGGTGTCTTTATCCTCTAGATTCGCAGAAATAGCCTCTAATGCTTGACCAGCCAAATGATATAGCAATTCCGAGTTCTCATCGTAGTCAATATCGTCATAGTCAATAAGAGCGTTCACGATAACATTTATCGGTTTATCAAACTTACGACCTGACTGAATCTGTATTGTCTCAACACTTTGCTCTCCAGCTCCGATAGACACTCGAATCAACTCATCTTGTAGGGCTGGGAGGTCAAAGCCAATTCTTGTATCAAGGTCAAACCACTGATATTCGGCTTTGAATACCTCTTTCTGCACTGTCATACGAGGAATCTCAATGGTTGCATCAATGAAGGTGTTAATAGCTTCATCAACTACCTCGTCGATATGAGCAATCTGCTCGGCTGCAATCTGCTCGGCAAACAATGGGTCTGACTGCTTCGCTTTCTCTTTGATGGCAGCTATGGCATGGCTGCGAATAAACGCTTTAACCTCAGGCTTAGCTAACTCAGATATGTTCTTAACCTGAGTGTTGGCTATAGGAATCATATCACTGACAGCTCTAATTGCGTCATACTTTTGCTTCGCCTCTTGCTTTTCAATTACGGTGCGAGCTGCTTCAATTGCCTTCTTCTGTTGTACCTCGATGATGGTCTGGACTGGTGATACATGGCTAGGCTCTGCAGAATAATCATCCTCTTCTAGCTCAATGTACGAATACTTGCTCAATACAGAGCTTGGGTCTTGAGCCTTAGCAATTACAGCCTCAAAGTTTTCGTGAGCAATAACAGTCAGCTTATCCACATCTGGGTCTCCAGTACGCTTGCCACCATAAGGCAAACGAAGGCCACGACCAATAGACTGCTCTACCAGAATAGGAGCATCAGCAGCACGAAGTGGAACGATGGTGTAAAGGTTCTTCACATCCCATCCCTCCTTTAGCATATTGACATGGATTACTATCTCAATTTGATTATCCGTATTTTCCAAAGAAACGAATAGCTTTTCTATATCTTCATCCTTCTTTGTAGAGCTATCAATCTGCAGCACTTTGCCAGCATATCGGCCATCAAACAACTCCTCCTCAATCAAGATTTTTGTTCTCTCTGCATGGCCAATATTTTTACAAACCACCAAGATAAACGGCTTCACCAACTGCTGATTGGTGTTGCGAGCATAGAGCTCTAACTGCACTTTTGTACGCTCATGGATATTGATAGCATCCTCAATCTTCAGAACATCGAGTTCCTCATCAGACATTGTACCCTTTGAGAAGTTCTTGCGTCGGGCAACAGTCGGTATCTTCACATACTTGCCATCATCAAGAGCTTGAGCCAGGTTATACTCATATACGATATTCTTGAAAGACTTACCCTTTTCATCAGTAGGTGTAGCAGTCATCTCCAGTCCTAGGATTGGGCGCAACTCGTTAATAGCCCTTTTTGAGGCATCAGCATGGTAGCGGTGGGCCTCATCCATTAGAATAACTAGGTCATCAAGCGAAGCTAGATAGTCAAAGTATGATTGACCCAAACACTCTGCTAAACGACGCATACGAGGTGCTCCACCTCTATTTTCAGAGTTGAACTTGGCAATATTGAAGATATTAATCTGTATCTCTTGGGCCGAGAAAAGTCCATGAGCCGAGTTGTAGTTTTCGCCAGTAATCACCACTGGAGTATTGTGTACAAACTCAGACAATCCTTTGAAAACATACTTTTCGTACGATGTATCTCCAAAGTCTCGTATCAACTTCTCATACAGTGTAAGGTTTGGTGCAAGAATAAAGAAGTGGCGTATGCCCTTTTTTAGATAGAGATACGCTATACATGCTGCCATCAAGCGGGTCTTACCAATACCTGTTGCTATCGAGAAGGCAAACGATGGAAAGTCTCGCTCAAAGTTCTTGCAGAAGGGACACACCTCCTGAGCTACCTTTAATTGCTCTTTGAGGTAGGCTTCATACTCCTCTTCTGCTGCTGGCTTCTTCAATGCAAGTTTGTCTGTTAATTTGGCAACTACCTCCAAGGCTTCTGCCAAAGGCTCACGTAGCGACAAACGCTGTTTTATATTGTTTACTACTTGGTTCATATTCTACAATTCAGGAGGTAAGTAAAATTGGTCTGTAGTTGTAATTTTCTCCACCTTTGTTATCGGATATATATGTGATGGTATAACTGATGGCAAAGTTTGAACTATCCTGTCTGCATATGGGTCCTGTATATATATATTCTTTAGATTAGGCATACTCTCAAACAAGAATCTATCAACCTTACGATTAAAGAATGGGAATGAATAACCAATAACTACAACCGTTTCAGCATCACCAACTTGTGTGGAAATCATAGACTTATATTCATCATTCATTTTCTCCCAAGCAAATGACAAGAGAGTCCTATCTCCCTCAGAGTGTTTATATAAGCTGAGCACCCTGCCTATTGGCGTTTGAGTAGTATCAAAAAATGGGTCTAAAATATAATGATTATCCTCTATTAAAGCACATCCATTCAATTTCATTATCTTTAATCCTGCAGAATCATCACTTTTAATTCCAAGTGCTTTATCTCTCACTCCTAGTTTCTTGGCAATCCCTGATATTGAGTCTATTCTACAATATTCTCTGTATGCCAACTCCAACTGGCAGTCATAATTCCATGATACAATAGATACTTCTTTAGGAAAATCGTCATATATATCACCCAATATAGCGGCAAAGAAAGAATCGTATCTAATGTCTGGTTGCTTGTTCATCTGCTCCCACATGAGAAATATTGTAAATGCTCGTTTCAATCTACAATAATCATCTTCTTGCCCTATTAAATATAGTTTTTTGGCGAATGTGTCAATTGTTGCATGTCTGCCACTTTCATTATGCAACCAATTGATGTCTTCTGCAAGTTTTTTTAGATTACGTTTATCTAAACTGTCGTTCTTAATCTTATTAATTTCATCATCCAACCATGCGTACATATAAAAAAGGCGACTAGGAAGTTCTGATACAATTGGAACTCCTCTATATAGGGTTGGGCAGTTCATAGTCGTTATAATACGACGACCATCTTTATCATGCCTCTCAACTTCACACTTTATTTTATCTTCACCCCTTTTGCCATAACTTGCTCCTGCTCCGAGCAAATACACAATCTTACTCATACGCTCCAAGTATTAAAACAACTCTTGTTGGGTCTCTTCTGCTGGGGTTGCTGCAACCTCCTCGATTACTTCTTCCAGCTCATCATCAAACTCCTCCTCGATGGTTGGCAGCTCAACAATATTCAATGAGTAATCATCTTTGTTGAACTCGCAACGGCCAAGCAACATCTGTGGTATCTTCTTAATGGTGATGTTCGGGAAGGCACTGCGGCACTCCTTCTGGAAAGCGGTGCAGCATACCAACAACGACTCGCCCTCCTTCATCTGCTCTGCTATGGCAGCCAAACCCTCCACGGTCATAAACTGCGTTGTGGTGTAGATGTAGTCGCTCTCGTGCGAATATCCCTGCTTCCAATAGTGCTCCGCAGATGGCTCGTAGGTAAAGCCCTCTTGCTTTGCCATTGCAGCAGCCAACATATCAGCATTGTACTCCTTGTTGATTACAAGATTGCCAAACTTATCCTCCTTCAAAAGGCTCGGTGCTAACTCATAGAAGCGGAAGCCTCCGCCTCCTTTCCAGTTTTGTGCTTTGCTTATACCTCCTTGGTCTGTGCCATCAATTACTTTTTTCATACGAGGGGCGCAATGTGTATAAGCATGATTACCTAATTCTACTCCAATATACCTACGACCCATCTTTTGAGCTACGGCTGCCGTTGTACCAGAACCAAGGAAACTGTCTAGAACAATATCTCCTTCATTGGTGGAAATTGTGATAATCTTTTTTATGAGTTTTTCAGGCTTTGGCGTGTCAAACCATTCACTTTTAGACCAATGAGGAAATAGTTTTTTTTGTTCATATTTAGCTTGTCTATTATGTCCAGTCTCTTCTATATCATCCCATAATGATGAAGGAGGAAGTCCTTTGCTGTCCTTAAGATATGTTCGTCTTTTAATATTGGTGAAATCTTTGTTAAAATAGATTTCTCCATTAGCCATTTTCTCAGCCAAAGTTTCTCTACTCCATCTCCATCCGTTTTTAGGAGCTTTAATTATTGTTCCTATAGGTGTTTCAATATCATATACAAGGTTTTCTCTGTAGTGAGGAGATGATATGGGATTACCATCAAACCATGGGCCCTTAGGGTCATTGTCAGGATTCTTGAAATGTGAGAGTTGAGACTCTTTCGCAGCTACCCTATTAGACAACCAATTCGGATTTTTGCTATACACTAGTATTGTGTTATGGTCAATCGAAAATTGTTTGGCATCATTATTAGAATTATCGCTAGATTTCCATATTACGCCTTGTATAAAATTATTTCTGCCAAATATTTCATCGCATATAACTTTACAATAGTGAACCTCATTATCGTCTAGTATAATCCAAATAGTACCATCTTCTGATAATAGCTGTTTTAGTGCGGTTAGATGTTTACTCATAATAGATAACCATAGAGAATGTTCTATTCCATCTTCGTAATAATTGAATGCACTTCCAGTATTATACGGAGGGTCTATACAGATACATTTAACACAGCCAGCATAATCTTGTTCAAGAGATTTAGTGCACAATAAATTATCTCCATGGATAAGCATATTACCCTTCCAAGGCTTTCCATTTGGCAAAACACCCGTCTCAACCTCACCATAAGAGTACTCTGGATTCTCAATCAAAATCCTCGGCTCTAACGGCTGCTGCTCATCATACTTACCTACCCAGGTAAGCTCCAACTTCTGTAATTTTATATCTTGTGCCATAGCGTGCTAATTATCAGTTTTTAGTATTTTGTCAATCTCTTGTTGCTCGTATTGAATTAAAGATTTTATTACTTTCCACAATAGGCAATCTGCAAAATCATTTAATACCTCTAATCGTTCTTTAATAATGTTTTTGCGTTCCGAAACAATCTTGTAATTATATTTTTCAATATAATTCCATATGCGGTATTTATTCTCAGGAAGGTGTCGAGATTTATAATCATTTATACTCTTAATTACTAGCTTATTTAGCATTGCATCATCTCCACTATGGTACCCGATGTCGCAAAACCACATTAAGTCTTCTACTAACATATTATATTGTTCATCATAATCCTTAAAGGCTCTTAAATATGTTGATTCTGCTTTATCAGTACTTGAGACGAATATCATTTCTAGTTTTAATGTTGCGCTTTCCTTTTCTTTCCATAACTCTTTTAATCTAGCCATTATTGGATTTCTATCTTCCTTATTTAATATTTGATATGCAAGATTATCTATCTCTACATAATTGAAAGATTGAAAGTAGTCTATCAGCCTCGCTTCAATGGTATTTAGTCTTTGTGTGCGAACTTGGTGCTTGAGTACATTCTTCTGCAACGTCCTATTGTCGTTATTCTCTTTTTTATTTTGTTGGTACTGAATACCTAGAATTATAAAGGCTACACCAGCACTAATAATGGCACCCAAATATCCACCCCAGAAAGATAACCAGTGTGTTCCATCTCCCACAACTTCAAAGCATGCGGGTTTGAGTATCAAGTAGTTTATTATTCGAGGTATTACATATATCACCACAACAGCAACAGATAGCCAAAGTAGTATCTTTAACACCACCTTTATCCGTGTGGGTAAATTATTTATCCACTTCATTATTTCACTCTCCATTTAATTGTAAACAACTCTGTTTGCTCAATCTTCTGTTCGAGCATACGCTCTACCTTGGTGAGCAGGGTCTCCTTGCGGGCATCCACCTCGTCTTGTGCCTCGTACAAGTTCTGGCGTTTCTCGGCACGCTTGTTCTCCAACTCTTTGATGATACGATGCTCTGCAACCTTTTCTGCCAGTTGCGAAAGTTTCTTTGCATTAGACTTGCGGAGCTTAATCTCAGCATCTAGGTCTTTAATCTCTCGCTCCAGGGCGACCTTCATATCACCAGCCCAAGTATCGAGTTTATCCATCTCCTCCTCAAAGAACACCTCGTTGCGAAGTGCGCTCTGGGACATAACCTCACCCCTCAATACCTCCATTCGTTTTGCAAGCTTCTCTGTAATAGTTGCTGGGGCACTTACGCCACCTACAGCCTCAGCGGGTTGCAGCAGCATACGCTCAACAACATCTGTAAAGACCTCCTCACCATCATCTGTATAGCACGAAAGCAACAGATGGTCCTCCTGCTCGAAAGAGTCAATAGACACCTTCTCAACACGCATCCAGCCACTCTTGCCAACCAACTCTTCCAGCAAGGCTGTCTTGCCCTCACTGCCAGAGTAGTTAAACACGACCTCCGAACATGGAGTCTCTGCATTGATGTAATCACCAATGATGGCTTGAGCCAGCGGACTACCAACACGGAAAGGTTGGGCATTATCTGGAAGCTCCACGCTACTCTTTGTCTCTCGTTCAGAAGTCATAAAGTAGTTGCCATCGAAGAGAGAGCCATTATTCAGTGTGAAACGATAGTGTTCCTTGTCAAACTCCGCATCGTTGCGCAGGGCATACATGGCCAGCATCCACAATCTTTTCTCAAAAAGGTCAAGGTTATTTAAGCTCTGGGCCAAATTGAAACGCAACTTCTCCTGGACTGACTCGTCGAAGTTTTCAAGCAGGGTACTACGAGCTTTGAGCATCTTATCTGAAATCTCTGCTTGCAGCTCTGCCTGGAGTGCATCAAATGCCTCCTCAATCTCAGCAGTAGTACGACACTCATTGTATATCTGTGCAATACGTTTCTCGAAGTCAAGGCCATTGCCTATGCTACCTAAAACCTCATCACTTGCACCAAAGACACCGCTAAACAACTGAAACTTTTGGTCCAGCAACTCATAGACACGAACATCAGCAGCATTAGCCTTGTTGAGGAAGTTGATAACCACAACATCGAACTTTTGGCCATAGCGGTGGCATCTACCAATACGCTGCTCAATACGCTGTGGGTTCCATGGCATATCATAGTTTACAATCAGGGAGCAGAACTGCAAGTTAATACCCTCGGCAGCAGCCTCAGTGGCAATCATGATAGTTCCCTCCTCTCGGAAGTAATCCACGATGGCAGCACGACGGTCAGCGGTTGGGGAGCCTGTAATCTTATGGCTTCCCTTATGCTTCTCCATCCAGGCCTTGTATATCTCCGTTGATTGACGGTCCGTATTTGTTCCGTTGAAGCGTACAATCTTACCCTTATAGCCACGCTTCTCCAAAAGCTCATAGAGGAACTCCTGGGTGCGACGAGACTCGGTAAATATAAGGGCCTTCTTCTGAGCTCCTAGTGAGTCAAGTTGCTCAAAACCTTTGTCTAGGGCAGTGAAAAGTTGTTCTGCCTTACTGTTCTTCTTTATCTTAGCAGCCAGGTCTCGGAAAGCGTAAAGCTCCTTGATTTCATTCTTAATACCCTCAATATCCGAAGGATGCAGTACTTCTTGTTCCTCTTCTTCTACCTCCTCGTCATCAATCCAGTCATCATCACTACCATCAAAATCCAGATATACATCTTCCAGATTATTTGACTCCTGGCGTTGTAATTTAGCCTCTAATCGAGCAATAAGCGAACAGAAAGTATCATGGATAGCGTAAGTAGATGAAGCCAAAAGTTTACGAAGAATCAAGGTCATCAACTGTCGCTGACTGTTGGGTAGCGCATATAGCTTTGGTCTAGCCAGATAGTCTGAGACTAAATCATAGAGAGCTTGTTCATCTTTTGAAGGGAAGAACTCCTGCAAAATGGCAATACGCTTTGTGTATTTGATATATTCCAAAACCTGACGACGAAGTGTACGCTTGCAAATAGGTTGTAGGCGTTCTCTAAGTTCCATGTAATCCTCATCGTCAAGCATGTGGCCAAACTGAGTCTTGAAGCTTTTTAAGTCTCCAAATACAAAATCGTCGATTATAGAAACTAGTCCATATAACTCTAAAATAGAGTTCTGTAATGGTGTGGCTGTAAGCAAAATCTTTTTGCGAGACTCAATTGCCGACTTGATGATATTTGATATTTTGTTGGTTGGCTTATATACATTACGGAGACGGTGTGCCTCATCAATGATAACTAAGTCCCAATCTGTATGCTTAATATAAGGAGCCTTGGTCTTGGCAAACTGATATGAGCAGATGACAATCTTGTCGGTTGTAAAAGGATTGAGATTGCCCGTATCAATGATTGCATCAAAGCTGCGCTTCTCCAAAATGATAGACTCCAACGAAAACTTTTCCTGCAACTCACTCGACCACTGTTTACGAAGGTTAGCGGGGCAGATGATAAGCAACTTGCGCTTGTGTTCAGCCCAATGTTGTGATAGAATGATACCTGCCTCAATAGTCTTACCCAAGCCCACTTCATCTGCTAATATAGCACCTTTTGACAGAGGTGATTTGAAAGCAAACAAAGCCGCCTCCACCTGGTGCGGAGTCAAGTCCACCTGTGCATCTTGGAGTGAAGCTGTCAGTTTGTTAATATCATTAGCTGGCAAACGCCTTGTGAGGTAATTCGCCAGATATTTAGCTTGGTATGTAGTTATGCCATTCATTTCTTAATACGTCAATAGAATTGGACTTTGATAATCTATTTTGTTTTCAAGAAATACTCAATCTCACTACGGCTATTGAAAGTGTGCATCTCTCCTCCGTAGAAAATGCAACCTCGCATCTCATTGTCAGTATCAGCAACATTTTCCCCTTTGAATAAATCACGAACAGCCACTCCAAGGCAATCTGCAATGGATTTAAGTGTTGAATATTGGGGATTACCTCGAAGTGTACGAGTTAGTGTTTCAGGTGCAATATCAATTTGTTCAGCCAAATCTTTCATCTTTATGCCTCTAGCCTTAAGTATCTCCTTAACGCACAACTCGCCTTCAATAGTTGCTTTCTCTGCCATATTGTTTTTGATTTTAATACTCAATACAACAAAATTAACAAAAAAACCTTAAAGCTCATCAAAAAAAATCAAAATAAAATGAGAAAAATTGATTTATTCCATCATTTTTAGTCTATTTTATTTGGATTATATTGATTTATATTGTATATTTGTATCAGAAATAAGAGAGATAATTGATGTTAAAATATCAATAACATGAAAGCACAAGTTGGATTATACAAGTTTGGTCGTCATCGCAACCACTGGGCCATTTGGCAGTACGATTGGGTTAGTGAGACTGGTTCGTCTGCTCGATTCATTAAGGATGTTTACAGCTATGAAGAAGCAGTTAGAGAGGTTTACAGATTGAATGGCTGGGGAGAGCCAAAGTACATCAAGAGAGCATTTTAATTTTAGGAACAATATAAAACTTACAACTATGAACGCATTGATTATCACAGACACAACAGCAGTTAGAATGAATGTTATCGCTCAGCGCACTCAGAACCTTTTGGTAGCAGGAGCTAAGGCAATGATGATTGAAAACCTCAAGGAGAAGCTTCGCAATGGAGTAGCACACTTCATTTTCGTTAAGAAGAATGGTGAGATTCGTGAGGCTTTTGGTACTACCAATGCAGCAGTAGCAGCGAAGTACACTAATGGCAATGGATGCAGTAGAGAGTATTTCAAGACTACAGCCTATTTTGATATTGAAAAAGGAGAGTGGAGAAGTTTTCGTTGGGAGTCAATCGTTAAAGTGTTTTAGATTATGGCAGAGTATATTTTGCAGATATTAAAGAGCCAGTTAATGGTGTTGTTCAGTTGGGGGCCTCATAATTTCAAGAGGCTCCCTGAGGACAAGGGCTTGTCTTTCCAGGTTGAGGGCTTTAAGTACCAGGGCAAGGTCATTGTGATGTATAATGCTGGAACGGACCTATTTGAGGTCATATTGGCCAAGACAGGAGAGAAGGTTGAGGATGTATATTTAGATTGCTTGGTCAATGTAATTGATGGACTCGTAGAGCGTACTACAGACTATAAGAGCAGTGTTGAGGCAGAGTATGGAATCCATGCAAATTAAAACTTTTACTTTGTAGAAAAGTAAAAAGTGATTGATAATCAGCATAGATTATAATTACCTATTTTACTAACCTTATTTCAAGCATATAAATCAAACTACAATGGCACTTAAAGGACAATACACAACGGCAGATGCCCTCAAGTGGGAGGAGATGATTAGCCTAGTTCATCGTTTGTATCGTGATGGTGATTACAGAATGAGTTTATTGATTGCTACCCAATGCATGTGGGGATTACGCATCGGTGATGAACTTAGGTTGAGGTGGTCAGATATACTCGACAAAGAGGAAATTGTTATAATTGAACAAAAGACTGGCAAGCGTAGGACAATCAGAGTAAACAAAGACCTTAAGAAGCATATTGAGGACTGCTACAAGGCTTTGGGTTCGCCAGCGAGTAATGAGCCTATCTTCCTTAGTCGTTTGGGAACCATCTATTCAAGAGAGTGGGTCAATATGAGATTGAAGGAGTACAAGATTAAGTACAAGCTCAACATCAAGTCATATAGTAGTCATAGCCATCGTAAGACATTTGGTCGTCATATTGTTGAGAGGGCTGGAATTGATGCAGAAAAGGCCCTAATTAAGTTATCTGAAATATTTTCACATAGCAGTTGTGAGATTACCAGAAGATACCTGGGATTGAAGGCCGAGGAGATTGGAGAGATATATGAATCTTTGGATTTTTAACAATTAGCAAGTTTGCTTATTTGGATATGTTTATTTAGCAAATAGACTAATTGTAAGAAGAGGAGGATTTTTTCCGACTATTCTATCGGAAAGTTTCCGAACATAATAAGAATATAATATATATAATAATAGGTAGGGGTAGGCCCTACCTATTTATTATTACAACTGAGTATATACGCAATTCACCTATCGTCTAAAAGGGGAAGGTAGTATTACCATACTCAATTAACTATCATTTCTTCATTTTATCAGATAATTCCGTGGGAACTTTTATTCCATGATTGAGCAATGCGTGCGCTATATTATCAAGCGTATCAAAGTTTGTAGAATTGCAATTAAACTGCTTTTTGTTCACATACTTATAGGCTGTGTTGTTTGAAATGTTTGTCGTATCTAATTTAACTAAAGGCGTTTCTAATCCATTTGCAATTCTTATCACAGCATGCTTCAGCATTTTCTCCATTTCACCCTTCTTCAACTCTTGAACCTTGCCAAAATAGTACTGCAAAGCATAGTATAAAAACCCTACCGTTTCGAGTTTTGTATGCTTGTCGTATATTGGTTCATTGTCCTCTTTTGACTCTGAGGCTGGCACTAATTCCTTCAGATATTTGCCATTTAAGAACACCTTTATATACAAGTTTTCATTTTCCTCGCTTGGATTTGCATCTGTAGCTTCAATACCTCTTCTAATTAATTCATTTGCAACGATTTTCTTAACTTCTTTTTCTGTTTTATGATGTAATTCCGCTAACATTGGCACTGCTTCATACATCATATCTTCCAACTTCTTAATGGGATAAAACCACCTGATATCATCTGCACTTTTATTTCCCCTTCTGATAAGCTGATTCATTTCAAGGCCTCGCACATTCTCTAGAACTAATCGAGCATAGGAGTATCTCTGGATGAGTCTCTCTGGCGTGCACAACTTCTGCTTGTATGGCAAATACACCATTACATCTGCCTTGTCATCAATATAGTCCAACCTAGATATTACCTTATCAACCAATGTTTTCCAGTAATCCACCTTGGATTTTCTAAGTACTGGTTCTCTATACTTTCTACACAATGTGATAATTGTGTCATAAATCATTTCCTCTTGCTGATTGATAGCGATACCATAAAGCAGTTGATATGAATCAAAGTGAAGGTCCCTGTATTCGGGTAAGAAATCGGTGTCTGTTATGTACTTCATAGCCAATAAGATTTACTGCAAATATAATGATAAAAACTTGGATTTGCAATACTTGACTTGACTAGAATTGTAAGTCACTGATTTACTGTGTTTTATCTATTTTTTACTGTATATTTGCATCAGCAAAACAAACGAAATATGGCGGCTAAGAAAAACATAAGTAAAGGTGAGAAGTTCTTGTTGGATAGCGGTTTATATGTAGCCCTTCCAATTAATATGCAGATACTCTTCACGCAGAGCGAACGAGACGTATTGAACACGATTAGACACCTTAATAATATAGGTCAGACCGCCATAAGCTTCTCGCTACTAAGTATCTATACGGGCTTGACGGACAAAACCATCAAGAAGGCCGTTGATTCGCTAAAGAGATTAGAGGTTATAGAGGTGTTGAATACATGCAAGGTGGGTACAATATATAAGGTAAACTACATGGTGCTTAATAATATCATTGTCGATTTGAATAACGAGTTCAATCCCATAGAACGACTAAGGATTGCTGATAGATTTAGGGGTGAGGAACACGAGCTGCACAGCAAGACGATTGAACGATACAGTGGGTCCGAGCTTGATAATAAAAGAGTATAACTTTTTAATTTTTAATATTTTACATTATGATACACAAAACTAATCATTTAGGCAATATGCCCTCACTCCTTCCTAAGGAGCACCTGATGCAGTGCATCAATGACATTTACAATCACGGACTTCCACAGGGCCTATACACCCATGTGAGCAACTTAGACGAGTTATTCCGTCTTGATAGGGGTAGGGTGATAACTATTACAGGTGTCCCCAACTATGGTAAATCGGAGTTTGTGGACTTCCTGACTACAACTTACAACAAATTGTATGGTATGAAAACTCTCTATTTCTCACCTGAGAATCAACCACTTTCATTCCACATGGCAAAGCTGGTTAGCAAGTACACCAACAAGAAGTTGAAGGATGCGAGTAAGACAGAGGTAAATAACACTGCATTGTATGTTTGTGATAATTTTTACTTCTGTAATTACCAGATAATTAACAAATTATCGCAGATTATGGACATAGGCGAGACCGTTGTTAAGGAGAATAACGTGAGCATCATCGTGATAGATGCCTATAACAAGGTTGAGGCTGAAAGACCCAATGAATTATCTGAGACAGAGTTTGTTAGCAAGGTCATGGATAAGCTCTGCAATTTTGCAATCCAATACAATGTTATGGTTATCCTCGTTGCTCACCCTCGTAAAATGGATTATAATCACTCTTCGCAATCTTACTATTGTCCTAAAGCCTATGACATCAATGGCAGTGCTCACTTTTACAATAAGTCTGATTTCGTACTTACCGTACATAGAGACTTTGACCGTGATGAGACCATCATCAAGTGTGATAAGGTCAAGTTTAAGAACTACGGTAAGATAGGTGAGTGCAGATTGAAGTATGATGTTGATTCGGGTAATTACTATAACGCTAATAAAAACAATGGTCGCTATTATGTTGAGGACGATGAGGAGATAGCATACAAACCCATTGAGTTTACCATCCCGACAGCAGTTGTAAATGACCCACTCAACGTTGAGGTGTCTCTATATAAGGGAGTTAGCGACAATATTGGAACAACTGTAAATCTTAAGGACTTCCTGTTTACTGACCAGTACAAGGATATTGCAGAGGCCATTCGTAGTGGTAGTACGATTGAGGAAAGACACGAAATCAAGAATAGGTATCGTACCGCCCTTCCATGTGCAACTGTCAGCGGACGTTTCACGGAGCGAAAGAGAGATAAGGTAGCTGAATACTCAGGGCTAATAGCGATTGATATTGATTATAAGGATAACGTTGAGGTAATGCCAGAGGTTCCTAACATCCTGAAGCAGATGGACTTTGTTATATATGCTGGCAGGTCGATTTCTGGAGATGGCTACTTTGCGATATGCAGGGTTGATGACCCTAAACGATTGAAAGAGCACTACTTGGCATTGGAAAAAGACTTTAAGGAGTACGGTATTACCATCGACAAGGCGTGTAAAGACACCACTCGTCTTCGATTTGCTTCTTACAATGAGGAGCCTTATTACAATCCTTATGCGCTCACCTACTACAAGATGGTAGGTGAGCCTAAAAGGGAGACTCGGGTGTCCACAACCTATACCCCTCGTGAGTTCAGCTATCACACAACCTCTACTGATAACGCTCAAAGGGTTGAGGAGCAAATTAAGTATTTGATAGACAATAATCTAACTCTTCCTGACGACTACCACTCGTGGTTCAAGATAGGTATGTCATTGTGCAGTGAGTTTGGTGAGTCGGGCAGACAATACTTCCACTCAATATCTTCACTATCGCCAAAGTATGACAGGTATGAATGTGATAATCAATATGATAAGATAGTTGAAAGCTACGGTAGCGGAAATGACATAGGCCTTGGAACACTGATGTATATGTTCAATGAAGCGAAAAGAGTATAACAATCACAAGACGGCAAGGGGAAACGGTCTTCAAACCCAGTTGTACCCAATTTACAATCTTAGAACCTTGCGGTGTATAGGTCAACTGCTGTTATTCATATGAATCAAAATATGGAGGTGGCAACCGTAAATGCACAGAAGGCAATCCTGATAAAGAAGTTTGAGCAGAATGTCAAAGAGTATTTGGCAATGACAACCAACTACACCACTTACTATGAGTTGGACGATGACAATTTCAAGGTAAAAGCCAATGATGACCGTATTGAAATCCAGTTTTACGGCAATCAAATTACATTTTGCCGCACGGGAGAAGTAGAAGTAATAATATATCTTGAAGGCGACAAGCCTGATATGGATAAAGTCGATGTCGTCATGGATACTGCTAAAAGCATAGAGGAAATGTGGATAATGTACGATAGCGTATTAATAAATAAATAATAAGGTTAATCTAATATAGTATGAATCATATAGAGAATCTAGAGGGTATGAACCCCTCGGGAGTTGAAATGATACACACTCCCCTTTCATTTAGAAGTCTTAGAGCTGATGAGGTTGAGGTGCGTCCAGCAGAAGCTCGTAATGGTAAGACTACATTGCTACTCTACCAAGATGCACGATGTGGCATGAACATCCTTGATGAGACCCTTGGTACTCTGGGCTGGCAAAAAGAGTATTATGAGGCCAAAGGACTGTTAATGTGCAAGATAGGTATTCGTAGCCCTACAACTGGTGAATGGTTATGGAAATCAGACACTGGCTCTGAGAGTAATATCGAGGCTGATAAGGGACTCGCATCTGATGCCTTTAAGAGAGCTGCCGTCTCTTGGGGTATTGGTCGAGAACTCTATACTGCTCCTAAGATTGTTGTTCAATTGACTGACAAAGACATGTTCAACGGTAAGTTGTGCCAATCCTTCAAGGTTAAGGAGATGTCTGTTGATAACGGAGTTATCACGAGTCTTACAATCATTGACAAGTGGGGACACGAGCGTTTCAAGTGGGGAGAACCCACCCCTGCAAAGAGTGTCAAGCAGGTGGATGACGCAGATAATCAACTTGATGAAGATTTGATGTGGCATGATGATTCTGAGAGAAATGTTGTTGAATTACCCAAACCTTCAGCTACACCAGTATCTCCATCTCAGTCTCCATCTCAATCATCACCACATTCCATTCAATTGAATGTACTTAATGATTGGTATGAAGCACAAACCGACAAGACCAACAGGATGAAACAGTTCTACAACTACTACAAAGGCCGAATTGAAGCTGGAAGCTGGAAAGGTCAAATGAATGTGGAGCAGCTTTACATCAAATGGAATGAAAAGCGAGCTGCTTAAGTTTTTATGGGTACAATCTCCATCTAATCAATAGGGGTTGTACCCATTTTTTTGTGATTTCACGACATATTACAATTCAAATAGCTTAATCATCTTACTAACTTCATTCGCCACAAAAAGGTCTGTTGGTCGAGCATAGGTCTTTTGAGTAATGATGGTATTCGTATGACCAAGGCATTTAGCCACCACAGATATGTTCACTCCATTATTAAGCAAGGTATGAGCATAGGTTTTTCTTAAGAGATGTGAAGTAATTACCGTATCTATGCCAGCCAATCTTTGTATCTCCTTAAGGTAGCTGTTATATTTTTGATTAGATATGATAGGTAATTTCCCATGGTACTTATCAAGTATCTTTAATCCCATAGGTAGGATAACCGCAGAAAACTTTATTCCAGTCTTTTGACGCTTATCGCTATAAACGTAAACATCTCCCACTTTGACGATTTTTTCTACACTAAAATTAACCAAATCACAATACGCAGTACCTACAGAGGCCTGAAAAAGCAATAAATCTCTAACTCTTTCCAATCTTTCGTAATCTGTCAAATCAAGCCTTTTAATATTTTCCATATCATCAGCTGACAGATATTTAACCTCTGGTATTCCCTTATCTATCTTGATGCCATTGAATGGATTTATCTTCATCCAGTTATTATCTATGGCATAGTTAAAGAAGGTTTTAACCTTAACCATGTACCCCGCTGAAGTTGATGGCATAAATCGCTCCTTTAGAATATCGTATATTTTAACCATGTCAGCATTTACGATAGCACACAGTTCTTTATTGGGCGACAGTACCTCAAACAGAAAGTCCCTAACCAACTCATACTTCTTATATACCTGGAGTGTCATAGTTTTGCCAACTCTTTTCTTGATAATACCCAAATATTCCACGCATAACATTTCAATGGTAATACTTTTGGTCCCGCCAGTCCTCATGTATTCCCTAATACAATTTGCAGTAATAGGGACACCTTCGTTCATCAACTGTGTTATTATTTCGCTTACTTTAACTCTGTACTGAGTCAATAACTCTTCAATTTCAACAGGTTTTCTACGTTTACGAAAGACCTTAGGTGAAAGTTTTGTTGGAAGATTGACAAAGAGTCTTTCTTGATTGATGTTTATACACATCTCAAGAGGGGCTTGTCCTTGCTTGTTTTTCTTACTATCACGGCAGTAGTAAGTGATTGAGAATGTGGTTCTTTGCATGCTACAAAACGTTAAAATTAAACAATTTTGTAGCCCATTTTGGCCCTTGCAGCATTTGGGCTACAAATACGGACACAAAAAAAGGGTTATCATTGTTGTGATAACCCTCATTTTCAGTACTTTACGTTGTTTCTGGGGTGGAAGATGGGATTCGAACCCACGACCTTCGGAACCACAATCCGTCACTCTAACCGACTGAGCTACATCCACCATATCGACTCAATTCCTCGAATCGGTGTGCAAATATAGATGGTTTCATTATTTTTTCCAAATAAAACGTCAAAAATC
Organism: Alistipes sp.; assembly: GCA_017935185.1. Lineage (GTDB taxonomy): Bacteria > Bacteroidota > Bacteroidia > Bacteroidales > Rikenellaceae > Alistipes. The sequence continues at coordinate 48,774 of JAGBIC010000032.1, read as the reverse complement.
TTACAAAAAAATAGGCAATAGCTCTCTCAAGAAGATTTGCAACACAAAAAAAACTCCCCCAGCCATACGCCAAGGGAGCTATCGTAATCTCCAGATATTATTTATTGCGTTTACCTAAGTTCAACTTGGGCAATGTAAGTCCCTTGCTTTTGTTAGGCGAAAAACTAACCTCAATATCCACTGTTTGGCCGGCCTTGAGCTGCACAACAAATCCCACACGGCGCAGATTATTATCTCGCGACTCAAAATCATAATATTTGTGTTCAGGCCATATCTTCGCTTCACCAGAGGCCTTTGTCTTCAACTTCAAATAGATTGTTTTGCCATCCTGCTCGAGTTTTATCATGGTGGGTGTTACGATCTCGGCCTCGGCATTGGTGGCGATTTTCCACTCGGCATTGGTAGCGGTATCACCGACTACAACATGGTCGGTGATAGTCAAATAGTCGTTTTTATCCAATTCGGCACGACGCCTAACCTCCACAACCTGACCCTTAAATGTGGGGGTCAGATCCAGTTCAACCCACTTCTCGCGGGCCGAGCTATGTGAATCAACAATAGTGGCTATACCTTCAACATTATGAGGTCGCTCATTAAACGTCAGCACGCCATGAGAATGTTGGCCTAAGCGGAACACGGTCCAGCGTTCACTATTCTGCTTGCGATTCCACAAATCTATACCCTCCTTCTCAAGAATCGAATATGAATGTGAGCCCAAATCAACACTCCAGCGAACACCGCTCCACTCATAGATAAACGAGCCAGCATCCATATGCGCGTGATTGGTATATGCGTGACCACCCTTGATGGCAAAGTAGGTATCCTCATTTGACTGCCAACCCGAACGATATATATAGAGAGGCACCTCGCCTGCACCGACCCACACCTTATTCTTAGGAAGAATGTTACTCTTGAAATCGAGCGCTGAGCCAAAAATCATATATATAGGCAACAATCTGTCGTTAGGCAGCTTACCGCCTGCAATATGCATCTCGTCGGTTACTACCAACGAAGCATCGCCGCGCTGACGCGCAAACCAATACTTCGAAGGAGTACAATGCACGCCCGAGCCCGAATCGGCATAATTATAGTTTTTGCCCGTGGGAGCCTCCATATAAGTCATAAACTCGGCTGAACGCATAAAACTCTCCTGTGAGGCGATTCCCGCATCTGTACCCAAAGCCGACTGCAACGCCGCCACAAGCATCACCTCAAAGCCGGTTCCATAATCCCAATAGCCATAACCCTCGGGGTATGCACCATCGGGGTCATAACATTTTTGGGCTATCGGATTAGACTCAAGACACTTTGCAATAAGAGCCTTATTATACTCGGGTGAACGCTCCATGGTTGCCAAAGCGCCATATATCATACCCGCATTACACACCTGATTCCAATTATTTGAGGCAGTATAGAACCACGCATGTTTCTCATTCTCCTGCGCTTTTAAGCCCTTTTCGTAGATAGCAGTACCGATAATACTACGCGAATGGCGCGACAGATAATCATAAAGCCAATCATAGCCAATGGCCAAAGCCATAGTCATCTCACCCACATCCAAAAAGTGCGATGGATTCCAAGAATGAAAATCGCTCACGGCAAGCATCTCCTTTTCGGCACGGGCTGCATATCGATTATCATCGGTCATCTTATATGCATACGACAGATAAAAAATACGTTTCAAGGCCTCGCGTGAAACCAACAAGATTCGTTTATTGCTCTCATCCTTCTGGAACACAACAGGCTCTTTCAACAAAAATGACTCGGCATCAGCAATAATTTTATCGTGTACCTTGCGTGCGTTAGCCGACTCTTGACAGAATTTTTTCATTGCCTCGATATCTCCCGAGCGCAAAAGCAGACGCGGGTGCGGCGCAAGTTTATCGTAGTCCAAGCTCTGACAGAAGGCTGGCGCAAACGCCGAAGTAACTATAAACGCGATTGTTATTAGGAATTTTTTCATATTATTTGATTAAAAATTCGGTTTTGTCTTCAAAATTAAAAATAATTTTGCAAACTTCGCACTTTGAATGGGCAATAAATGCCACTGATGACAAAAATAATATTATTATGACATTTTGTCACTCATGCTTGGCACTTATGGCAGAATTATATGCCAAACCATGTTTGGCACACCTGTTGCTCATATTTACTACGTCGCAACGAGCGACTAATAGTGCAAACAATTTTAAACTTAAAACATAAAAACTTATGACAATCAAACCGCTTTCAGACCGCGTATTGGTATTGCCCAATCCGGCAGAAGAGAAGACCGCTGGAGGTCTGTTCATTCCCGACACAGCAAAAGAGAAGCCCTTGATGGGTAAAGTAGTAGCCGTTGGCCCCGGTACCGCAGAGGTTACCATGGAGGTAAAGGAGGGTGACACCGTTCTTTATGGCAAATATTCAGGCACCGAGATTAACGTAGACGGCACTGACTACCTGATCATGAAGCAGGCCGACATTATGGCTATCCTCGGATAATTTCATTTCAATGGTTAACAATTAAAGCAATATAAAGAAAATGGCAAAAGAGATTAAATATAATGTTGAGGCCCGCGACCTTCTTAAGGAGGGTGTTGATGCTTTGGCCAATGCAGTGAAGGTTACACTCGGCCCCAAAGGTCGCAATGTAATTATCGACAAGAAGTTTGGCGCTCCCCAGATTACCAAGGACGGTGTGACCGTAGCCAAGGAGATTGAGTTGGAGGATTCATTCGCCAACATGGGTGCGCAGATGGTTAAGGAGGTTGCATCAAAGACCAACGACGATGCCGGTGATGGTACTACTACCGCTACCGTATTGGCTCAGGCTCTTATCGGCGTAGGTTTGAAGAACGTAACCGCAGGAGCTAACCCCATGGATTTGAAGCGTGGTATGGATAAGGCTGTTGCTACCGTTGTAGGCGAGCTCCAGAAGCTCTCACAGGAGGTTGGTAATGACATCTCAAAGATTGAGCAGGTTGCTACCATCTCTGCCAACAACGACAACGCCATCGGTAAGCTGATTGCCGAGGCTATGGCAAAGGTAAACAACGAGGGTGTTATCACCGTTGAGGAGGCTAAGGGTACCGAGACTCATGTTGACGTTGTTGAGGGTATGCAGTTCGACCGCGGCTACATTTCAGCTTATTTTATGACCGACACCGAGAAGATGGAGGCAGAGTTGGAGAAACCGTTGATTCTTATCACCGACAAGAAGATCTCTACAATGAAGGAGATTATGGGCATTTTGGAGCCTATCGCACAGAACGGCCAGTCATTGCTCATCATCGCCGAGGATGTTGACGGTGAGGCTTTGTCTGCTCTTGTAGTAAACAAGTTGCGCGGTATGTTGAAGATTGCAGCCTGCAAGGCTCCGGGCTTTGGCGACCGTCGTAAGGATATGCTCGAAGATATTGCAATCCTCACAGGTGGTACAGTAATCTCTACCGACAAGGGTATGAAGCTCGAGGAGGCTACCATCGATATGTTGGGCTCTGCCGAGAAGGTTTCAATGAACAAGGAGAGCACCACCATCGTTGATGGTTGCGGTGCCAAGGAGGCTATTGCTGCCCGTATTGCACAGATTCGCAGCGCACTCGAGACTGCCAAGTCAGACTATGACAAGGAGAAGCTTCAGGAGCGTCTTGCAAAGCTCTCTGGTGGTGTTGCCGTTCTCTTCGTAGGTGCTGCTACCGAGGTTGAGATGAAGGAGAAGAAGGATCGCGTTGACGATGCTTTGGCAGCTACCCGTGCAGCTGTCGAGGAGGGTATCGTTCCCGGTGGTGGTGTGGCTTACATCCGTGCCGTTGCAGCTCTTGAGAATATGAAGGGCGAGAACGAGGATCAGACCACAGGTATCCAGATTGTTAAGCGCGCTATCGAGGAGCCTTTGCGTCAGATTGTAGCCAACGCCGGCGGCGAGGGCTCGGTTGTAGTAAACAAGGTTAAGGAGAGCGAGGGTACTATTGGTTACAACGCTCGTGACGACCGCTACGAGGATATGCTCGCAGCAGGTATCATCGACCCCACCAAGGTTGCTCGTGTAGCATTGGAGAATGCAGCTTCTATCGCATCGATGTTCCTCACCACCGAGTGTGTTCTCACCGACAAGAAGTCTGACACACCCGCTATGCCTCCCATGCCTCCCCAGGGCGGTATGATGTAATTGAACTAGATTATACGCTAAAAACTGCCGGACCATCAAAGTTCGGCAGTTTTTTTTATTTTCACCTGTAAAATAATATCAGCAGCACCATATTCACAATAAAATCACTATCTTTGGATAGGAAAAGATAATGTAAACAATAAAATTATGAAAAAGTTGTTAAAATACTTGCTGCTAGTATCGGTAGTAATGCTCGGTTGCGCATGCGTAAATGCAAAAAGCAAACCCATCAAGGCTTTGATTGTTTCAGGTCAGAATAACCACAATTGGCAAGTCAGTCACAAGGTTCTGCAACTTATCCTCAATCAATCGGGACTCTTTGAGGCCGACATTGTCCTCACCGCACCGGCACGAGGCGACATGAGCAGCTTCAAACCCGACTTTGCAGCCTACGACGTTGTGGTGCTTGACTACAATGGCGACCGTTGGCCCGCCGAGACTGATCAGGCATTCTTGGATTATGTGCAGGGTGGCGGAGGTGTGGTTGTATACCACGCTGCCGACAATGCCTTTTCGGGCTGGGAGGAGTTCAACAAGATAATCGCCCTCGGTGGCTGGGAGGGTCGCAACGAGAAGTCGGGGCCCTACTACTACCTGAAGGACGGAGTTCCCGTACTCGACAACTCGGCCGGCCCGGGTGGGTCACATGGCGCACAGCGCGAGTACCCAATGCACTGCCGTGACAAGAAGCACCCTATCGTCAAAGGCTTGCCCGACAATTGGATACACGCCAAAGATGAAATGTACGACCGTATGAGAGGCCCTGCCAACATCAAAGATTTGCTCTACACAGGTTTTGCCGATAAGCAGACAGGCGGTTCCGGCCGCGAGGAGCCTTTGGTATTTACTGTTGATTATGGCAAGGCCCGCATTTTCCACATCATGCTTGGACACGCAGGGCCAACAGCAGAGAATAATCCAGCAATGCAATGCGCAGGATTTCAGACACTTCTACTCCGAGGAGCCGAATGGGCAGCCACAGGAAAAGTTAAACAACCTGTCCCCAAGGACTTCCCTACCGACAAATCGCCTTCTTACAGATATAACTACGCACCGGCCAAATAGGCAGTATAGCGCAGATTATTTTATTTGTTTTCGTCTGACACAGAGTCGATGGCATCCTTAAATTCACGGATGCCACGACCTGCGCCACGCATCAACTCAGGAAGTTTCTTTCCTCCAAACAGGAGCAAAAGCACAAAAACCACAAGCACAATTTCGCCTGTGCCAATTCCACCAACAAAAAGAAAATTTCTCATAGCAATATTTTACTTTAAAATATATCCTTCATCTTCGCTTTAAACCGCTGACAATACTCAAACAGCATCCTTGATGTCGCACACCTCAACTCGAAAGACTCCCCTCTGGATTTTATACATCGGGCATAGCGTTCCATAACATACATATAGGCTGTATAGTTCAACGACAATCGGCACATGTTTCTCTCACGTCGGCGCTTTGACATTGTTCGCACGAACTCCATTCTGTTGATATCAATCAATTGGAATGTATATTTGCCATCAATATTTTTATACAGCACGTTAGAGATATTCAAATCATTGTGTTCCACACCCTTGTCATGCAGTTCAACAATAAATTCGGCAAGGGCATCAAGCAGCCGCACAACGTCGGCCTTTTGCAATAAGCAATCATCAATTTCCAATGCCGAATAGTCGGAATATCGCGACAGATAACAACTCCACGTCAAACGGCGTCCTCGATAAATATCTATAGCCGCTACGGGCTCGGGGGTATCAACCTCCATCGAGCGCAAACGCATCGCATTATAATAGGATCGCATAGCCTTGCTGCTCCGCAGGCTTCCATATACAAATCTATTTATGTGTGAAATACGATTGAAGTTCTTGGCCACAAATTGCTGCCCGTCCACCTCAAACAATTTGACAACATTTCGTCCCTCATGCAATAAAACGGCGTCATCCAGCGTATCAAAATTATTCGGCAGTTGCTCGATAAATTCACACATGCCAAGATAGGCCGGATTGACAATAATATCTCTTTTTATAGGGTTCACAGATAGCATATTTAGCTAATTTTTAAGTAAAAGTACAAAATTATTTTTGCGGCTGCAGATGATTTTGTACCTTTGAAACAGAGCTTTGCACCTTATGGAAATGAGCCACCGCATTTTTACTATTTTCCGGCACAAAACGGCAGCGCAACGATATTACAATGACAATTAACAACTTCTTACACATATCTCTACTCACGCTACTGCTACTCACACAAGGATGCATCAACGACAAAGAGGAGAGCCCCGACCAAACGACATTGGTCAAGATAGGCGAAGTAGCGCCTGACTTTGAGGTGACAATGAGCAATGGAGATGAGGTATGTTTATCAGAATTGCAAGGCAAAAAAGTGCTGCTCACTTTATGGGACCCCGAATGTCCGACATGTCGAAAAGAGATGGGTGTCGTGCAGGAGAAAATTTTAGACAGAGTTCAAGCCGACGATTTTGTATATCTGCCCATAGCCCGAGGCTGTGACCTAAATAAGGTGAAAGATTTTTTAACATCTAACAACCTATTGTTTCCGGCAGGTGCTGATCCCGACCGCAGAATCTATTCGCTATACGCAACTTTATATGTCCCTCGCAGCTTTGTCATCGACCAACATGGCGTTGTGCGCCACTCGGCAGTAGAATACGAATTATCGCACTTAGACGAAATTGTTAAGATTATCAACGCCCTCAAATAACACAAAAAAATGCCGACCCTTGTTAAGAGTCGGCATTCGTATATCATTATATAATCTTACAATGCCAAATAACGCATTGAAGCCTCAATGAAATAGTAGTCACCATATGAAAGAGGGACATCCACCTCTGACTTTGCAGGATAGTGACCTACACCATGTTTGAGAATGAAGTTACCATTCTCACCGGGCTGGGCAAGATAGGCATCCGAGCTCAAAGAACGCAACTGGCGCTCGGCAGTCTCGATATAAAGCTCATTCTGCGTAAAGCCATAAAGCTCAATAAGAGCTGAAGCCATAATTGCACCGGCTGATGAATCCTTACACTGTGCCTCGGCATCATAATCCCAGTTGGGAATTGCATCCTCGGGCAAACGAGGAATAAGATAGTTGGCAATATTTACTGCCTGATCAAGATAAGCCTTATCCTTGGTCATGCGATACATCATGGTATAGCCATACAAGCCCCATGACTGGCCGCGAGCCCATGCTGAATCATCGGCATTACCCTGTGCAGTACGCTTATCGGTAATCTCACCTGTCAACTCATTGTAAGCAACAACGTGATATGTACTATAATCGGGACGGAAATGGTTCTTGATGGTGGTATTTGCGTGTGTACGGGTAATATTCTCATATCCACCTACCCACTCAAGCATCTCAAGATTCATCATATTGTCGATGATTACCATAAAATCCTCTTCGGGCTTCTCTTTGCGACCTGTATTCCAAGAACGGATACAACCAACCTCAGGGTCAAAACGGGTAGCAAGAGCTGCCGACGCCTGCTCGATAATTGACTTATAATACTCGTCACCGGTCAAACGGTAAGCATTACCATAAGAACAGAAGACCATAAAGCCCAAATCGTGAGTACCCTTATAATCCTTCAACACCTCCAGACGGCGAGTGAACTTGTCGGCATAGGTCTTGAGCTGCTCATCACCGGTGTGCTCATACAAAAGCCACAATGAACCGGGGAAGAATCCGCTTATCCAGCTATGAGGATTGGCAACCTTAATCTTACCATCGATAAAGGTCTGGGGAGACTTACCCTCAATACCCTCCATATAAACAGCCTGTGCCTTCTCATGTACCACAGCTGTCTCAAGGGCCTTCTTTAGATCTTTTTTAAGCTGACAACGCTCACCGCACGACACCAGAGTCAATGCAGCCGCACAAAGTACAATTGTAAAGATTTTCTTCATAGTTTTAGGTAGTTTAAATGTTGTTAATATATTTATCCTAATAATATTCTTGCTTGCTTGAGTGCCGCATCGGTAACACTACTGCCCGACAACATTTTGGCAATCTCCTCAACACGAGCCTCGGCACTCAATACCTGGATATTTGTGGTACTATCATGCTTGTAGACAACCATATGGCTATCACCCTTGCATGCCACCTGTGGCAGATGGGTAATGGCTACCACCTGCATATTATCACCTAAAGCGCTGATAATATCGCCCATAGCATCGGCTATACGACCCGAGACCCCCGTATCAATCTCATCAAAGATAATTGTGGGGAGCTTCGATCGCTTGGCCAGCAACGACTTCAACGCAAGCATAACTCGCGACACCTCTCCTCCCGAAGCTATCTTCTCGATAGGCTGCATCGACATACGACTGTTCGCAGTAAAGAGGAATCGTACGCTATCGCAACCAGATGGCAATAACTCGCCAAGATCGATAACCTCAACCACAAATTGCGCCTCGGGCATTCCAAGTTGGATAAGTATTGACGCAACCTCACCTGACAACTCGCGTGCGGCGCTCTCGCGCGCCATATGAATATCGCCAGCAATTGCTGTTGCCGATTTACGCATTGCATCAATTTCTGCCTGTTGACGAGCGATATTCTCTCCGCCGTGGGTAATTGCACCCAACTTCGACTTCAGGCTCTCTCCTACTTGCAGAAGTTCCTCCAATGTGGCAACACGATGTTTTTGGCACATTGAATGGATTAAATTAACCCGCTCGGTGAGCCTTTGGAGTCTTTCGGGATCCGACTCGATACGCTCGGCATCACTCGCAAGCGTGCTGGAGAGATCCTTCAACTCCTGCACAACCGAGTGTAGACGCTCGGCAATATCTTTTCCCGACAGATAATTACTGCTAACATTCATGATTGCTCGCTCGGCAACCGAAAGTTGCTCCAAAGCACCAATCTGCTCGGTATCGAGAATATTGCGAGCCTCACCAATTGCCGCACATATATCGTCAGCATTCTCCAATATAGCAAGTTCAGCCTCGGCCTCAGCCAATTCTCCCTCACGCAATGCGGCAACGTCAAACTCCTCGACCTGAAAACGCAGCCACTCCTCGTCACGCTTCAACAGTTCGGCCTCCGCCTGCATCTTCGTAAGCTCGCGTTCAGCACGGATGATGCTATCATACACAGCCTTATATTCGGCAACCTGCTCCACCGTTCCCGCCAATGTATCTACCGCCGATATGCGGAAATCCTCATTGGCCAACATTGCATTTCGATGCTGCGAATGAATATCTATCAGATGAGCACCCAAATCACGCAACACGGTTAACTGCACAGGCATGTCATTTACAAAAGCTCTACTCTTGCCGGCAGGAGATATTACACGCCGTATTACGGTCGTTGGCTCATAATCGAGGTCATTATTCTCGAAAAGTTCCTCCAAACCATAACCTCCAATATCGAAATGGCCTTCGACCACACAATTGCGAGATTCATCACGCAATGTGCTACCCTCGTTTTTGTTGCCCAACAGTAGACCCAATGCGCCAAGCAATATCGATTTTCCGGCACCCGTCTCACCTGTGATAATGTTCAGGCGGGCATCCAGATCAATATCGAGCTTATCTATAAGCGCATAATTTTCTACTGTCAGATGACGCAACATATCTATTTGCTATTGATTATATTCTCAATTTTATCAACAATCTTCTCGGCTACCTCGCGTTTGCTCATAAGAGGTAATTCTACCCCACGTTCGCTATCAATCAGTGTTACGACATTGGTATCGCCACGGAATCCCGCACCCTCCTTTTTCAGTGAGTTAAGCACTATGAAATCGAAGTTTTTGCGTGCAAGCTTACCCTGCGCATTCTCTACCTCGTTTTCGGTCTCCATAGCAAAACCGACCAGCAGACGACCGCCTTTATTTGCGCCCAACTCGGCCGCTATATCACGAGTACGCTTTAGTGGAATATTCATCTCGCCATCGCCCTTCTTAAGCTTATGATCGGCAACCGCCGCAGGAGTATAATCGGCCACCGCCGCACACATTACCGCCCCATCACACTCTGCAAAACGATTTTTGCACTCGTTATACATCTGCTCGGCAGATAACACATCAATACGCTGTACGCCATGGGGAGTATCGAGTGATGTACGACCACTGACTAGCACCACTTCGGCGCCCCTCGCCCCCAATGCCTCGGCTACGGCATAACCCATCTTACCAGACGAGTGGTTTGAGATAAATCTCACGGGATCGATAGCCTCAATGGTTGCACCGGCAGTTACAAGAAATCGCCTACAGGCGAGGCTACTCTTTTTTTTTTCAAACAACTGCTCCACAGCAGCTACAATATCGGCCGGTTCGGCCATACGACCTTTGCCGATAAGTCCACTTGCCAGAAAACCCGACCCGGGCTCGATAATATGTACTCCATCCTGACGAAGTTGGGCCATATTACGTTGTGTGGCGGCATGAGCATACATATCTAAATCCATGGCCGGAGCTACCGCCACCGGACAACGAGCCGACAAATAGGTCGTAAGCAACAAATTATCAGCTACCCCATGGGCCATCTTGGCCATAGTATTGGCCGATGCAGGGGCTATAAGATACAAATCGGCCCACTCACCCAACTTTACATGGGAATTCCACTCTCCATTCTCGGGGTTAAAGAACTCCACCAATATGGGATTCTGCGAAACTGTAGCCATGGTAAGCGGTGTAATAAACTGTTTGGCCAAAGGTGTCATAACCACCTTGACCTCGGCTCCCGCTGCGACTAATAAACGGCAAAGCACAGCCGACTTATATGCGGCTATGCTACCCGTTATTCCTAGAATGATATGTTTACCTTTTAACATAAAAGGAGACTTTTTCGTACGCCATACAAACTCATTGTATTTGCAAGCGTATTTACACCATATTTATAAGCTACTCACCCTTGCGATAATACACCTCGTCATCGAGGAACTCCTCGGTAGCGATTATCACAGGCTTGGGCAAACGCTCATAATAACGAGAGATCTCAATCTGCTCACGATTCTCAAAAGTCTCCTCCATAGTATCGGTAGGAGATGAGAAATCGGCAAGTTTGCGATTGAGCTCGGCCTTCAACTCCGACGAAATTTGATTTGCTCGGCGAGCTATGATATTGATACTCTCATAGATATTACCCGTATCTTTATCCAAATCATTGAGTTTGCGGGTAATTGTGTTGTTGGGAATGTTCTTTTTGATCTCCATCTTATAGTGTGATTTTGTCGTTATTACTCCTCCTGCTGATGCTTTTCGATGTAGCGCTTTGCCACCTCGGAAATATTGTCCATCTCCTTTCTATACTTCGACTCGGGATACTCCATAATAAAACTGTAATAAGCATCCAAAGCATTCATGAAACGATCGTGCTGGCGCGACTCGATTGAGTTTACAGCCAACTCGTGCGAGGCTTTAACAATATAATACATCAAGTCCTCACGACGATGGGTATTGGGATACTGCTTCAAAGCATTACGGAATGCAATGATAGCCGAATCGTGGCGACCAATCTTATAGTAGGTATAAGCATTCAGATAAGATTTTTCGTGCATGCGCCAAGTGAGGTCCTGCGTCATATCCTGAAAAAGAGCGATCTGAGGGCTCTCGGGATAGTGCGACATAAACTCCGAAATAGCTATTACCGCCTGACTCGTAGAAGACTGGTCACGCTCCGGACTAGGACACATATTATAGAGGCTTATGGCATACATAGCCTCGGCATCCTCCAAAAATGCACTGCGACCGAAACTGCGACGGAACTCATCAAACAGAGAAGCCGAGCTCACATAGTCACGATCTTTAAAATAGCAACGAGCACGATAAAAAGCGATAGTATCCTCCTTCAGAGTACCGTTAAAATATGGTTGGCTGGTCTCAAACAAAGCCAAAGCCTTTGACCACTTCTCGGCATTATAATATAGCATAGCTCTATCGAAGATCACATCAGCATCTCCTGAATTGATGACCTTCTGAACGCCCGAGCATCCGCAAAACAGAGCCACAACAAAGGCTATAGTAACGATGTAAGACAATTTTTGTTTCATAGTGAATCCTTTACAACTGCCATGCAGGGTAATAATCATGCAAAATTACACATATTTTTCGTTAAAACGACAATTAACTGCAAAATATTATACTTTAAAGGTATAAAAAACTGAATTCGGCTGTTTTCAAGACCTACTCATCAACTTATTTTCACATCATAGAGACACAAAAAAAAAGCAGACCACCCGAAAGATGGCCTGCATGTTCATCGTAATATAAGAATTACATTACGTCATTCCAATTGTCAGTACGGAAAGGTACGGCAGGAACGCCATACATATTCTTAAGATTTCCGGGGCGGAAGTTTCGGAACGAGTAGCGCACCGCCACAGGCTCCTTAACATCATCACTCCATACCGTTACCTCATTATTAGCCGAAATTGTCGCTTGCGCAGGGACAAACGTCTTGTCGGCACCGGCAATCTCAAATCCGACAACAGGCTCACCATACCACGGAGAGAGGCCGTCGGCAGCATTAGTCATCTTTACCTTAACCTTACCACCCTCAATTTTGTATGACTCCATCTGGGCGCCCTTAGGCTCGAAGCCCTTCATGCCATATGTTTGTGCCATAGCCAAAGCAGCCAAACGCTGGCCAACTTCCAATTTCTGCGCAGGGTGAATACACTTCTCCTCACCCACATCGGTTGTGGCAGCCATACCGCTGTTGGGAATCTTGCTCAACGCACGAATCTGGCACTCTACAAAACGGGGATACGCAATCTGATTTGAGCCGCTATAGGTATAGGGAGTAATCATCACATAGTAGAAGGGCATCTTATTCTCGCTATCGCCCCAATCCTCGCGCCACTGCTGCACCATACGCGCCATCATTGTATCGTAGTGGTCGTTATCGCCCAAATTAGAGCAACCCTGATACCACAAAAAGCCTTTTGCCGTAAAGTTGCGGATAGGAGCAATCATCGCACAATACAACTCCGAGGGTTTTATATTGTGAATGGTCTGCTTCTTCTCATACTGCTCGGGGGTTACTACCTCCTTCAGTGCATCCAACGGCATCCATGACTCCACTCTCGTGCCGCCCCAATTGGCTGTAATAAGACCAATGGGGAAATCTACGGCGTCCTTCAATGTGGCGGCAAAGAAATAGGATGTAGCAGACATATTCGCCACACTCTCAGGCGATGAACACTGCCACTCGCCACCCTCGCAATCCTCCTTATCCTCGCCATAAGAACGTGCCTTCTTAACGGTGAACATACGGATACGGTTTGCATCTTTGGCGGCTGACAATATGTAGTCATACGAGTGCTCTACGGGCTGACGACCAAAACCCTTGACCGGCATCTCCATATTACTCTGGCCCGAGGTAACCCACACATCTCCGATAAGTACATTATCCAGCACGACAGCCTCGCCATCGCTGATAGTGATTGTTTGTGGATCATACGAGCCCTTGGGTGTAGCAACCTTAACGGCCCACTTGCCATCACTGTCAGCTGTGGTCTGCACCTTATCCTTACTCCACGATACAGTAACCACAACCTTCTTGTTTGCTGCGGCCTTACCCCACAAATTCACCTCTGAATTCTGCTGCAAAACCATATTGCTACCCAAAACCTTGGGCAACTCAATTCTCGCCGATGCGCCCCAAACGAGGCACATGGCGATGACTGATAATATTAGGCGTTTCATTTTTGTCTGATTTTAGATCTCCAACTTACGAGCGCCATCCGAGATTACTACGTCGTAGATCTTAGGCTCGTGACCATAAGCAGCGTTGAACTTCTCCTTTGCTGTTGCAATAAAGGCATCGTAGAGCTCAGCCTTAACCAGGTTGATAGTACAACCACCGAAGCCACCGCCCATAATACGAGAGCCTGTTACGCCACACTCCTTGGCAACAGTCGCCAACAGGTCAAGTTCCTCGCAGCTAACCTCATAATCCTTTGACATACCCCAGTGAGTCTCATACATACGTGCACCAACAGTCTCCAAATCGCCTGCCTCCAAAGCTGCACATACATCAAGAACTCGCTTCTCCTCGCCGATAACATAGCGAGCACGCATATAATCCTCCTCTGAAATCTGATCCTTGATAGCATCCAGCTGCTCCATGGTAGCACCACGCAAAGTAGCCTGACCCAAGATAGCAGCAACTCGCTCACAAGACTCACGACGCTTGTTGTAGGGAGAGCCTACCAACTCATGCTTAACAACAGAATCAACCAGCACCAAACGATAGCCATACTTCTCGGGGTCGAAGGGGAAGTAAGCGAACTCTGATGAAAGGCAATCCAAACGCATCAAGTTACCCTTCTTGCCATGTACTGAAGCAAACTGGTCCATGATACCACACTTCACACCACAATAGTTATGCTCGGTAGACTGACCAATACGAGCCAACTCAAACTTCTCGATCTTATCCTCGTTATAGATATGGTTCAACGCAAATGCAAAGGTTGACTCCAAAGCTGCTGATGAAGAGAGGCCGGCACCCAGGGGCACATCACCACCAAAGGCAGTGTCAAAACCCTTAACAACGCCACCGCGCTTCTGAATCTCGCGAGCCACACCGAAGATATAGCATGCCCATGACTGTGCTGGCTTATCCTCCTCGTTAAGGCCGAACTCGGCATAGTCCTGCAAATCTACTGAATATGCACGAATCTTATCGGTTCCGTTGGGTTTGATTTCGGCCACCATAGCCTTGTCAATAGCACCGGGGAATACAAAACCGCCGTTATAGTCAGTATGCTCACCAATCAGGTTAATACGTCCGGGTGAAGTATAAAGCTCACCTGCATCGCCAAAATGCTCAGCGAATTTCTCACGAATCAATTTAATGTCCATAGGTTAAAAAAGTTTTAGGTTATTATTATTTTATATGATTTACTTGGTATAGAATTTATAAACACACACATGCTTGTAGGTCTCCCCGGGGTTAAGCACTGTCGAGGGGAAATTCTCGTGGTTTACAGCATCGGGGTGCTTCTGGGTCTCAAGAGCCACCGACTCACGGAATGCCAAAGGCTTACCATACTTGCCTGTATAAGTTCCATCGAAGAAGTTACCGCTATAGAACTGAATAGCAACCTGATCGGTAGCCACGTCCATGCAACGACCCGATGTAGGCTCATACAATGTAGCAATATTCATCACCTGACCGTTGTCCTCACGCTCCAATACCCAGTTCAAATCGTAACCCTTACCGTTGATAAGCTGCTCGTGCTGCACACCGATACGCTCGCCAATGACATGGGGCTCACGGAAATCGAAGGGAGTACCCTCAACAGGCATCAACTCACCGGTAGGAATCAAACCTGCATCGGTAGGAGTGATTTTGTCGGCCTTCATCATAAGCACATGGTCAGTGATTGTACCACCGGCCTCACCCTTAAGATTGAAGAATGAGTGATGTGAAAGGTTTACGATAGTTGGAGCATCGGTCTTTGCAAAATAAGTTACCTCAAACTCATTCTCGGGGGTAAGAGTGTAAGTCATGGTTATATCCAGATTGCCGGGGAAACCATCCGAGCCATCGGGAGAGAGAAGATGCAGGGTGATTGCATTGTCAGACACATGCTCAACATCCCACACAACCATATCAATACCCTTCAAACCACCATGCAAAGCATGACCGTTATTATTCTGAGGCACTGAATACTCTTTGCCGTTCAAAGTAAACTTACCATTGCCGATACGGTTTGCCACACGGCCGACAGGAGCGCCAAGAAAACGCTCGCCCGTATTGTTCACATAGCGATCGATATTCTCGTAACCCAATACGATATCGGCCATATTTCCATCACGGTCGGGAGTCCACAACGATACCACACGGCCACCGAAATTAGTCACCTGCATAGTGATTGTACCATTGGTAAGAGTATACAAGTCAACTTTCTTACCATCAACTGTTGTCTGAAAATTCTCTGCCTTCATCAAATCGAGTGCAGGAGTCTCCGACTTCTGACCACAGCAACCTGCCATCATGGCAGCTGCGGCCAAAACTACAAATATTTTTTTCATAATTATCTGATTTTTATCACATAACCTTCGCAGCAAAACTACGAAGGTTATATTTAACATTCAACTATTTCTCCTCGGGCAGAGCCATCTGGAAGATCTTGCGTACACGCTCCATGTCGTACTTCACGCCACGGTTATAGTAGTATACACCATTCTGCTCCTGTTCAACGTCGGTAAGCTGGGTGTAGCAATAACCCCACATCTTATCACTCATCTCAATAAGAACCTTCACTTGACCCTCCAAACGCTTGTAGAAGTCCTCCTTGGTCTGCGCTGCATCACCATAGCCCCATGCGCCATCCTTGGCGGGGTTAGCCTCCATACACTTGATACCACCAAACTCATCGAGGATATAAGGAATATCACCCTCATATACGGGGAATGTGAAAGGATCATTCAGAATAGGACGGTTAAAGCCCACGTTACCACGCAAGCGAGCCTGAATATCGGGCTTGCGAACAAACATCTTACCGCCATTATAGATAATCTCCTTCAGACGCTCGGGATTCTGCTCATAGTGGTGCTCGGTCCAGATATCGGTCTTGATATGCATACCGCCACTGACAGTATTGATAGGACGTGAGGGGTCGAGCTGTTTTGTCATGGTGTAGATATCGGTCACGAAGCGAGGATACTGGGTCTCATCAGGCCAAAACTCCTCGTTGAAGGGAGTCCAAGTAACCAACGAGGGGTGGTTGATATCGCGTACCACCAAATTGCGCCACTCCATAAGGAAGTTGCGGGCAGCCTCAACATCATTTGCATCCAAACCCCAGCTGGGAGCCTCGCCCCATGTAAGGTAACCCAATTTGTCGGCCCAATAGTAGAAACGCTCCTCAAAAACCTTCTGGTGCAGACGTGCGCCATTAAAACCGGCAGCCATCGAAAGCTCTATATCCTTCTTCAATGCCTCGTCAGAAGGAGCAGTCCAGATACCGTCGGGATAGAAACCCTGATCCAATACCAAACGCTGATAGTAAGGCTGGTTATTGAGGTAAATCTTGTTACCCTCGGTGTGAATCTTACGCATACCGAAGTAAGAATTTACCTTATCGATTACATTGCCGGCAGCATCCTTCAACTCGAACTCAACATCATAAAGGAACGGATTCTCGGGGCTCCACAACTTAGCCTTCTTGATAGGAAGTGACACGATTGAACCAGATGCAATCTTTGCAGTCTCGGTAGCAACAACCTTATCGCCATCCTTAACCTTCACGGTAAGAACATCGTTGGTGGCATTACGACGCATTGTGAACTCCATAGATACTGTGCTGCGGTCGATATCGGTAACATACTTCACGCGCTGAATAGCAGTGGGAGCAACAGCCTCCATCCATACAGTCTGCCAGATACCTGTTGTGCGGGTATACATACACTCAAACGGGCCATGGCGCAACGACTGCTTACCTGCCGACTGCATACGGCTACGCAAATCGCTTGTGGCATTTACAACCAACGAATGTTTGCTGCCCGCCTTTACAAATTTGGTGATATCGACTGTAAATGAGTCTGAACCACCGAAGTGACGATCCACAAACTTACCATCGATATAAATCTCTGACTGATAATATACAGCGCCGAAGTTCAGAAGTACATCCTTTCCCTCCCACTCGGCAGGAATAGAGATCTCACGCTGATACCAAATACAAGGGATAAACTCTTTATGCTCAACACCCGACAGCTTGCTCTCGGGGGCAAAAGGCACGATAATCTTACCATCGAAACCGGTACTCTTTGCCAAGCCGCGCTCCCAACCCGTCTTTACAGGGTCGAGGGTAAAACTCCACTCACCATTCAGATTCTGCCACTCGGCACGCTCAAATTGCGGACGCGGGTACTCGGCACGAGGGACTTGTGCCATAACACTCACACACACAATCAATGCAAGTGCTGCCAAAAGAATTTTTTTCATACTTTTTTAAGGATTTTTATGAGTTAATATACGATAATTCAACAACATAGCGAGTCTGGAAATTCCAAACTCGCTAATATAATTTTACTGCTCGTAACCTTCAGCCTTCATCTGGAAGATTTGACGAACACGCTCCATGTCGAATTTCTTCTCGCGGTTGTAGTAATATACTCCGTTCTGCTCCTGCTCCACATCGGTAAGTTGGGTATAGCAGAAACCGCAAATCTTGTCACTATGATCAGTGATAGCCTTTACCAGCGACTCCAAACGCTTGTAGAAATCCTCGCGAGTCTTTGCGGCATCGCCATAACCCCAAGAGTTGCTACCGGGAGTAGTCTCGGCACACTTGATACCACCAAACTCATCGATAATGTATGGCACATCACCATCATAATATAGTTTGTTGATCGAACTACCACACTGCTCTATAGAGGGGCCCTGTGGCTGATAGAACTTCTCTCCATCAAACAAACGCTTGTGCAACTTCTCACCGTTCTGCTCATAGCTGTGAGATGTGCAGAAATCAGAGATTACATACAAACCACCACTTACCGTATTTACTGGACGCGAGGGGTCAAGCTGACGGGTGATGTGATACACATCGGTTAAGAAGCGGCCCGACTCGTTGGTGGGATTTTTCCACTCCTCATTAAACGGAGTCCATACAACCAACGCAGGGTGATTACGGTCACGAACAACGATATTTGTCCACTCCGAGATAAAATTACGCGCAGCGGGAACCAACGAAGAGTTCTTATCCCATGAAGCCATCTCGCCCCAAACCAAATAACCGAGTTTGTCGGCCCAATAGTAGAAACGCTCCTCGAAGACCTTCTGATGCAGACGCGCACCATTGAAACCTGCCTCCTTTGACATCAAAATATCGTTCTTCAATGCCTCATCAGAAGGAGCAGTCCACACACCGTCAGGATAGAAGCCCTGGTCCAATACCAAACGCTGGTAGTATGGCTTATTATTAAGCATAATCTTTGTACCCTCGATATGAATCTTGCGCATACCCACATAAGCATCCACCTTATCGAGCACCTTACCGTCGGCAGCCAACACCTCATAGACAACGTCATACAAGAAAGGCGACTCAGGCGACCATAACTTCGCCTTCTTCACAGGCACAACCACGGGCAGACCCTGTGAAGCCGCAACCTCAACTTTTGACACCACCTTTGCGCCATCCTTAACTGAGATTGCAAACTTATTTCCGGCAGCATATCCATAGAATGTCGGAGTCACAACAATCTGACCCTGATCGATATCTGTCAGCACCTGAACTCGCTCCAAGCCGCACTTATCGACAGCCTCCATCCATACAGTCTGCCAAATACCTGTTGTGCGGGTGTAGCTGCATCCATGAGAGTGATAGAGAGTAGACTGCTTACCACCGGGCTGCTCGCCACCACGCACATCGCTCTCGGCATGCACCACAAGGCTATGCGGCTTTCCATCAGCCACAAAATCGGTAATATCGAACGAGAATGAATCAGAACCGCCATAGTGACGACCAACAAACTTACCATCGATATAATACTCTGATTTATAGTATACTGCACCAAAGTTAAGTTTAATATTCTTACCACTCCACTCGGCCGGAACCTGAATCTCACGCTGGTACCATACGCTATTGATAAAATCGGTGTATGCCACACCCGAGAGCTTACTCTCAGCTGCAAACGGAACGTTTATCTTACCATCAAAGCCCTTGCTACTATAAAAATTACGGTCAGCACCTGAATTTGACAAATCGAGAGTAAAACTCCACTCTCCATTCAGATTCACCCATGCATCACGCTCAAACTGCGGACGGGGATACTCAGCACGTGGCTGTTGAGCAAATGAAATTGCAGTAAAAAACAATGCTGCTGTAAACAAAATCTTGAATTTCATAAAGACAATCTTCATTATTAGGTTAATACTAATGCAAATATACTATTTTTTTTCATCATCTCGCAATTTTAGCACTCATTTATCCTTAAAATAATCAGGAGGCATCGTACCAAACTGCCTCCTGATTTACACCAATATGATAGAAACTATCAAATGAAAATATATTTCAAAATAAACAATACCGCAAGAATATACATTGTGGGCGTTATACGCTTGAAATTACCACACAACACATTCAGCAATACATAGCTTATCATACCCAACAAAATACCATCCGAGATTGAGTATGCCACAGGCATCATGATGATGGTAATGAACGCAGGAATAGACTCGGCATAATTGTCAAGTTCGATATTTTTGATAGGGCTCATCATAAACAATCCGACAATAACCAACACAGGCGCGGTTGCCGCCGAAGGAATTGCCAAGAATATCGGAGAGAAGAAGAGTGCTATTGCAAAACACATCGCCACAGCAAATGCAGTCAATCCGGTACGACCTCCCTGCGCAACGCCAGAGGCACTCTCGACATAAGTGGTTGTGGTTGAAGTACCAAGGCACGCTCCAACGGTTGTAGCAATAGAGTCAGCCATAAACGCCTCCTTGATACGAGGTATACGGCCATCTGCACCAATAATATTAGCTTTGGTACAAACACCTACCAAAGTGCCGATAGTATCAAACATATCGATAAAGAGGAATGTAAATACCACAACCAGCATATCAAGTGACCATATATTATCCCACTCAAATTTACAGAAGATATCCGATATCGAGTGCGGCATTGACACCACGCCATTATATGAAGTAAGACCCATCGGGATACCGATAACCGTTGTCACAAGGATACCTATCAACAATCCTCCGCGCACATTCTTAACCACAAGAACACCGGTAATAATCAAACCTATCAAACCCAACAAAGCACTACCCGAGGTTATATCTCCCAACGAAACGAGAGTTGCATCATTATTGGTGATAATACCTGCATTCTGCAATCCGATAAAGGCTATGAACAATCCGATACCTGCGCCAATTGCATTCTTCAGCGTTGCAGGAATAGCATTTACAATTGCTTCACGAAGATTCGAAAGCGTAAGGGCTATAAATATAAGACCCTCAATAAATACTGCCGTAAGGGCAAACTGCCATGAATAGCCCATACCCATACAAACCGTATAGACAAAAAAGGCATTAAGGCCCATACCCGGAGCCAATCCAAAAGGCATTTTAGCCAATAGAGCCATAGCGAGTGTTCCAACAATGGCGGCCAATGCTGTAGCCGTAAACACTGCTCCGGCAGGCATTCCTTCCAACTGACTGAACATAGAGGGATTTACTGCCAAAATGTACGACATTGTGAGGAATGTGGTCAAACCTGCCAACAATTCCGTACGAATAGTTGTTTTTGCGGGATCAAACCCAAAAAGTTTCTTCAACATAATATTTAAGTGATTTTAGAATTATCAGAAAGTCCATTTAGCTGCCAAAGTAGGTATTGCATAAAATCCCTTTGCCACAAAATTATTCGAGATTTCCACCTCGGTACCAACGCTCAAATTAACCTTGTCCCAACCTTTGATTTTATTAAAATTAAGCCACAACTGAGGCTCGGCAAGCATAATGCATGATGTTCCCTGCCACGGGCGATGCTCGCGCCAGAAATCGATAAAGCCAGAGAAAGTTCCCCAACCCTTGGCAAAGTTGATACCCCAGACACCGGTGATTTGGAAATTATGTTCAGAACTCTCACCAGCCGCATTAACTGTATGAGGGATAAACTTATACATCATCGAAATTGACCATGTCTTGCTAAAATCTTTTGAATGACCCGAATAGGTTGCACCACCCAGCCAGCAATCATTATACGACCCGGCAGCCTTATTCATTCCGCCATTATATTCGGCATGAATCGACAACCAGCTCCATTTGCTTTGCTGCCAGAAACAAAACTCGCGGGCAATCTCCCAATAAGCCCCTTTTACACCTGAAGCATAATCCAAATCTATGAAAAAGAATGTACTTCCGAATGAATCGGGGCGGAACATCTCGACAGTTGTGGTCAACTGCGGACGTCCATAATAATCCTCGGTTTTCCCGAGTTCATCATAAATTCCTCGACCGAAATCATAGTGTAACTGGACATTTTGAGCCAATCCGGCGACACTTGCCGCTACAAACAGCACAGAGAGCAATAATCTTTTCATAGTATACAGATTTAGTAGTTTATAGGAATATTACAAATATAAAATATTACGTTCAATAAATAGCACTTTTGGGTAAAAACTTTTCAAAAAATGTATTATCACATAGAGATATAAACAATCGGTGGGCACCCCGAAGGGCACCCACCTCTCTCAACTATTACAATTATCTTTATCGCTAAAGATTCTTTTTACGGATTGCCTCAAGCATATCGTCAGTCATTGACGACAAATCCCACTCAGGCTTCCAACCCCACTCCTCACGAGCACATGAGTCATCGAGGCTGTTAGGCCAGCTCTCAGCAATACCCTGCTTAACAGGGTCAATACGATAAGTCATCTGGAAATCGGGGATACGCTTGCGTATCTCGTTATAGATGATATCGGGAGTAAAACTCATTGATGCGATATTAAAGCTGTTACGGTGACGCAACTTATTGGGATCAGCCTCCATAAGTTCCACCATGGCTCGCAATGCATCGGGCATATACATCATATCCATATACACGTCGCGCACAGGGCATACAAACTTTTCACCATTGACCGCCGCATAGTATATCTCAACAGCATAATCGGTAGTACCGCCGCCAGGGAGTGTAACGTTAGATATGATTCCGGGGAATCGCACCGAACGGGTATCCACACCATAGCGGGTGTAGTAATAATTTGACAGCAATTCTCCCGTAACCTTGCATACACCATAGATTGTGTCGGGCTGCATCACAACATCCTGCGGAGTGTTGTTACGAGGGAAGTCGCCACCAAAAGCTCCGATAGAGCTTGGGGTAAACACCGAACAGTTATATTCACGTGCCACCTCCAACGAATTATTCAATGCTCCCATATTGATATGCCATGCCAACTGGGGATTTTTCTCACCCGTAGCCGAAAGCAATGCCACCAAATTAAAGATGGTATCAACATTATTCTTATGCACTGCATATGCCAATCTCTCACGATCCAGCACATCAAGCTGCATAAAAGGCCCATCGCCGGCCAACATATCGTTATGACGCAAATCGGCTGCGATAACATTGGCACCGCCATAAATATTACGCAAGTAACCGGTCAGTTCCGATCCGATCTGGCCTCCTGCACCTACGATGAGAATCTTTTTCATAAAAATGCTGATAATTATGTGACAAAGATAACTATTTTTATTAAAACTCCACACAAAAAACGACTTTTTTGTTAGAATCTTGTAAAAATGACCAATTACCAACCCTACAACACGTTTTGTTACAAAAAATTTGCAAATAGAATATTGCTCCATTTTTGCCATTTTTTAAAAGAATATCGTTATATTTGCAAATACACAATATGGGGCAAGCAACGATGATACACTTCAAATCTAAATATCAAATTTTGCCAGAGGGAATTACCCCCCCCCTATTATATTGCGCAAACCTCTGTAATTCAATAAATTACCCCCCCCCCGCTTACATCCACAAAATTAGGTCGTAAAATTTACGACCTGCATTGTCGTGTGTATATTGTTCATTAACAGCATAAAAAAACCACTAAAATCAAACAACTATGGAAAAGAGTAAAGATTATGTATCTCCCAAAATTGAGATTATGGAGATAAAAATTGAAAAAGGCTTTGCAAACTCGTTTACAGAGGACGCCGAAGGTATATGGGATAACTAATAATAAACTCAGCGCTATGAAAAAGATTTACATTTATATATTATTGGCATTACTTACCATCGGTTGCACAAAGCAAGATGATGTAATCACAAACGACAACCGCTTGGTAAGCAAGAGTCTTAATGTTTACACTGAAGAGATATCTCAAAGCGACACAAAAGCCTACATAGATAATTTGAAAGTAGTCTTTGAGGATGACGATAAGTTAGCTGTATTCGATAAAAACACAGCCATCAGCGAGTATATTTACTCAACTGAAAACGATAATAAGTTCGGGGGAGAATCAAAAAACACAGGAACGAGTATCGACGGCGTTTTTGCCCTCTATCCTTATTCTACGAGTGTAACATGCGATGGAACAAAGATAGAAGCCTCTCTTCCCGCAACACAAGAATACGAGGCAAATTCGTTCTCGAACAATTCACACATCATGTTTGGTGTAACCGATGATGTTACAGATGGCATAACGCTGAAAAACATGTGTGGCTACATAAGGCTGCAACTCTACACAAATGAAGAGAAAGTGATTGTGAAAGAGATTAAACTCTCAACGCTCAAAGATGGGCAGCTTATATCGGGCGATTTCTATATAAGCCAAGAGGATAACGAGGCGGAGTACTCATTAAAGATGCATGAGGCAGGCCAAGATCACAGCGCACAATCGGGCAGCGTTACTTTGAATTGCTCTGCACAAGATGGTGGCGGCGTTGCTCTGGGCGGCCCAAACAATCCTACAATCTTTTATATTGCACTACCCGCTCAGACCTATTCAAATGGATTCAAGATTACGGTAACAGATATTTACGGTCGAGAAATTACGAAAAGTGCCTCTACGGAGTTCACACTCGCGAGAAGCCACATCAAACCTATGGCTGCACTTGGAATCAATATGAATAGCGTGATAACTATCGAAACTGACGCAAATGGTAATGCTTATGCTACGGCTGAATCGGCCAACAACATATTCCCTATCGAGAAATTCTTGAAATGGGGATATTTGGTAAATCACTGTAATAATGAGTTGGGACTCAAATTGACCGGAAACGTAATTATGCCAGAATATGAAATTGAGCCCGACCACGAAAATAAGACATACAAAATTACCGACACCCCTATCACAGTAACAGATGGAATTCCAAGCGGAAGCAACTGGGTACCATTGGGCGAACAGATTAGTAGTACAGATTTAAGTAAAGCATTTAAGGGAAATATTGATGGACAAAACCATACAATACGCAACTTATGCATAAATGCTAATACGACAGGTGTGGGACTAATAGGTTGTTTCTGTGATGGTGTTGTGAACGACATAACCTTAAGCAACTCTTATATCTACAACAGCAATTTAGCAACTGGAGGTATTGTTGGGTATTGCCGTTACAATTCAATAATTAACAATATTTCAATTATAAATTGTGTGATTTCTAGTAAATCTCACATTGGAGCTGTCGTAGGATACATCTACCGCAGAACAAAAACTGGAGATGAAATTATGCCTTATATCATCGATTGTAATGTAGATAACACATCAATAGTTAAAGGTATACAAAACCATGTAGGTGGAATATGTGGATATAATTATGGAGCTGCCATTATACATTGCACAAATAGTGCAGACGTCACAGGTTCAGATGAGGTAGGTGGAGTTGTAGGGTATACACGTTCATACTTTGGTAATGGTGTCAGCGGATACTTGATAGCATCTGGTACCACAAGTGATGCAACCATTACTGCAACATCTGATACTGGATATGCAGGAGGGATTGCTGGAGGCTCCATGCTTGACCCCACCCATTATAACGCTGGAAGTGATAGCTATTTTGTAGCTTGCTTCTCAAACTCTAATGTGATTGCGCCAAAGGCTGGAACTATAATAGGAAGAAGTTATACTGGAATGGAATCATCTATAATTGCATCGTGGGTACAGAAATATGAGATGACATACTACAATGGTGAGCACCATGATGAAGTACGTCTTATAGAATCAAATCACTATACGTCCGCAAATGAGATTACAAATGACATAATAACAAAAATGAATGATGCAATTGATAAATATAACAACGATGTACAAGATGCTAGCAACAGCAGTCCAATCAAATGCCACTACAAATGGCAATACAATGCTGGTGGGTGGCCCACACTCGTTGAGAGTCCAGCAGTAAGTAATCCATAATAGTAGTTATTACGTTACATGGAATTTTAACCAATAGCAGAGAGGTGAACAAACGGCCGTAAGCCAAATGTTCACCTCTTTTGTGTTGAAATATGCAACACTCGATTATTTTTATTACCTTTGCCATATAACACATAAAAAAATTAGATATTATGAAATACGCTATCATTTCTACCGAGAAAGGCGACATGAAGGCCGAACTCTACACCGAGGAGACTCCAATCGCCGCAGGCAACTTTATCAAATTGGCCGAGAGCCGTTTTTACGACGGGCTCACTTTTCATCGTGTGATTCCCGATTTTGTCATTCAGGGCGGTTGCCCTCGCGGTGACGGCACAGGAGGCCCTGGTTACACCATCGATTGCGAGACCTCTGCCCCACGTCAATATCACGACCGAGGAGTGATGTCGATGGCCCATCGCGGCAAAAACACCGGCGGCTCGCAGTTCTTCATCTGCCACAACCGCCGCAACACACAGCACCTCGACGGTGTCCACACTTGTTTTGGACAGGTGGTAGAGGGATTGGATGTGATTGACGACATTCGCCCTGGCGATTTGATTCTTTCGATAACGATTGTCGAAGAGTAGCAAGTTCTGATAGTGTCGATAAAATCTCGGCACTATTTTTTTTGTCTCATAATCAAAATTATTTTAAATTTGCATTATGGGCAATCGTGAAGATATTCTTCGTCAGCAAGTGGCAGCATTACCATTGGAGCCGGGCGTATACCAGTTTTTGGATCGCAACGGCACAATCATATATGTCGGCAAAGCCAAATCGTTGCGCAAAAGAGTATCTTCATATTTCGTAAAAAATCGCGACCACTCTGCAAAGGTACAGGTCCTTGTAAAACAGATATGTGCCATCAATCACATCGTTGTAAATAGCGAGCAGGATGCACTTCTGCTGGAAAACTCACTCATAAAAACCCACCAGCCTCGTTACAACATACTGTTAAAAGATGACAAAACCTATCCTTGGATTGTTATTCGCAACGAGAATTTTCCGCGCATAGAATCCACCCGTCAGATTCGCCATGACGGCTCGCAATATTTCGGGCCCTACGGCTCAATATCAATGCAACGCTCGATTTTGGAGTTTATCCGCGAGGTGATTCCACTACGCACATGCAAGCTGAATCTTGCGCCACAGAATATCGCCCGAGGGAAATATGGTGTTTGCCTGCAATTTCATTTGGGCAACTGCAAAGCCCCATGCGTTGGAGCGCAAAGCGAGGAGGAGTATGCCAAGTTGATAAACATGGTAAAAGATATTCTGAAGGGCGATTTGCGACCCGTTCGCCGATACCTCGAAGAGAATATGCAGGCGGCAGCCTCGGGGCTGAAATTCGAATTGGCGCAACGATTCAAACAGAGATTGGACGCACTCGAAAACTACCAGAGTCGTTCGGTTATCGTCAGCGCAAAAATTGTCGACTGCGACATATTCTCATTGCTTGAGGATGACGATGTGGCATATTGCAACTTCATTCGTCTGCGCCACGGCTCAATTGTGGCTCTGCACACCGTAAAACTCACTACGGGAGTAGACCCCACACCCGAGGAGCTACTCTCGACAGCCATACAATACATCGTAGAGAATATCTCCCATGACCTTTCAAGCGAGGTGATAGTACCATTCATCCCTTCGTCGGCTATCATATTCGACAAAATCACATTCACCGTTCCCAAACGTGGCGAGAAGGCCGATCTGCTGGAGTTTTCACTAAAGAGCGCACGCATCTTCCGCGCCGAGCAGATGAAAAATCTCGAGATAAAAAATCCCGAGCGCCACACCGAGCGTCTGATGAACGCCATGCAGCGAGAGTTACACCTCGACCGTCAGCCACGTCACATCGAGTGTTTCGACAACTCCAATCTGCAAGGCACCAACCCCGTAGCATCGTGCGTGGTATTCCGTGACGGCAAACCCTCCCGCAAAGAGTACCGCCACTTTAATGTAAAAACGGTGGTTGGCCCCGACGATTTCGCCTCGATGCGCGAGATTGTCTATCGTCGCTACTCACGCCTGTTGGAGGAGGGGGCCGAACTACCCGACCTGATAATTGTGGATGGTGGCAAGGGACAACTTTCAAGTGCGTACGAGGTGCTATGCGCCCTCGGCATAGAAAACCGAGTCCCGATTGTTGGTTTGGCAAAACGTATCGAAGAGGTATTCTACCCCAACGATCCCATGCCATATTACCTATCCCGCACAGGCGAGCCGCTGAAGGTGGTCTGCCACATTCGTGACGAGGCTCACCGATTTGGTATAACCTTCCACCGCCAAAAGCGCAGCAATGCATTTATCCACAGCGAATTGGAGCATATTGAAGGCATTGGCACAAAGAGCCTCAACGCGTTATTACGACGCTTCAAGAGTGTCGCAAAAGTTCGCGAGGCCTCGCTCGACGAACTCGCCGAGGTAGTCGGCATGGCGCGTGCCATAAAAATCATAAGATATTTTAATCATCAGTAGTTATGAAAAAGATAATATCGTGTTTATTCATCTCAGTCCTGCTATGCTGCGGCATAACATCAGTATCGTGTAGTGACCAAAATAACATGCTACCCGACAAAGAGCATCTCGCTCGCAAGTTTGACGCAAAAGACCGTAAGTTGTTTGTCTCGCCGGAGAAGGTTCATTACCCCGAGACTTGGTTCCATTTCATAGGTGGCAATGTATCGCTGGATGGAATAACAGCCGATTTGGAAGCTATCGCCGATGCAGGAATCTCGGGTGTGCATCTTTTTCACGGTCAGTTTGGTGGAAAATGGCCCGAAACAGGTGAAGACATTACCTGCTTGAGCGAAAAATGGGATGATGCAGTCAAATACACCGCTGAAGAGTGCAAGCGTTTAGGGCTGTCGTTTACCATGCAAAACTGCCCGGGCTGGGCTATGTCGGGTGGGCCATGGATTAAACCCGAAAATGCCATGCGCGATTTGGTTCACTCACGCACCGATGTGCAGGGTGGTGAGGTAAATGTCAAGCTACCTATCGGCGAACCAAATGCTGAAGAGTGGCGCGACTATCGTGACATTGCCGTTGTTGCATTTCCCACACCAAAGAACGACACAGGCAAGCCCCTTGTTCCCAAAACAGTCAAGGGTAGCGGCGATCATGCATGGGATGGTCTGTTTGTAGGAAAAAATATAATTTACCCGCGTGGCGGCGAAACGCATTGGGCCGAGCTCACGTTTGAAGAGCCTGTGGTTATTCGAGGCGTTGAGTTTCCGCCTCTTGCCCCCTACGACCAGCAGTGGTGCTATGAGCCCGACATCCATTTTTCGGTCTACGCCATTATGAATGACGGCTCACGTCATGCAATCGTCGATGCCGACATCCCCCAAACCAATTGGCAGGACTACCGCCACCTCACATTTGCTTGCTCGGAGGTTGCACCGACAGCCAAATTCAGGATTGAAGTTCAAACTGTACACGATATTCCACTCGGGAATATCTATTTCTATACAGGTGCCCGCAAGAATAATTGGGAGGCGGAGAGCGCATGGACCTTGCGCGCCTATGAGCGCACGGGCGACGACGTTGTTCACCCCAAAGAGAGTTGTATCCAAAGTGATGATGTGATAGATATTTCACAATATATGGACGCAGAGGGCAATTTAAAATGGAGTGCCCCCAACAACAATGGTTGGACAATATTGCGTATGGGCCATGTGAATAAAGGTGCAAGAAATGCCCCCGCACCACCCGAAGGCACAGGCTGGGAGTGTGACAAACTATCAACGGAAGGACCCGATGCCCACTTTGCCGGATATATTGGACGCCTGACCGATGGAGCGTTGCAAGGCGGCCTACTGCAAAGCATGTTGCTTGACAGCTGGGAGTGCTACTCACAGACATGGACTCCAAATATGGAGCAGGAGTTTAAGGAGTATTCCGGCTACGACCTTCGTCGCTGGATACCCGCCTTGTGGGGATATGTGGTGGATGACGCCGAGACAACCTCACGTTTCTTACTCGACTGGCGCAATAATATTGGGCGTTTGTTTGTGGATAAATTCTATAAGCGAATGGCCGACTTGGGGCATGAGCAGGGGTTATTGATTAGATATGAGACTTCTGCCGGCGATGTATTTCCGGCCGACTGTATGGAGTATTATAAATATGCCGATATTCCTATGTGCGAGTATTGGCAACCCTACAAACCCTCTTATGTGGGTGCTTTGGAGTTTAAGCCAATCAAGCCTACTGCATCTGCGGCACGCATCTATGGCAAGCCTCGTGTTGCAGCAGAGTCACTCACTTCGTTTGACCTGACATGGGATGAGCACTTCTCAATGCTTAAGGAGGTCGCTGATTTTAACGCAATAGAGGGTGTTACACATACCGTTTTCCACACTTACACCCACAATCCGCAGATTGGTTTCAAGCAGCCGGGCACATCCTTCGGAGCAAAGATTGGCACTCCGTTCCTGCGAGGCCAGACATGGTGGAAGCACATGAAGGAGTTTACCACATATCTGGCGCGTTGCTCATATATGTTGGAGCGAGGCAAACCCGTATCGGATGTATTATGGTATCTGGGTGATGAGGTTGCCCATCGTCCCGATCAGGAACACACATTCCTTAAGGGATATAAATATGATTATTGTAATCCCGATGTGCTACTCAATCGTCTATCGGTGAAGGATGGCATGATAGTAACTCCGGAAGGAATTACCTACCGTGTGATGTGGATACCCGACACAAAACGTATGCTTCCCGAAACTTTAGAGAAGTTGCAGCAGATGATAGAGCAGGGGGCAGTGGTTGTAGCCGATGCTCCGAAGGGCGTAGCGACATTGCGCGACACAGAGAATTCCGAAAAACGTTTTGCAACGGCAGTAGATGCTATTTGGGGCAATGCAGAGTCGGGTAAAATAACAGCCGTTGGCGAGGGCAAGGTGCTGACAGGTGTAACAATCGACAAGGCGCTTGAAATGCTAGAGATACAAGCCGATGTGGTTGGCAATATCCGCTGGCTGCACCGTAAGACCGAGGGCGCAGATTGGTACTTTGTGACACCGGAAAAGGAGTCTTCGTTCAAAGGCGAAGTTAAGTTCAAAGCAACGGGGCGTGCGGAGCTGTGGAATCCCACAACGGGCGAAATGGAGGCTGTTGCAGCCACCACTGACGGCGAATACACGACCATAAACCTTGATCTTCCACGCTATAGCTCCTACTTCGTTGTCTTTGAAACAGGCAAGAGTCCTCATAAGGTGGAGACTCCCGCCAAACCCCAAAACATCATTACCTTGAACAAGGAGTGGACAGTTGAGTTCCCCGAGGGTTGGGGCGCTCCGGCAAAAATAACCACCACGCTGCTTAAACCATGGCAAGAGTTGATTGAGGATGAGGAGGGTCGTTCATTCTCCGGCACAGCGACCTACACGACAACCTTCAATTTCGATGGTGCAGAGCATGGTCAGCGTGTAGAGCTTGATTTGGGCAAGGTAGATATGATTGCAGTCGTCAAACTAAACGGCAAAGAGGTCGGCACACTGTGGTATCCTCCATACAGAATCAACATTGCAGATTATATCGTCAAGGGCGAAAACACCCTGACAGTCGAGGTTACAAGCACGTGGTACAATCGTCTGGTTTATGATGCAGGACGCCCCAAAGAGGAGCGCAAGACATGGACTATCGATGGCCCCGCTGCAAATTTCAGTTACCACGATAGCGGCCTTATGGGTGAGGTATATGTCGAATATTAAATGATATAACACAGGGCAAATCAATATATTTTTTTGTATAGCTTATATTCTAATCAAAATCAATAGCCTAATGAAACGAATACTACTAACCATCTTGTTTGCCGCGGCATATATCGCCGGCGCAAACGCACAATTAACATTGCAGGATATCTATATCCGCGATCCATTTATTATGCCCGTAGAAAAAGAGGGGGTATATTATATGTATGCATCATCATCACAGAAAATCGATGGCCAAACCTACGGTGGCATGGTCGCCTACAAGAGCAAAGACCTCAAGACATGGGAAGGCCCTATCCGCGTTTTCGATGTTCCACACGACAACTGGCTTACAGGTATAGTATGGGCACCCGAGGTGCATAAATACAAGAACAAATACTATCTTTTCGCCACGCTCAACAGCGATATTGTATGGAAAGCTCCCAAAGAGGGGCACCTCGCATATGTGCATCGTGCAACACAGATTTTCTATGCCAACTCGCCCGAAGGTCCATTTGTAGCCTTCGACAACAAACACCCCCACACACCACTTGGTGAGATGTGTCTTGATGGCACTTTATGGGTGGAGGATGGCACTCCCTATATGATTTATTGCCACGAGTGGGTAGAGATGATTGACGGCACGATGGAACTTATCAAATTGCGTGACGACCTCTCGTCAAGCGTTGGACAACCCATGCGCCTGTTCTGTGCCTCTGCCGCAAAATGGTCAACCGGTTCTGCCCGCAAGGATGGTTCTCGCACATACGTAACCGATGGATGTTTCTTATACCGCACAAAAACGGGCAAACTATTGATGATTTGGTCGAGCTTCAAGGATGGCAACTATGCTATCGGCATAGCGGAATCTACCACAGGCAAGGTTATCGGCCCATGGCGACAGCAGGAGCAGCCTCTATTTGACAAACATGGTGGCCACGGCATGATTTTCCGCACTTTCGACGGCCGCCTGTGCCTTGTGTTGCACGCCCCCAACTCGCCATCAGGGCAAGAGAGAGCCCACATCTTCGAGATTGAGGATTTGGGAGATACCCTGCAAATCAAAGGAGAGATTGCATTGTAAAAAATTAGAGCCTGCCACTCTCGGCAGGCTCTTTTAATGCTACTTTTTGGGGTATCCAACAAGCCATATCGTATTGTTTGTGTGTTTTATAGCATCTATTACTTTAGGATCAATTTTCTTGCCTTCGATAATAAACCCTACACTAAACGATACTTCACGAGTTTTTGTACCACCGACAGCAGCGAAGTCGGGCAACACATCCAACAAGCAATTCACCTCTTTTGTAAAAGGCTTAACACCGTCTAATGCCTTGCAAAAATAGTGACCGTCAGGTTCTACCACAAGAGTGACGTTAACCACACCCGTCATACCCTCTTTGAGGGCATCAGCAGGATAACGTAATCAAGTGAGCATCCACCTATGCAACTCCTCATAGTCGGTAAAGGGTACATCGTCAGATTGAACATTCACCGATTTGTAAGCACCATCACCTACATCCATGGCACCCTTTGGCTCGGCACTTACTGTACCAAAAGCCATAACCATAATCGCCACCAAGGGGATTGCTGCGCCAAAGCGCATGAAGGATAGTTTACCCTTCTTGAATTTTGTCATCATAAGGAAACGTTTTTTAGAAGTTTGACTAAACAACCCACAGGTTATATCCGGATTATAACCGAAGAGTTGGCGGAAAATGATTTGTCTGTATTCGTAAACATCGTAACCTTCTTTCAGAACATCACTGTCGGCCTCCCACTCATGCACCTCG
The DNA here is from genome assembly GCA_017935185.1 of Alistipes sp. GTDB lineage: Bacteria > Bacteroidota > Bacteroidia > Bacteroidales > Rikenellaceae > Alistipes. Next base: position 15,269 of record JAGBIC010000032.1, on the reverse strand, counting down.
GCAAGAGCAGAGCCAATCAGCCACACAAAGGGATTAAACCACATCACCGAACATACGAGTTCCATCATAAGTTTCTCGGCAGAATGATGGTGTTGCACGTGACTCTTTTCGTGAATTATCACCTGTTCACGCTCTCGCCCCGTATACTGGTGATTCATAAATATTGTACGCCAGAACGAAAAAGGAGCTCTAACCCTTTCATTCACAGCTAACGTATAAACCTCATAAAAGGTGAGTTCAGAGCGCCGGCGGAGTTGGACAATCAGCCATAACTGTCGCAACATGCCAATTATCTGCACAGCCACTATTAAACCATATGTCACCCATAAAACACTCTTCAATATTACACTCCAATGGAGATGGCTATACACAACTCCGCCTACAGCCGCATCTGACACATCGTATTCAGCAGAAGAGATTACAGGAAATTCATACCATACCGTATGTGACGGATATATGGGCAATTCCAACAATGGAATTACTATTGCCAACAACACGCTACCAATCAAATATATTCGCGACAGGCGATGCGCCACTCGGCCCTCAAGCATGAACTTATAGAGCGCATAAAACATCCCACTGCAAAATATAAATTCTATTACATAGCGTATCATAACTACAACGTATAAGTGTTTGTCTACCTTTTCAACATCTTCATAATCTCGTCAGCCTCCTCCAATGAGATAGATTTATTCGAAGAGAGGAACGACACCATACGGCTGGCAGATCCATCAAAAAAATTATTCAAAACGCTATTCATAAAGCATCCTGTATAACTATCTTTATCCACCAGCGGGTAATACTCGTGGCTTTTACCATAGCTATTATGAGCCACAAAACCCTTTTTCTCGAGTATACGGATAATTGTAGAGACGGTATTGTACGCAGGCTTTGGCTCTGGCATCACAGCCAAAACATCATTCACAAAGCCCTTACCCAGACTCCACAGAATCTGCATAATCTCCAGCTCGGCTCGAGTAAGTTCCTGCCGACGTTGCTCAATATCTCCTGCCATAGATCTATTTTTTCTTATAAATATTCTCGGGATACCCGGGTTTTACAGGAATACGGGCATCATCCATCGCGGCATTCAACGCCAGCCATGCCACGATAACAGCATCGGTTCGCAAATCGCTAAGCGACAAGCGCTCGTAGGTATCCATAACGGTATGATAGGTGCGGTTATACTCCAACTCATCCTGAATAAACTGGTAGGCGGGCAATCCTATGCTGTTAAAAGTCATATGGTCGGTACCGCCGGTGCGGCGCGGCGACAGGGTTGTAAAGCCCAACGACTCGATAGGTTTCTTCCACGCCTCAAAGAATGGGAAGGCCAAATCGTTCTCCTCGAGATAGATACCACGGAATCGTCCCGAGCCGTTATCCATATTAAGATAAAGTGCAAATTTCTCGTAATCCGACTTCACCTTATTATTTTTATTATCCAACGGATAGGTATTTGCATAACCATATGAGCCATAGAGTCCCTGCTCCTCACCGCCCCACAGCGCAAGACGGATAGTGCGTCGAGGCTTAATGCCCAAAGCCTTGATAATACGCATAGCCTCCACCATTACAATACAACCCGATGCATTATCGGCACCGCCTGTGCCACCATGCCACGAGTCGAAGTGCGCACCTATAAGCACAATCTCATCCTTCAAATTCGGGTCACTACCGGGGATTTCGGCCATTACATTATTGATTTTCTGATTATCGGTAAACTCATTCTTGATATTGAGCTCCATCTCTACCTTCTCTCCCTTTGCCAGCATACGGGCCATGCGACCATGATCCTCGATAGGAAGTATTATCTCGGGAGTAGGCTCGGGCTCACCCACCTTATATCCTACGCTGCGCGAACTCGGCACGTTGAATGTTCCGCCACCGCTGATTATAGCCAACACTTTCTCCTCCTTAAGCAAAGCCATCAACGCCTGCTGCACCTCGCGATTAGACTGCGAGCTACCATAATACATACGGCGAGCTGCGCCCGACTCGGCACGCGGGTCTTTTTCCAACTCGGCAAGTTGCTCGTCGGTATAGCGTGATGCCAGAGGGGTAAATTTCATCTCGTAGGTTTGCGTTGCAGGCATAATAATGATTTTACCACCCAGCTGGCCCTTCAGTTTCTCCACATCGGCCATGCTCTTTGCCTCAAGCAACACACATTCGCCACGAACCAAGCCATCGGTACTTCCCGACCACGCTTTGGGATTGGCGGCAAAGCTACAATAATAAGGTGCTGTCATGGCCACATAATTCATTTTGTTGTCCCAACCACCCTTTGCAAAGTCGTAAACATATTCTGCACGAGGATTTGAAAAACCCAGCTCCTCCAGCTTCTCGATAGCCATCTTCTCGGCACGCAACTTAAGCTGCGATGCAGCCAAACGAGGGCCCATCTGGTCGGTCATAAATTGAGTCAGCTCCTCGATTTTTGAATTTGAAAAACCCTCTCGCTTAATCTTGTAAGCAATCTCATCAGACAATACGGACTGGGCGTTTACCGCCACATTTGCAGCCAGCACCATAGCTGACATCAATAATAAAAATTTCTTCATGGTTGTGGATATTATTACATTACATTTCGCTCGTTTAGGAGCATAAATAAAGTTACGATGTTATACGATTACATTCATCTCATTTTCCGAGAACAAAGATATAACTAAAATTTTAGTTTTGCAACTATTTCTTTAGTTATTTTTCTATATTTTTTTCCTATCATACATAGTATGATAGTTATCCGCAAATAACTCTATCTACACAGCAATCGTGCGGCTCGACAGGCAGTTCATCATATATTTGATGCGCAAAACAGACTCCGATTTTATAGGCCCTGAACCCCTGCTGCGACATGTAGCGGTCGTAATAACCCTTACCTCTGCCAAGGCGAGCACCATCGGGAGTGAATGCCACCCCGGGTACAATCATCACATCAATATCACTTACCCGACACGGTTCACCGCCTTGCGGTTCGACAATACCATAGGCACCAACCTCCATATTATCGGCAGAATAATCATAGAAATTCATATCAAATCCACTCTCCGCCACACGTGGCACAACAATTCTACACGAAAACCGATTCAGCAAAGGCGATATATCAACTTCATCCGATAATGGCAAAAAAAGTGCTAAAACAGAAGGGCTCAAAGCCTCAATAACACAGCCCACAGAGCTACACACAGCACCGCTTTGCAGAGCAAATTCCTCGGCCGTCATGGCCGAAGTTCGTATTTTCACCTCACGTCTGATACCTATCTTCATAATAAACCTACCGTTTATGCCTATTTACACACAAAAATCGCATATTATTCATTGTTATTCCACGAACAATTACTATCTTTGCACTAATATTGATGCAGGTTCTTTTTACAAAAGAAACAATTTCACAAACAAAAATAAACAAAATTTTTAAATTATGAGCTGTTTTTTATGCAATTCATCTCTTGGTAAGAAGTTGGTGATGAGTGTAACAGGATGTTGCCTTGTTCTCTTCCTTCTTTTCCACATGGCCATGAACCTCGTGTCGCTCATCAGCCCCGAGGCCTACAACACCATCTGCGCATTGCTGGGTGCTAACTGGTATGCCGTAGTTGCAACTGTTGGTCTTGCCGCTTTGGTTGTGCTTCACTTTGTTTATGCCCTTATCCTTACAATCAACAACTACCGTGCTCGCGGCGCGCAGCGTTACGCTATTACAGTTAACGAGCCGGGCGTTGAGTGGGCTTCTAAGAACATGCTTCTTTTGGGCTTCATCGTAGTGGTTGGTCTTTTGGTACACCTCTGCCACTTCTGGTCAAAGATGATGTTCGTTGAGCTGTGTGGTGCCGAGGGCTCTATGGTTGGCGACGCATTCGTTCACGCAACCGATGGCGCTGCTCTTATCGCCTACACATTCTCAAAGTGGTACAACGTGGTAATCTACATCGTATGGCTCGCAGCTTTGTGGTTGCACCTTAACCACGGTATCTGGTCTATGGTTCAGACCGTAGGTTGGGCTAACGACACATGGTATCCCCGCATCAAGTGCGCTGCCAAGGTTATCTCTACATTGGTAATCCTCGGCTTTATGGCTGTTGTTGTTGTCTATTTCATTTGCAGCCTTTGCGGTTGCGGTGCCGAGGTTTGCACCGAAGCTTGCTGCGCAGGACACTAATATCTCTGCCACAAACAATTTTCATAGAACAATAAAAATATAACAGATATGGCTTTGAAGTTAGATTCAAAAACACCTGCCGGCGAGTTGTCACAGAAGTGGAGCAACCATAAGGCAGCGATTAAAGTTGTAAGCCCCGCAAACAAGCGTAAGCTCGACATCATCATCGTAGGTACAGGTCTCGGTGGTGCATCTGCAGCTGCTTCACTCGGTGAGTTGGGTTACAACGTAAAGGTATTCTGCATTCAGGATTCACCTCGTCGTGCTCACTCTATCGCAGCACAGGGTGGTATCAATGCAGCAAAGAACTATCAGAACGATAACGACTCTGTATATCGTCTTTTCTACGACACCATCAAGGGTGGTGACTACCGCGCACGCGAGGCTAACGTATACCGTTTGGCCGAGGTTTCAAACCTCATCATCGACCAGTGCGTAGCACAGGGTGTTCCCTTCGCTCGTGAGTACGGCGGTTTGTTGGCCAACCGTTCATTCGGTGGCGCTCAAGTATCACGTACATTCTACGCTCGTGGTCAGACCGGCCAGCAGCTCCTTTTGGGTGCATATGCAGCCTTGAACAAGGAGATTGCAGCAGGTTCTGTAAAGAGCTATCCCCGTCAGGAGATGTTGGATATCGTAGTTGAGGATGGCGAGGCAAAGGGTATCATTGCTCGTAACCTTGTAACCGGCGAGATCGAGCGTCACGGTGCTCACGCCGTGGTTATTGCAACAGGTGGTTACGGTAATGTATTCTTCCTCTCTACAAATGCCATGGGTTCAAACGGCTCTGCGGCATTCCAGTGCTACCGCAAGGGTGCAGGTTTTGCTAACCCCTGCTTTACACAGATTCACCCCACCTGTATTCCCATCCACGGTACACAGCAGTCAAAATTGACATTGATGTCAGAGTCATTGCGTAACGATGGCCGCATCTGGGTTCCCAAGAAGTTGGAGGATGTTGAGGCTATCCGCAAGGGCACAAAGATGCCTTCAGATATCGCCGAGGAGGATCGCGATTACTACTTGGAGCGCCGCTACCCCGCATTCGGTAACCTTGTTCCTCGTGACGTAGCATCACGCGCCGCAAAAGAGCGTTGTGACGCAGGCTTTGGTGTAAACGAGACAGGTTTGGCTGTATTCCTCGATTTCAAGACCGCCATCGAGCGTTTGGGTAAGGAGACAATTAAGCAGCGCTACGGCAACCTCTTCGACATGTATGAGGAGATTACCGACGTGAATCCCTATGAGCAGCCGATGCAGATCTTCCCCGCAGTTCACTACACAATGGGTGGTATCTGGGTTGACTACAACCTTATGACTACCATCCCCGGCTTGTACGCTATCGGTGAGGCCAACTTCTCTGACCACGGCGCAAACCGCTTGGGTGCATCAGCATTGATGCAGGGTCTTGCTGACGGTTATTTCGTATTGCCCTACACTATCGGCGATTATCTGTCAAAGAAGATTCAGGCACCAAAGGTATCAACCGACACTCCCGCATTTGCCGAGGCAGAGAAGGCTGTTAAGGAGAAGATCGAGAAGTTGCTTTCTATCAATGGTAAGCAGTCAGTTGATGATATCCACAAGCGTTTGGGCAACATCATGTGGAACAACGTAGGTATGGCTCGTACCAAGGAGTCTTTGGAGACTGCCATCGCCGAGATTCAGGCCCTGCGCAAGGAGTTCTGGAGTGATGTTAAGGTTGTAGGTACAGCCGATTCATTTAACGTTGAGTTGGAGAAGGCTATCCGTTTGGTAGACTATCTTGAGTTGGGTGAGCTTATGGCTCGTGACGCATTGAACCGTGAGGAGTCTTGCGGTGGTCACTTCCGCTCAGAGCACCAGACCGAGGATGGTGAGGCACTTCGCCACGATGACAAGTTTGCTTACGCAGCAGTTTGGGAGTACAAGGGTATGGACGTAGAGCCCGAAATGACAAAAGAGGTTCTCGACTATGAGTTTATACACCGCGCTCAGCGTAACTACAAAGACTAATTTTGACGTTAAACTTTAATAACAGGAAACAATGAATTTTACATTAAAGATATGGCGTCAAAAGGACGCTAAATCGAAGGGCGGTTTCGAGACATACAAGGTTTCGAATATCTCTCCCGACACATCATTCTTGGAGATGCTTGACATCTTGAACAATGATCTCGTACACGAGGGCAAAGAGCCCGTTGCATTTGACCACGACTGCCGCGAGGGTATCTGCGGTATGTGTTCACTGCACATCAACGGTCACGCTCATGGCCCGTCACAGGCTGTAACAACCTGCCAGATGTATATGCGTAAGTTTAAGGATGGTTCTACCATCACTATCGAGCCTTGGCGTTCGGCTGCATTCCCCGTAATCAAGGACCTTGTTGTAAACCGCGGTGCTTACGATGAGATTCTTCAGGCCGGTGGTTATGTATCAGTTCGTACAAACTCTGTACCCGATGGCAACGCAATACCCATTCCCAAGGCTGACGCTGACGAGTCTATGGATGCTGCTGCCTGCGTAGGTTGTGGTGCTTGCGCTGCAACTTGCAAGAACGGCTCTGCCATGTTGTTCGTTGCCGCTCGCGTATCTTCACTCGCAAAGCTTCCACAGGGTCGCGTTGAAGGCGCTCGCCGTGCAAAGGCAATGGTTGCCAAGATGGACGAGTTGGGATTCGGTAACTGTACCAACACCGGTGCTTGCCAGGCACAGTGTCCCAAGCAGATTTCAATTGCACATATCGCTCGCCTGAACCGCGAGTTCCTTGCTGCCAAGTTCCAAGACTAAACAGCAATAATAAAATACCGAAAAGCCGTAATTGAAAAAATTACGGCTTTTTTTATTTTTGCTGTTGCTATATAGCAAAAAAATATTATTTTTGTCACATACCTAATTATTACCTAGAAATGAAAAATTATATTTATCGAATCTTATTATTTGCAACGGCTATACTTCTGGTCGTTTCTTGCTCTAAATCAGATTCCGGCAACAGCGGTTCAGGCACCACCGATGGAGCTACAGGCGTAGGCGTTGAGCTGGAGGTGACAAAATTCGAGATGAAAAAACCCAACAGCAACACTTACAACATTAGTTTAACCGTTGACAAAAACAATAAAATCATCTCCTACAAGTCACTTCTGTATGTAGATGTAACCCGCCTTACACCCTACTTCACAGTTTTGGCCGCAAACAATGGCGCTCCTATTGAGTTCACCCTCAAGGCAGATGACACCATACTTAAAAGCGGTGAAACTATTCTCGACATGCGCTTACCCAAAAAGCTGGTATTAAGCGCAACCGTTGACGGCAAAACATACAGCAAAGAGTATAAGTTGGCAGTCAATCACCTTGACACAGGCCTGCCCGTGGTATATTTCGACACAACCTCCGGCCGCGATATCAACTCTAAAGAATTCTATGCCGATTGCACCATAGCAATTGACGGCCGTGGACAATTTGAGGATATGCCACTTACACCAATCGTAGCCAAAGGTCGTGGAAATGTGAGTTGGACCCGTTTCCTAAAGAAATCATATACCTTCAAATTCGAGAAACGAACCGAAGTTTTAGGGATGCCCAAGCATAAACGCTGGAGTTTTATCGGAAACTATCGCGATAAAACCTTGATGCGAAACATGGTTAGTATGGAGTTGGGTAAATGTACCGACCTAAAGTGGAATCCCCGTTATGTGCAAACCGAGCTTATATATAATGGTAAGCATATGGGCACATACATGATTAGCGAGCTCATTCGTATTGATAAAAATCGTGTAGACATCAACGAGATGACACCCGAGCAGACTACCCTACCCGATATTTCCGGCGGATATATTCTTGAGTGGGAGCAGTATGCCGACGACGAGAAGTATATGGAGGTTATGCCCCATACCGGCAAACAGTTGTATGTGAAAATTCCCAATCTCGAAGATGGCAATCAGGCTCAATTCAACTACATCATAGGCTACATGAAGGAGATCGAAGAGTTGCTTTATGATGCCGCCAATACCAAAGAAGGAGAAGAGCGCGAAGCCAAATTTGTCGATATTTTTAATAAATATATTGATGTCGGTTCGTTTGTTGACACATGGATGGTCTACGAAATTTCGGGCACAAGCGACTTTAGTGTTCCTCGCAGCCACCATATGTATAAAGACAAAGACGATCCGAAGATTTATGCCGGCCCGCTGTGGGATTTCGACATGGGAACATTCATCCCCGGCCATCAGAACAAGTGGGTAAACCGAGATGCTACATGGTATAAATACCTGTTTAAATCATCCACCTTCAAAAGCCACGTAAAGGAGCATTGGTATCGCCATAAAGAGGGATTTTATAATGTCTTGCATTTTATTGACGAGCAGCAGAGATATCTGCGAGAATCTGCTCGAATCAATTGGCAAATTACCGACCTTAAGAAGACCAACGAGAGTTCTAATGGCGACGAATATATTCCTTCGGACGAAGCAATTGAGCGCATGCGCACAGCGCTTGAGGCCAAACTCGACTACATGGAGAGCCGTATTAAAAATTATGCAGACCTCAAATAGCAGCAAGTTATAAAATCAAACTATAGTTTTCCCCAAGAGATAACAGGTTTAGGCCCGTTATCTCTTTTTTTTGCGCTTTTGCCAAATTAACTCACCCCCTCCAATAAGACATTTCACCCCATGGCTTGGCCGTTTAACCGACCAATGGGCTTCAATAACAAATTTGGGTGCTAATTTTGCTCTCGAAAACAGAACGCAAAAAAATATAAAAACAATATCACCATGAAAAATCTGATTTTAGTACTGACGGGCATTTTCTACAGCATTAGCGTAGTCGCTCAAACTTCAAAAGTAACAGCAACAATCATTGACGGCACAACCAACGAGGGCATCGCTGGCGCCGTTGTTGCCGTAGTCCCTGCCGATGCAGCCGACGACGAGAGTAAAACGAAATACTACACTACCGGTTTCGAGGGTGCTGTGACCATCAACGGCCTGCAATATGGCGACTACAAAGTCACCATATCATTCCTCGGATATACAGACAAAGTGCTGGATGTTAAAATCTCGGAGGCTACCCAGGATCTTGGCAAGATAGCCATGAAGGAGTCTTCAACACAAATCGAGACTGTCGTAAAAGCAGTAAACGCCATACGCACATCACAACGCGGTGACACCACAACCTATAATGCCGACGCATTCAAAGTGGCTGCCGATGCCGACGTTGAAGGACTATTGAAGAAGATGCCGGGCATTACTGTCAATAATGGTTCGGTAGAGGCACAGGGAGAGAGTGTGAAGAAGATTTTTGTCGACGGCAAAGAGTTCTTCGGCGAGGATGTATCTACAGCCATTAAATCGCTACCCGCCGAGTCGGTTCAGAACATTGAAGTATTCAACAAACTCAGCGACAACGCAGAATTTTCGGGTATGGACGATGGAGAAGGTTACAAGGCTATCAATATCGTCACCCGTTCAGGCATGCAGCAGGGTGTGTTTGGTCAGCTCCACGTCGGATACGGCTACCAGCCCGACGACACCGATGAGATAAGCGGTGCGCACAAATATATGGCAGGAGGAAATGTAAATATTTTCCAGAATAAAACCCGAATCACACTGACAGGTGTTTTGAACAATGTAAATCAGCGCAACTTCGGTTTTCAGGATATTTTGGGTGTTTCAGGCGGCGGCATGGGTCGCGGCGGCGGCATGGGTCGTGGTGTAGGCTCTATGATGGGCATGGCACAGGGCGGCATTGCCAACGTGGCCTCTATCGGTGCCAACCTTACAACATCATGGGGCGAAAACGATAAATTCCGCTTCGAAGGTAGCTATATGTTCAACCGCACAAACACACAAAACCGTTCAGAGATTCTAAAGTGGTATGAGGCTCCATCACCTCTCGACACCCTGTCGTCAGTAACTTTGTCGGAAACACTAAATAACAACCACCGCTTTAACGCCAAATTCGACTGGGATATATCACCCAACCAGCGACTCATGTCACGTACAAGTTTCAGTTTTCAGGGCAACGACCCCTTCAGCTCAACACTCGGTACGCAACAGGGCCAGAGCGGATACAACATTCTGAACAGCGGTTCTGACGGCACGAATCGAGGTTATAACTTCTCTGAGTCGCTGCAATACAGTGCAAAGTTGGGAAAAGATGGTCGCACAATTACTCTGGATGGCAATATCTCGTATATGGATAACTCAAAGAATAATAGCCGAAGTTACTCAAACCTAGCCACAATACCCACAACTGATGCAGATGGCAATATCATCGGCTACGAGCCTAAATTACGCTACCTATATACAACCTCGCCGTCAACAACCATGAATACACGTGCCAATTTCACATACACCGAGCCAATCGCCAAGAGTATGCAGCTTGCCCTTCAGTATAGCTTTGGGTTGAACGATCAAGAGCGCGACAAGAAGTCGTATATAGCCAACAACTCTTCTTACGATATCACAGGCGTAGAGCCCGACACATCGCTCTCTAACACCTATTCGAGCAGCTACACCACGCACCGTGTGGGCCCGGGCCTGCGATACTCTAAAGATGGTAACATTGTTGTTGCAAACCTGTTCTATCAATACTCACAATTGAACGGCACTACCTCTACCGAAGAGATTAAGCGCAGCTACAACAACCTGACATATTTTGCAATGACAAATATAATGATTGACCGCCAGAACTCTATTCGCATATTTGCCAACTCATCAACCGAGAATCCCAATATCACTCGTTTGCAGGGCATCTACGATGTATCGAATGCGCAGTTTATCAGCCGTGGTAATCCCGAATTGAGTCCGGCCTACACCAATATGATTACGGCGCACTACATCAACTCAAATATCGAGAAAGGTCGCACATTCATGGTAATGGGTATGGCTATGCACAGCTCAAATTACATTGGTTCAAGTGTTGAGTACAATAAACGTATCGAGATTGCCAACCCCGATGGCAGCACAACAGTATACAATCCTTTGCAGTATACTACATACACCAACCTTGATGGCATGTGGAATGTGATGGGTAATATCAGCTACGGACTACCTGTAAACTTCATACGCTCAAACATCAATCTCAATGCCGGCGTAATGTTCTCACAGACCCCCTCGTTAATCGATGGTAACAAGAATATCGCAAGCACAATGAGCTACAACGGAGGCATAACATTGGGTAGTAACATCTCAAAGAATGTGGATTTCACCCTCTCATGGAACGGCAACTATTCGGAGGCGAAGAACTCGCTGGCCACAGCAGGTAGTAGTAACAACTACTTCAGCCATACAGCATCGGGAAACATCAAGCTGGTATTGTGGGGTGGTATAACCTTCACCGCAAGTGCATCTTACAACCAATATTTAGGTTTTACCAATGACTACAACGAGAGCTACGTACTCTGCAACGCATTCCTCGGCAAGAAACTCTTCAAGAGCCAGTTGGGTGAGATTCTTGTGGGAGTGAACGACATCTTCAATCAGAACACTTCGTTCGCCCGTACCGCAGGCTCGGGCTTCACACAGAACTCATGGAACAGCGTTATCGGCCGCTACATAAGCGTACAGTTTAATTACAACTTGCGTTTGTTCGGCAAAAAGGGGTCGAAGAATATCGAGGATTACCAGACCGGTCGTCAGGGTATGCCAATGGGCGGCATGCCGATGGGTATGGGTATGGGTGGCGGCCGTCCCGGCGGCATGAGATAAAATATCGCGCACGCAAAAGCTCCTCTGTGCGAATATTCACACAGAGGAGCTTCTATTTGTGGGCACTAACAACTTCGTTCGAAAATAGAACATCATATGGTACAAAAAAAGGAGAAACTATCGTTTCTCCTTTTTCGTACCCAGAGCCGGGGTCGAACCGGCACAGGGGTGAACCTACTGGTGTTTGAGACCAGCGCGTCTACCGATTCCGCCATCTGGGCTCCAATTCCTTAAATTGGTTTGCAAATGTAGGCATATTTTTCCATTTAACAAAAAATGGAGTAAAAAAAATCAAAAAAAGTTAAAAAAACTATGCAGAGTTGGTCGTAACGCACGATTTTCACCTTGACATACCACACAGAATTTACATGTTTGGTCAAATCATTATCTACTGCGCACCACCCGTCTGCATCAGGTACTCTTTGATGAAACCGTCCAGATCACCATCCATAACAGACTCCACATTCGAAGTTTGGAATCCGGTACGATGATCCTTGACACGTCTGTCATCAAAAACATAAGAACGAATCTGCGAGCCCCACTCTATACGTTTCTTGGTGGACTCCAACGCTTGCTGCGTGGCCATGCGCTTCTCCATCTCACGCTGATAGAGTTTTGAACGCAAGATTCGCATGGCATTCTCGCGATTCATCAGCTGTGAGCGCGTCTCGCTATTCTCAATCAAGAACTCAACAGCCTCACCAGTATCGGGATCCTTACCATGATAGCGCAGGCGAACAGCTGTTTCCACCTTATTTACATTCTGGCCACCCGCACCGCTGGAACGGAAGGTATCCCACTCATAATCGGACGGATTGATGACAATATCGATAGAATCATCCACCGCAGGAGCCACAAAGACCGATGCAAATGTCGTTTGACGCTTGTTATTGGCATTAAAGGGCGAAAGGCGCACCATACGATGCACGCCATTCTCACTCTTCAGATAGCCATAAGCAAAATCGCCTTCAATCTCGAGCGTACATGATTTAACACCCACCTCATCGCCTGCCTGATAATCCATCATGCGATATTTATATCCATGTGCATCGCACCAGCGGGTATACATACGCAACAACATCGAAGCCCAATCCAACGCCTCGGTACCACCCGCACCGGCATTGATATCCATAATGGCACCCATCTTATCCTCCTCCGAGCGCAACATATTTCGCAACTCGAGAGCCTCAATGAGTTCCATGGTCTTGGCATAATGCTCCTCCACTTCAGCCTCTGTGGATAGTTCAGCTGCCACAAATTCGGGCATAAGGGTTAAATCTTCCACAGCTTTCGCCACAGCATCATAATCCTCAACCCAACTCTTTATGGCTGCCACCTTGCGCAACTGCTTCTGCGCAGCCTCGGCATCATCCCAAAAAGCGGGGTCGTGGGTCTTCTCCTCCTCATTCTGGAGGTCTATGCGCCTTTGAGCGATGTCAAAGACACCTCCCCAACGAATCCTGTCGTCTTATAGCCTCTTTAATCTGTTCTTCGGAAATCATTATCTAATACCTATCAATTCAAATATAATCATCATTTTAGCACTGCATCTTCCGATTCATCAGAATCTTCATCATCATACTCATCATCGTACTCGTCATTGTACTCATCGCCGCTTTCATCAGAGAGAATCTCTTCGAGCTCTTCAAGGCTATCGACAGCCTCTATCTCATCAAGATCGGAGAACGATGTTCCATCATCCGAAGACGCACTACTCGGACGGCCACTACTTGAAAAACAATAGCACAAAATCGAGAAGATAAATAATGCTAATGCTATCTCCATAACAAAACGGAGTTTTACTCAATCTCCCAATCCACTCCGTCCTTACGGTCCTTAACACGAATACCGATAGCCGTGAGTTCGTTACGAATCTTGTCAGAGGTAGCCCAATCCTTCGCGGCCTTGGCATCCTGACGTACAGCAAGAATCATATCTACAACCTTCTTGAGCATATCGCCGCCACCGGCTGCATCCTCAGCCTTCTCGTTGCGCAGACCCAAAACCTCAAAGACATAGAGATTGAATATATCCTTAAGTGCCGCCAAATCGGCCTCCGAGATTGTCTGCTGACCCTCGGCAATCTGATTGATGGTACGTACATAATCAAACAGGGCAGAGATAACCATGGGGGAATTCAGGTCATCATCCATAGCCTCACGGCAACGCTTACGCAAATCAGAGATATTTATTCCCTCCGATGTGGCAGCCGAGGCCTTAATCTTATCCAAAGTCTCCACTCCCTTCATCAAGCGGTCAAGGCCCTTCTCGGCAGCCTGCAAAGCAGCATTCGAGAAGTCCAAAGTTGAGCGGTAATGAGCCTGCAACACAAAGAAACGAATAGTCATAGGCGAATATGCCTGCTCGAGCTTGGCATGTGTGCCATTGAAAAGTTCCTCCAATGTGATGAAATTGCCATAAGACTTACCCATCTTCTGGCCATCAATGGTAATCATATTGTTATGTACCCAATAACGAGCCGAGTCATTGCCCAAAGCGGCTGTCGCCTGTGCAATCTCACACTCGTGGTGGGGGAACATCAAATCCATTCCACCGCCATGGATATCGAACTGCTCACCCAGATACTTGCAACTCATGGCAGAACACTCCATGTGCCATCCGGGGAATCCGTCAGACCACGGAGATGGCCAACGCATGATATGCTCGGGTGAAGCCTTCTTCCACAATGCGAAATCAAACGAATTACGCTTATCGCTCTGACCATCAAGGTCACGGGTATTTGCCACAATATCGTCGAGGTTGCGACCAGAGAGTTTACCATAATGGTAATCCTTATTATACTTCTCGACATCGAAATATACCGAACCATTCGACTCGTAGGCGTAGCCCGCATCAAAAATACGCTTCACAAAATCTATCTGCTCAATGATATGGCCCGATGCATGGGGCTCAATCGACGGAGAGAGCACATTCAACTGCTCCATCGCCTTACGATAACGCTCGGTGTAATAGTGGGCAACCTCCATAGGCTCCAACTGCTCCAAGCGGGCCTTCTTTGCAATCTTATCTTCACCCTCATCGGCATCATGCTCCAAATGGCCCACGTCGGTAATATTACGCACATAACGCACCTTGTAACCCAAAGCCTTCAAATAACGGAACATAAGATCAAACGTCACAGCAGGTCGAGTATGCCCCAAATGGGGATCGCCATACACAGTAGGACCACATACATACATGCCGACACGACCCTCATTCAGAGTCTCAAAAACCTCCTTGCGACGAGTCAGAGTATTGTATAATACAAGTTTTGATTCCATAGTCGAAATATTTTTTACAAAGATAGTGATTTTTCGCAAAATGACCCAACAGAAAGCAATTTACACCCACAGAAACAACATTTACAGCTAAAAAAATAGCAGATATGAAATATAGCGCAAATATTTAGCGTTAATTT